>CAZACF010000139.1:0-2245 GCA_964483565.1 uncultured Syntrophomonas sp. | reverse complement strand
GAGGAGGTAGTAATCATGGAACCCGTTAAAACAAGAAATCCCCTTGAAACCATCGGTAGCCTGGCGCAACCCCAGATGATGTCGCTGGGGTCGGAACTGGAATACCAGGCAGAAGCTCTCAAGGATCATCCAGCCATCATTTTTGAAGATCGCACGGTTACTTTCGGTGAACTGAACGCGCTGGCCAACCGCTATGCCGACTACTTCCGCTCACTGGGCCTGCAAAAGGGTGATGTGGTGGGCATCTTGATGGAAAACCGGCCGGAATTTCTCATCGCCGCTTCGGGACTTAGTAAACTGGGCGTGATCGTGTCCCTGATCAACAATGGGGTGCGCAAGGAAGTGCTGGCTCATGCGCTCAATATCTGCGACGCCAAAATGCTGATCGTAGGCCATGAATTAATGGAACCTTTCCTGGAGATCAGGGAGCAGGTGCACCTTAAGGAGCCTGGTTTGGTCTTTGTGGAAAATGAAGGTTTGGATCTCCCGGGCGTAGCGGGGATCGCCGACCTGCAACCGCTGCTGGCCGCAGCCTCGGATCAGAACCCGCCCACTACTGCAACCGTCAGCAGTGACGATGTGATCGTCTATATCTACACGTCCGGCACTACCGGTTTCCCCAAAGCGTGTGCCGTTACCCAGAAACGTTGGCTGGTGCTGGGCAATCTGTTTACCATTTTTGGCAAGCTGAGCCCGCAAACCACCCAATACATGGTCTTGCCGCTTTACCATAACAGCGGTTTTGATATCGGTTATTCCATGACCATCGTATCGGGCAGCACCATGGTGCTGCGGCGCAAATTCTCAGCCCGCAATTTCTGGGACGATATCCGCAAATATCAGGTCAGCGTGTTTGTTTATGTGGGCGAACTCTGCCGCTATATCTACAATCAACCGGAAAAACCTGACGATGCCGATAATCCCCTGCAAATCATCGTGGGCAACGGCATGCGCGGCGAGCTGATGGAGCCGCTGCGCAAACGCTTCGGCTTTGAAACCATTTATGAGATTTACGGCGCTACCGAAGGGGTCGGTTCCTTCTTGAACCTGGAACAAATCCCGGGAATGTGTGGCAGCTTGGACATGCTGGGCAGACGCCAGGGTGAAATCATCAAATATGACCTGGATAAAGAAGAAATCGTTCGCGACGAGAAGGGCTTCGCCGTCAAGTGTGATATAGGCGAGACCGGCCTTTTGGTTTGTGAAATCAACCAGCTCAATGTTTTTGCGGGTTATGTCAACAATCCCCAGGCCACGGAAGAAAAGATCATGCATAATGTACTGAAGGAGGGCGACTGCTATTTTAACAGCGGCGATCTGGTCTGTCTGGGTGAGAAAGATTATTTCTCATTTGTGGATCGCATGGGGGATACCTTCCGCTGGAAAAGTGAAAATGTTTCGACCAATCAGGTTTCCAATGTGGTCAACCGGTTTGGCCAGATGGAGGATGTCAATGTTTATGGGGTGCAGGTGCCTGGCGTCGAAGGAAGATGCGGCATGGCCGCCATCAAACTGCTGGAAGGAGCGGTCATTGATTGGGCCAAACTGGGGGCCTTTGTCTGTGAAAACCTGCCCTCCTATGCCCGGCCCCATTTTATTCGCCTGCGTGACACCATTGATGCCACCAACAGTTTCAAGCAGATGAAAACCCAGCTCCAGAAGGAAGGTTTCGATCCGTCTGTGATCAGTGATCCTCTCTATTTTCTTGATCCCGACCGCGGGGTTTATGTAGAACTGACCCCGGAAATTTACAGTAAAATCGTGGACCATACGATTAAATTCTAAAAAGAGATCATTGCGGGTATGTCGCGAACTTTGGATAAGTCCAAATGGATGCAGCATAAGGCGGTAATCTTGGGGGGCCAGTTGACTTGTATAGTAACTGGCCCCTTTTAAATTGTATGATGCTATTTAAACTATTTCTTGGTGATGAGAGGTGCAATTTTTTTCCTCCCGCAGGCATTGGCCATAATTCATATGATCGTTTTAAACCCCAAGCAGATTGAGTTTTAAAGTAAAACTGACGACCGATGCAGGCGGGGGAGGTGTTATTTATATACCGTGATTGGAGCGCATGACCGACTCATATTGGCCCTGGCTATTCAGGGCATAAACCAGGTAATATCCATATTCCCAACCGCTTTTCCGAATCAGGATCTCATAAGCCCCGTCACTATTCAGGTCGGCGATCGTCATCAAATCGATGTGGATACAATGATCCGGTCTCATCAATTGCATTTGATTG
>CAZACF010000138.1:1301-6404 GCA_964483565.1 uncultured Syntrophomonas sp. | reverse complement strand
GGGCGGCAGTTCCTTCTTTTTCATATACTGCTGCGGCAGGCAGGAAGAATACCTCGGTATTAATTTCTTCAGGGCTCAATTTTGCAACATTGGGGTTTTCGGCTGCCCTTTCCCAGGCCTGATGAGTCCAGTAATCAGCTGTTTCATTCAGCCACAGGTCAATGGAAACCATCCATTTCAGCTTGGTGAGCGCAGCATGTTCTTTATTGGCATTGGGGCCGCCGACCACGGGATTGGAGCCATTGACGAACAGACCGTCAATTTCGCCTCTATACATGGCTTCAAACAGTGCCATATGGGAATAATTTTTCTTGGCATCCCGCTTGGGCAGATAATGATAGGCATAATCATTGCCGGCATTGGCAGCTTCGCCAAACCAAGCTCTGAGCATGCTGACCACCCACTTGGATGAATTAATCTTCCAGCCGGAGTTGGGGAAACCTTCTTTTACCAAAGCCCGGAATTCATCCAGGTTGGTGAAGGGCAATTTGCCAGCTCCGGGAGTAATGGCTCTGATAAAGGAAATCAGGTCTTTGTTGGCGGCAGTATTGGTTGGTGAATCAAGATATCCAGGCAGATTGCCAAACAACAGGGCCATATCGGTGGCGCCCTGTACGTTATTCTCACCGCGCAGGGCGTTGATGCCTCCGCCGGGTCTGCCCATATTTCCTAGCAAGGTTTGCACTATGGAGAATGCTCGAATATTCTGGGCCCCTACGGTATGCTGGGTAATGCCCATGGCATAAAGGATGGTGCCCATTTTATCAGGGGCTCCGGTGGTGCAGAACAGTTTCAGAACTTCCATATACTTGTTTTTGGGAGTTCCGGTTATCTTGCAGACCATGTCAATATCGTAACGCTCATAGTGTTTTTTCATCAGTTGGAAAACACAACGGGGATCCTGCAGGGTAGGATCAGTCAAAGGCAGTCCATCTTCGCCAAATTTATAATCCCAGCTGGCCACATCGTATTTCTTGTCAGTCCCGTTCCAACCTGAGAACAAACCGTCATCAAAGGAAAATTCATCCTTAATCAGATAAGCAGCGTTGGTGTAGTTGAGGACATAATCCTTGTGATAAAGCTGGTTGTCAAGGATATACTTGATCATGCCGCCCAGGAATGCAATATCCGTTCCTGATCTTAAGGGGACATACAGATCAGCAATGGCTGATGTTCTGGTATAGCGTGGATCAACATGAATGATTTTGGCATTGCGATTTTCGCGTGCCTTGGTCAACCATTTCATGGTAATGGGATGATTCTCTGCCGCATTGCTGCCCATGATCAGGGCAACATCGGTATTTTTAAGGTCAATCACGTGATTGGTCATAGCTCCCCGGCCAAATGAAGGTGACAGGCCTGCCACCGTCGAGGAGTGTCAGATACGGGCCTGGGTTTCCAGATATACGACACCCAGGGAACGCATCATTTTGGACAACAGATAACACTCTTCATTATCCAGTCCGGACCCTCCAATGGAAGCTATTTTCTCGGTGCGGTTGACAATTACATTTCCGCCCTCGGCAAGTTTCTCCTCATGAATAAAACTGCTGTCTCTGGTTTCTTTTATCCTTTCAGCAATCGTATCCAGCATCCAATCCCAATCTTTTTCTACCCATTTATCTGTGCCTGGAGCCCGGTATAATGGCTTTTGGACTCTTTTGGGGTTAATCACTTGTTCACCGGTTTCCGGATCATAGATTTCTCTCAAATTAAACATGGCTGCGCCTTTGGAGCATGCACATCCCTGATTAATGGGATTGTCGGGGTCTCCTTGGACGCTGAGCAATTTTTGGAACTTACCGGCATTATCCTTTTGTGCATAAACGACCAAACCACATCCCGATGCACAATAAGGACAAACAGTTGGTGTTGGAGTTACGTTTTTGGTGCGTAATTCCTTGATTGCACTGGCGGTAGCATTCATATTAAAACCCAGATCGGTTACTGCCATTGCAGCCGTTGTAGCTCCGGTTACCTTAAGGAACTGTCTGCGGGTAACCTTCATAGAACGAACACTCTCCTTTCCCCTCCCTATTTTTAGAACATTTGTAACAAATAAATCCGGACTTTAGATTGGGATCGTAGGCTCCAATCTCCCTATTACTGGAGCTACCATCATAATCCATCCATTACAAAGTGAAAAACATTTCACCTCCTTAAGAGGATAAATAATCTAAATAAAATATTAAAAAATAAACCCCTTATTGAAAAACAAAAAACCACAAGCACACACTGCCTATATTGAAGCAGTGCGACCATGGCTCCTTTCCACAATAAGGGGAGATAAACCCGTTTCCAGGCATACCCAATGGCTGGTTGCCTTGACTTTTACGTTTTAGGCTGACAGCTTAAGAGCTTTGTATTATAAAATTATAGATAAACTGCTGCTAATTCTAATACTTGAATTCGATAAAATATTAAATATTCCTCTATTTTTAATGTAAAAACAGCTAATAATTTGCAGTATATTTTAACTGCCCATGGAGAACTTGGGTATTACCTTTGAAAATGCATTACTTGTCCGGTCAAATCTGTTTCGTAACCGCCAAAACCGTTTACTCGCGCTTTAAATTCATCACTGCGAATTGCCTGAAGAAGGTATTCCAGGTGTTGTTCAGCGATGATATCGGTTAAGATGCAAAGGTCATAACGTTCAACATCGATCGGGATAAATTCAAGTCCCATGGCTTTGGCACTGGCAAAAATGGCCATGCCGGTATCACAGGCATCATTTTTTACGGCGGCAGCAACTGCCAGATGGGTATACTCCTCTCGTTGATAGCCGTTAATGGATGCGGGTGATATTCCTTCTTTTTTCAGCCAATGATCCAGCAGAACCCTGGTACCGGCCCCTTTTTGGCGATTGATATAACGCACCTCATTTCTGACCAGATCCTCAATACCTCTTATATGCAAAGGATTGCCTGGACATACCACCAATCCCTGATGGCGTTTGACCAAATTAACCAGCAGATAGTTTTCATTAGGCAGATACTTATCCAAATAACTGATATTATAACCGCCCTCTTCATCCAAAAGGTGCAGGCCGGCAAAATGGGTTTCTTTGCGCCGCAGCGCCATAATGCCGCCCATGCTGCCCACGTTGGTGGAGACCAGGCGGATGCCATAATCACGATAGAGGATATCGATTAAAAAATCAATGCTCATATCATGACTGCCCAGGGTAATCAGGCTGTTTTGAATGTCCCGGCGGGATTTGTTGAGAGAAACGTTGCAAAGTGCTCCGGCTTCCAGTCCTTCCTGACCTCTGGGCACCTGTATGGTGCCGTCCGATTTAACCAGGATGCTGCTCAGGCCCGCCCCGCGGTTGAGCGGATAAGCAATGATTTTATCATCGATTGCAGCCACATTGACATGGATGTATTCATCCACGCCCATCGGGGAGGGCAACTTTTTGGATATGGACCCGGACAAGGTATCATCGTTGGGGAGGCTGACCCCCGTTTTACGATAGATAATCGGTCGGGCAAAAAGATTAAAAATCAAACCAGCCGAAATCGGATAACCGGGAACCCCAATCACCGGTTTATGATCAATTATGCCTAATATGGCTGGTTTGCCGGGACGTACCGCCACGCCATGCACCAGGATTTCACCCAGTTCCCTGATAATACCGGCGGTATAATCTTCCCGGCCAGCAGAGGATCCCGAACAAATCACGATCATATCTGCCTGCGATTTGATTTCCAGGACAGCTTGCCTGATTTGATCCCGATCGTCGATGACGATATCATGGCGCAGACATTCCGCTCCCCATTGGCGGGCCAGTCCCATCAGCATGTAACTGTTTGACTCCACAATATCTCCCGGGGCCATTTGAATTTGGGCTGATTCGACCAGCTCGGTCCCGGTGGGGATGATTGCCACGATCGGTTTTTTTATCACCGGAACCGTTTCTACTCCGGCGGTGATCAGCGCCGCCAGTTCGTAGGGGCCAATGGAGCGCAGACTGGGCAGGATCATATCGCCTTCCACCATGTCTTCACCGATGGAACGGATATGCTGCCAGGGTACCGCAGCTTTGATGATCTGAATATGATCGGCAAAGAAATTGACCTCTTCGATCATGATGACCGCATCGTATTGTTTGGGCACAAAATCACCCGTATCGACTTCCAGATAATCACCGGCCATTATGTTGACCGGATTGCTTTCCGTAGCACCAGCTGTCATGACCGATTTTACCGCCACCCCGTCCATGGCCGAAGCCACATAGTGAGGAGAAGAACGTCTGGCAATGACCGGCTCCGCCGTCACCCGATACAGTGACTCTCTAACCGCAACGTTTTCTATCGTCCGTTCAAACCAGCCGCAGGATTGCAGCCCGTCCATAAACAGCTGCAATGTTTTTTCTTGGGGCATATTATCAATATATATGTTTCTGTTCATCGGCATCCTCCATTAATTATCCGTTCTCCATCATTGTTTGTTGCTTGTCCTGGATTTAAGTATAATGGATTGGAGAATTGAAATAAAATGATTGGAGCCAAACCATGGCGGAATTTTTAAAAGTCCTGACTTATCAAAGCGCACAAGAGATCCTTGGCGAACATCTTGCTGCGTCTGCTGCAGAAATGAGTTCCTTGCCGGACTGCTTTGCACGTATTCTGGCCGATGATATCATCAGCCCTGAAAATATCCCCGCCTTTACCCGTTCCAGCGTGGACGGTTACGCAGTCAACTGTGAAGACAGTTACGGCAGCAGCGAAAGTCTGCCCGGAATGCTGGAGTATCGAGGTGCAGTAGCCATGGGAAAGGCGACCCAATTGACCATTGGCGCCGGTCAATGCGCCTGGGTCCCAACCGGGGCAATGATGCCGGCCGGCAGTAATGCCATGATCATGGTCGAATACACGGAACGATTGGATGAAAACACCGTACTGGTTTTCAGACCGGTCGGTGCCTGGGAAAACGTCATGCAGGCAGGAGAAGATATCGCCGCTGGAGAGAAGATATTTGCCCATGGACACCAAATTCGTCCCCAGGACATAGGCTTGCTGGCTTCGCTGGGCATAAAAGAAGTGCCGGTTTATAAACCATACCGGGTCGGCATATTATCAACCGGCGATGAGATCATCC
>CAZACF010000138.1:0-1291 GCA_964483565.1 uncultured Syntrophomonas sp. | reverse complement strand
TTTTCTAACTTTAGATCAGAGATGTCAACACCTGGGCCATCAGCGCCGCACTCCAATCATGTGGGGCCATTGCTTGTCACTATCCCCTGGTAAAAGACAATCTATCGTCTTTAAAAAAAGCCATTGCCCTTGGCCTGGAAGAAAACGATCTGCTGCTCGTATCCGGAGGCAGCTCGGTAGGAATAGCCGACTATACCCTCGAAGCCATGCTGTCAATGCCAGACAGCCAACTGCTTTTTCACGGCATAGCCATCAAACCCGGCAAACCCACCCTGGCAGTCAGAACAGATTCCCAGCTTATCATCGGACTGCCTGGCCATCCCGTATCAGCCCTGATGATCTTTCACATCATCTGTGCGCCCCTGCTGCGCCAGTCCCAAGCCCGGCAGGAAAAAGGCCGCCTGACCCTCAACGTAGCATCCCAGGCCGGCCGTGATGACTTCATCCCTGTCCAATGGCAGGACAGCCCAACCGGACCGTTGGTCAAGCCCTTGCTAGGCAAATCCGGTCTGATGAACATCCTCGCCCAGGCCGACGGCTATCTCCACATCCCCTACGAAAAACAAGGCCTGCCAGCCAACCAAGAAGTAACCGTAACCCTGTTCTAATGGCAAAACCGTACGAAAACTGATGGCGAAGCCCGGCAAAGGCGAAGCCGAGCCCCTGATGGCGAAGCCCAACGGCAGAGCCCGTACAGTTACTGCAGATCAGCCAGCAGTTCGGCCAGCAGCTCCTGCCGAACCTTTTCGATCCGCTCAAAATCCATGGCCGGCACATAAAAGCTTTCCAGCTCGTCATGATAATTCTTGGCCGTCTTGATTTGCGCCACCGCTGCCCGTATGCCTGCCTCAAACCGTTCCCGGCTGGCAAAAATTCCCTTGGCCCGCGAATCCAGCACCGCTTCATCCAGAAATTGATCAAAGTCCAGAAAACGCTTGAATTTACGCACCGGCCAGGCAGTCTCATAGTCAATAACCGAAGCAGAGAAATCAACCAGGGCCGTTTTACTGTCAGGAATGATAATCATATCAATTTCTTGAGGATCAAACGGACAATGAAAAACTTCCGCAAATATCCCTGTCAGTTCAATATTTGTCAAGACGTATTTGAGCAGCTCCTTGCCGCCCCCGCCCGGACTACCCTTGATCCCCAGCACTGCAAAATCATGCTCCAGAAGGCTTTCGGCCTGAGAGACCACCCCTCCCGGACTGATCGCTCCAGCAAACAAATGACGCGGTGGTGCGGCCAGGCTTTTCGTAAGGTTGGGCAAGAATTCTTCCGCCAGAGCCAG
>CAZACF010000137.1:0-6444 GCA_964483565.1 uncultured Syntrophomonas sp. | reverse complement strand
TTTTTTGCTGAAAGGGGAGCAAATACGATATAATACATTTACCTGCAAAGGAATATTACCAGGTTTAAAAGGGGAAGGGCCATGATTAGTGTAACCAAACTGCTTTTTAACGACGAATATTTCGGAGATTCCCTGCGCTACAGCCATGCCTCCCGGGGAGCGGCCCACGGGACAACCAGCGGCTCGGGGCCGGTGGTGGTGTGGAACTCCACCCGCACCTGCAACCTGAAGTGCATCCATTGCTATATGGACTCGGATGCCCGCAAATACCAAGACGAATTGACCACCGAGGAGGCCAAACGCTTTATTGACGACCTGGCCGAGTTCCGGGTGCCGGTATTGCTGTTCTCGGGTGGGGAACCGCTGATCCGGCCGGATTTCTTTGAACTGGCCGAATACACGGCTGAGCGGGGTATCCGACCGACGCTGTCTACCAACGGTACGCTGATCACCCGCGAGGTGGCGCAGCGCATCAAGGATATCGGGGTGGGCTATGTGGGGATTTCCCTCGATGGTCTGCGCGAGGTAAATGATAAATTCCGCGGGCGCGAGGGGGCGTTCCAGGCGGCCATGGAAGGAATCCAGAACTGCGTAGCGGTGGGCCAACGGGTGGGATTGCGCTTTACCATCAACAGTCACAACCTGGCGGAGTTGGACAATATATTTGATTTTATCGAGGAAGAGCAGATCGACCGGGTCTGTTTTTACCATTTGGTCTATTCCGGGCGGGGCAACCGTATGGTTGATGAGGACGTCACTCCCCAGCAGTCACGTCAGGCGATGGAGACCATTATCCGCCGGGCGGTCGATTTCGAGGAACGCGGACTGAAGAAGGAAATTTTAACCGTCGACAATCACTGCGACGGCGTTTATATTTATCTGCGCACCTTGCAGGACAATCCGGAAAAGGCGCAACAGATCAAGGATTTGATTGGCATGAACGGCGGCAATCGCTCCGGCATTGCCTTCGGCGAGGTTGATCCGCTGGGTTATGTCCATCCCGATCAGTTCACCCAGCACATCACCTTCGGCAACGTGCGCGAGCGCAAATTTGGCGATATCTGGACGGATATTTCTCATCCTGTCCTAGCGGGAATGAAAAACCGTAAGCCGCTGCTCAAAGGACGCTGCGCCCAGTGCCAGTACCTCGACATTTGCAATGGCAATTTCCGTACCCGCGCCGAAGCCGTAACCGGAGACTTCTGGGAATCCGACCCGGCCTGCTACCTGACCGACCAGGAAATCGGCCGAAAGTGACAGTGGGGATGGTTCTTTTTTGTCACCTTTTTTCCATTTGTTCATTATGAATGGGCATGACAATGGGGACGCTCCTTATCATTTGGCTATCAGTATAAAAGGGTATATTTTTTCTGTCCTGCAAATGATTGATCGTGTAATTGCATCGACAAAACTACTATTAAGTGTTATTGTTCAGTTAATGTTTTTGCTAGTGTTTAGTTAGTGTTCAAGGGCATCGCATAACAAGAGAATCGCATAACAATAGCATTGTATAACACACATATCGCATAATTAAAGCAGATTAACAAACGTATCGCAGAACAAACAAATCGGAGGTAAAACGCACTACATAATTAACGCAGATTAACAAACGTATCGAAGAAGAATAATCGAAGAAGAATAATGATTGCTATCTTCTTTGCAAGCTTACCGTATCAAAAGGTGACAAAACAGGACCGTCCCCACTGTCACATCAAAAGGTGACAAAACAGGATCGTCCCCATCGTCACGCCCACTGTCACAAGGAGGGTGATTTACACGTTGTCTGTTACAGAAATAATATTTATATTTTTAGGCGGGCTGGGGCTGGTGCTATTTGGCCTGCATTTCATGTCGGAAGGGCTGCGATCGGCGGCCGGGGATCGAATCAGAAAGTTCCTCGAAAAGGGAACCCGCACGCCGTTGCGGGCAGTACTGACCGGGACGCTGGTCACGGCGCTGATCCAGAGCAGCAGTGCCACTACCGTTCTCACCGTGGGGCTCGTCAATGCCCAACTGCTCACGCTGCGTCAGGCGATCGGCGTCATCCTGGGAGCCAACCTGGGTACCACCATCACCGCTTACCTGATCGGTTTTAATTTGTATGATTATGTGCTGCCCATCGTCGCTCTTGGAGCGCTGATGTACCTGGCCCCTAAGCAAAACAGCTTAAGAATGATCGGACAGGCCCTGCTGGGCTTCGGAATTTTACTGTTCGGCCTGAACTTGATGGGGGAAGGGATGAAGCCGCTGGCTGATGTTGCTTTTATCACCAACCTGATGGCCGGTATAGACAATAATTCGCTGACCGGTTTGGCCATGGGAATTATCTTTACCGTGGTGGTGCAGAGCAGCGGCGCGACGATCGGTGTATTGCAGCAGCTGGCGGTGAATGGAGTGGTTACTTTTCATCAGGCCGTGCCGATTCTTTTCGGCGCCAATGTGGGCACCACTATCACTGCCCTGCTGGCCGGCATGGGGGCTAGTGTTACAGCCAAACGAGCGGCCCTGACTCATTTTTTGCTGAATATTTTCGGCCTGGTGGTTTTCCTTCCCCTGTTCTTGTTTGGGTTCTTTGATAAATTCATCATCTGGCTGACGAATGTCGTTTTGATGATTCCGGGGCTGGGCGGTACGTGGGCAACGCTCAATATCAAGCTGCAAATTGCCCAGACCCACGCTATCTATAATCTCAGCAATGTGATTATATTAATTCCGCTGATTACAGTGCTGGCCTTTCTGGTTACCCAGCTGATCCCGGACCGGGATGAGGATGCGGATGATCCCTATAAACCCAAATACATTGATCACCGGCTGCTGAACAATCCCTCGGTGGCACTGGCCCAGGCCAAAAGAGAAACCATGCAGATGGGGCTGATCGCCTACAATGCTTTTAACAATGCCATCGATTATTTCAACAACCCTCAGGAAGCGCTGCTAAAGAAGGGGGAAGTGCTGGAAAATGCCATAAACCGGCTGGAGCGGGAGATCACTGATTATGTAGTGCTGACCTCCCGGAAGCCGTTGTCCAGGGAGGAAGCCAACAGCGCCTCCATTATTCTGCAGTCACTCAACGATATCGAGCGAATCGGTGATCATTGCGACAATATCATCGAACAGGCTGACTATGCGACCAAACATCAGGTGAGATTATCCGGCGAGGCCCGCGAGGAAATGGATAATATTATCTCGGTGACCAAGGACACCATTCTATTGTCCTACCGAGCGCTGGAAAAACAGGATAAATCGGTAGCCAGCCAGGTGCTGGGATTCGAAGAAAAGATCGATGAACTACAGGCCACCTATCGTAAAAACCATATTCGCCGCCTCAACGAAGGCATCTGCAACGGCAACAACGGCGCGGTCTTCCTCGACCTGCTGGTCAACCTGGAGCGCATCGGCGACCATTGCCGCAACATCGCCGAATACGTCCTGGAAAGTTGACGGTGCTCAGGACAACAAAACATGTACTTTGTCAGTAATCTCGAACCTTCTCAATATGCATAAGTGGGAAGGTTTCTTGCTTGTGCGCGAATGGTCTGCATAAGTTGAACGATTTCATTTAAAACTAAACCCAAACGGCACAAACGGCAAGGCGGGGATGTAGATGCAGAGTTACTTTTCGAAAATCTACTGGCATTTTACGGGCGGCCCGAAGGTCGATTGGGAGTATGTTACCGAGCCGCGGGAGATCAAGAATAAAGCCAAATCCCCGGCGGAGTCAGTGCAGATCCTCAATCAGATCATCGCCACACGTAAACTGATGGCCTGCTGTACGGAAAGAATCATGGGGGAGCTGACCACCCGAAAATTCTGCTGTGTCTGTGACATTCCTTTCAAAGACCTGATCGGTCACGCCGAATACTACGGGCAGGCTGCCATTGGGTTTGCCGCCCGGTCGATTTATCCTCATTTCAACCCGGTTCTTTATCTGGAACGCGATTTTCCCGTCCCCGAACATATTCCGATCGATGATCAAATACTGCCTGCAACCGTTCGGCAATCCAACCGGCATACTTGCCTGTACGATTATATGGGATATCTGCTGGGATTGGAAAACAACGCCCGCCACCGGGATTTCCTCAACCAATATTTTGGCCATCTGACCCAGTGCATCAAGTTCACCCGTTTCAGCGAAAACGACGACGAAACGTTCTACCGGGAAAGAGAATGGCGCAGCGCCAACGGTGATTTCATTTTTAAGCCCGCAGATGTAGAAGCGGTCATCGTACCCCGGGAATTTATTCCCGCAGTTAAGAATCAGCTGGCCAATAGCCATTACCACAACGACATCGCCATCATTCCTTTTGATTTTCTGGAAAAAGCATGACAGTGGGGACGGACCTCCGGTCGTAATATTTAAGTGGCAAGGGTGCACAGACTTTGCACCCTTGTTGATTTGTAATGGGCGTCAGACTGTTGCTGCCTTATAATGATGGTCAATGTGAGAATATCTGACAGTTGATTCTTGAAAAAAGATGATAAAAAAGATCCGTCCCCACTGTCACCTATGTGTAAGCAATTGGTTATAATGTGCATATAGTTGTTGTACAGAATAGAATGCGAGAATCGAGGTGTCATATGAATATGGCGATATCCCTGGTGGTTTTGCTAGGTGTTCTGGCTTTGGTCATGATACTCATTGTGGGAGTGCGAGGCGAATCCAAATATGAAGGAGAAGAGACGATGAAGAAAGTATATGTTTATCTGGTGCTGTTTGCAACTTTGATGATGACCATTGGCGGAGGGGTGGCAGCGTTCATGGCGGTTGCCGACATGATTGCTCCGACCGGTTATTATCAGACCTTTGAGGAGTACAAGCAAATGTCTGAAAAAATGGAAACGGCTCCTGGAGTGACTGTCAACAAACTAAGCGAGGAACAACTCAAGTCCAACTATGACGCCATGGTTGTAGTGGAAAAACAGAGGCAGATCGACCGGGCCACCAACAATCTGATCAAGAGTCTGGGCTGGATCATCATTCCTTTCCCGGTTTTCATTTATTTTCAAAGAAAGCTGAAAACAGGAGGTTTTGAAGGCGTATAAATAAACGGTTTACCCATATATATCTTCATTTACCCAGTATTATACGCCATGGTTTGAGCGGGAGCAGATTGAAATTTGACCCCGCTTAATTTTTAAGTGTAAGGTACTTGACCTTAATACGTAAAAGCAGATAGAAGATCATTTTGGTGACAGTGAGGACCGTCCCCACTGTCACCAAATAACAGACAGGAGAGTGTGAGAATGAACAAACGTTTGCACAAGAGGTTAAGTCTGCTGCTGATGGTTTTGATGTTGTTTACCATTCTGCCGGCCGGGGCGATGGCAGCGGGAAATGAAACCGCCGTATCTCTGGAACAGGCCATCCAAAAAGTCAAACAGAATTTTACCGTACCGGCGGAGTATACTGAATTTACCTCGGGCTTTCGCAGTCGGGAAAACGGCCAGATCTGGTCATTGAATTGGACCGACAAGGAAAATCGCCTGGGGTCATTCAATGCTGAAGTGGATGCCACGACTGGCCTGATTACCTCCATGCACATTTACAAACAAGGTCGTCAGACCACGGAGATTCCCTCCGTTTCCATTGAGCAAGCTCAAAAAATCGGTCTTGATTTACTTAAACGATTGATCCCCGACCGGGTCGCCAACTTGCAATACGAACCCAACCAGCAGATCATTCCCATCAGCAGCTGGCAGGGGGGACAATATGAGCTGCACTGGCAGCGCATGGCCAATCAAATTCCGGTGGGCCATGAAGGGGTTACCATCCAAATTAGTACCAGCGATGGTACGGTCAACAGCTACGACCTGAACTGGTCGGACAAAACCATTCCCGCTAAAGGGGAAGTAATCTCTGCTGAGAAGGCGGGCGAGGCGTTTGCAGCCAATAAAATGCTGGAGCTGCAATACTATGTAGCCCCAGAATATTCGATTCTGCGTGCCGGGGGTAAGAAAGCTCAGCCGCTGCTGGTTTATCGCCTGGCCCATACCTCTGGCGGGATGATTGATGCCGTCAGCGGCCAGCCGGTTGAAAATCAAAGTATTTACGGCATCAACGATGTCGGCGGCATGGGCTCAGCGGAAAAAAGCATGAATGCTCCCCAGGCTGATCTGACCCCGCAGGAAAAAGCCGAAGTCGAACAAACGCTCAACCTGATCTCCCAGGAAAGAGCGGTATCATTGGTGAAACAATGGGTAACCCTGCCGGCCAATGTCAAGCTGGAAGAAGCCAATTTATACAAGGACTATCAAGATCCGGAGAAACGTATCTGGAATCTTAACTGGCGTAACGATACGGATGTCAAAGCGTCCAGTTACATCAGTGCCCAGGTCGATGCGGTGAGCGGCGAAATCCGCAATTTCTATATTGACCGGGGGGAATTGAGTGACGTCAAAGCCACTCTGGACAAGGCCGCCGCGGAAAAGATTGCCCGCGATTTC
>CAZACF010000136.1:0-6449 GCA_964483565.1 uncultured Syntrophomonas sp. | reverse complement strand
CCGATATGCAGCCGCCATCCCATCGGCTGTGGCCACATCTGGATTAGTGGTATAGCGGTAAAGCTGACCGGCCCCGCCGGTAGCGATAATCACCGCCCGGGCAATATATAAAAGCTGCCGCTCGTTTTGCTGGTCATAAACCAGTGCTCCCTGACATTCGTTGGCCTCCGCCCCCAGCAAATCAATCAAAAACTGATGTTCACATAACCTGATCCGCCGGTCGGCTTCACAATTCTTCACCAGGGCTGCACGGATTGTTTCTCCGGTGGTATCGGCTGCATGCAGGATACGGGCTTTGCTGTGAGCGCCTTCTCTGGTCAGGGATATACTGCCGTCCTTCATATCAAAGCTGGCTCCGGCATCAATCAGTTCCCGAACCCGATCCGGGCCTTCCCTGACCAGCACATCGACCGCCTCTATATCACAGATTCCGGCTCCCGCTTCCAGGGTATCCTCCAAATGCAAAAAGGGAGAATCCTCCTCGTGCACGGCGGCAGCGATTCCCCCCTGGGCCAAACCCGTATTTGAATCCTTGATGGTCTTCTTGGTCAATACCACGACCTCACCATAGGCAGATGCCTTAAGGGCCGTAAACAAACCGGCGATACCGCCGCCAATGATCAGAAAATCAGTATTTATAACCTTTATGCCCGCCTGCAGTATCCAGGTATATCGTGTAATTCTCATATTAAACCCTTGATTTCCCTGCAAAACATTATTTTTAAAGTTGGTTGACCACTATGAATAGCATTTATAACTGTGCCGTTATCCCAAAAATGGTGATGCCAATATTAAAAAATGACTTTCGGCAGTGGAATCAAACCTTTATTTTATTTAATTTCCAGCATATTCTGCAATGATTGATAAGCTTTTAAACGAATATCTTCAGCGACTTCAATTTGTTCCTGCAGTTTCTCCAGGGATAGCGCCAGTTCCTGCAAGCCAATCATTTTCATATCCTGACAGACAAAATTGCTGCGTGCCAGATAAAAGGTTTTATCCGGACAGTTTTTGCGCAAACTGTGCAGGAAACCTTCCTCCGTCCCCACAATAAACTCCTGGTCGGGACTTGCTTTGATATATTGCAGTATGCCTGCCGTAGAACGCACTGCATCTGCCAGCGCAATCACTTCCGGCGCACATTCCGGGTGTACGACCACCTTGGCCTGCGGATGCAGGGCAATCTGTTCTTTCACGTTGGCAGCACTAACGATGTCATGCACCGGACAGCAACCTTGCCAGAAAATCATTTCCCGATCGGTCTGCGCGGCTACATATCTGCCCAGATTGCGATCCGGTATAAAGATGATTTCCTTTTCCCGGGGAATGGAATTCACCACCGCAATGGCATTGGAAGAAGTGCAGCAAATATCACTTTCTGCCTTGACGGCTGCCGAAGTATTGACATAAGCGACCACCACCGCTCCGGGATGCTGGCTTTTCTTTTCCCGCAGGGCTTCCGGAGTGACCATATCTGCCATCGGGCACCCCGCCGGGGCAGGCAGCAGTACCGTTTTGTCGGGATTAAGTATTTTCGCGCTTTCGGCCATAAAATTGACGCCGCAGCTAACGATCACTTGGGCTGAGGTCGCGCTGGCCTGCTGGGCCAATTGCAGAGAATCGCCTACAAAATCAGCCATATCCTGTATTTCCGGATTTTGATAATAATGCGCCATAATGACGGCATTCAGCTCCTGCTTGCGCCGTTTTATATAATCTATTAAATCGTTGGCCATGAAAATGGCATCCCCCTATACTTAGTTGCCCGGGCTGATTTTTTGCACCTCATTTTGTTCGTTCACATAGACCAGCACCGGCTTGTAGTTTTGGCATTCCTCATCACTCAGGATGGTATAGGTGAGAATAATGACCACATCGCCGCGCTGCACCTTGCGGGCCGCCGCCCCGTTCAGGCAAACCGTTTTTGAGCCTCTTTCACCTTCGATGACATAAGTCTCAAAACGTTCCCCGTTGTTATTGTTGACAATGGTCACTTTCTCATTCTCGATAATGTTGGCTGCATCCATGAGATCCCGATCCAACGTAATACTCCCCACATAATTAAGGTTGGCATCGGTAACCAGAGCACGATGGATTTTCGATTTTAACATATACCGGAGCACTGTATTACACCTCCACGATAAGATTGTCTATCAATCTGGTATTGCCAAATTTTACTGCCAGGGCGATCAGCACCCGGCCTTTGATTTCCTCTACGTCTCCCAAATCCTCTGCATTAAAAATACCCACATAATCAATCTCGGCCTGGGGAGCAGACTCTATCATTTGTCTGATTTCCTGCTTGAGCCGGGGAACATTATGCTCTCCGTCCTCAGCCAGCTGCCTGGCCTTTTGCAGGGAACGGCTCAATACCAGGGCTTGCTGGCGCTGCTCGCCATTCAAATATACGTTACGGGAGCTCAAAGCCAGGCCGTCCGCTTCACGCACGATGGGTACTCGCACGATGGTAAGGGGAAAATTCAATTCCTCTACCATTTTTTCAATAATCATGGCCTGTTGCGCATCCTTTTGCCCAAAAAAGGCTTTATCCGGCTGACAGATATTAAAAAGCTTGCTGACCACGGTGGTAACCCCTCTGAAATGGCCCTCCCGTGAAGCGCCGCAGAGTTTGGCCGTGATCTCTCCTTTTAATTCCACCCAGCTGTTGTATCCTTCGCGATACATCTCGCGCGCTGCAGGTGCAAAAATGGCATCCACTTTTTCTTGGGCCAGTTTTTCCCGGTCACTGTCAACATCACGCGGATAACTGTTAAAATCCTCATTGGGTCCAAACTGGGTCGGATTTACAAAAATAGAAACCACCACGATATCACAATGTCGTCCAGCTTCTTTTACCAACGACAGATGACCGGCATGCAGATACCCCATGGTAGGTACCAACCCAATCGTCTTGCCCTGGCGCTTCTTGTCCATACACCAGTTTTGCATTGCTTTGACATCATTAATAACCAGCATTGTTTACCCCTCGTTATCAGTTTGTATCTTGAACTCCGGGAGCACCGCCGGGTGTCCCGGAGCCAAAGCCTAATATAATCTGTCCAGCACTTCTTCCTTAATGGTAAAACCGTGTTCTTCGCCGGGGAAGGTGCCGGCTTCCACTTCTTGTTTGTAGGCCAGCAGCGCCTCTTTGATCAACGGTTCCAGATTGGCAAATTTTTTAACAAACTTGGGGATATGCCCTTTGAACATGCCCAGCATGTCGTTGACCACCAGCACCTGCCCGTCGCAATAAGCACCGGCGCCAATGCCAATGGTGGGAATCGATAGTTCTTCGGTGATTTTTTTGGCCAACAGTACCGGCACACATTCCAAGGTGATGGAAAAAGCTCCCGCCACCTCAAAAGCTTTGGCAGCAGCGATCAGGTTTTGGGCGGTTTCGAAATCCTTCCCCTGTACTTTAAAACCACCGAAAGCATTGACCGATTGAGGCGTCAAGCCAATATGGGCCATGACCGGGATCTGGGCATCAATGATGGCTTTGGCAAAATCGACCCGCTCCAGTCCTCCTTCCAGTTTGACCGCCTGGGCGCCGCCTTCCTGAATAAGTCGACCGGCGTTGCGCACTGCTTCTTCGCGGGAAACATGATAGGATAAAAACGGCATATCCGCTACCACCAGGGCATTTTTCGTACCTCTGACCACCGCTGCGGTATGGTGCACCATGTCATCCATACTGACCGCCAGGGTATTTTCGTACCCAAGCTGCACCATACCCAGTGAATCTCCTACCAGGATCATGTCTATGCCGGCTTCATCCACCATGGCTGCCATGGAATAATCATAGGATGTAAGCATTGTTATTTTTTCATTTTTTAATTTCTTTTCCTTGATCGTTGCAATCGTAACTCTGCCCATTTATATACCTCCTTACTGGACGGAGCTGATCCGAGCCAGCTCTTGCATAAATACTTTCTGAAACTTTTCCATTGCCTCTTTGTCGATACTGCCTTTTTCCAGGGCAATCTGAGCAGTATAATAGCCCAACCATCCGTAGAGCTTGGTTAGTTCCGGGGCCATTTTTTCCAGACAGTCCAAATGTTTGACAATGGTTGATAAATCCCCCCGTGCGATCGGTCCGGTCAGGGATTTGGGGATACCGATATTTTCAACGTTATGCAGCGTTCCATTAATTAAGGGCAACAAAGCACGGGTAGCCATACTTTTGGGGATGCCGGTCGATTCCAACAGCTTGACCCCAAAATCAATAATGGTTACCAGATAATTGGATACCACACAGGCTCCGGCATGATATAACGGCTTGGCCTTGCGGTCAATAAAGAAATATTCTCCTCCCAGCGTCTCAACGATACAGACAGCCACATCAAAGGCCTGCCTGTCCCCTTCAATGCTAAAAACAGAGCCGGGTAGGTTTTCAATTGCCATTTCCGGGTTGGCAAAAGATTGAATGGGGTGCACGGAAAAAACCCGTGCACCAAATTGCTTGGCCCGGTCCAGTATCTCCGAGGACTGTGCCCCACTCATGTGAACCAGGATGTGTCCGCCTTGAATGGCCCTGCGATCAGCCAGCGTATCCACAACCTTCTGGATGGCACCGTCACACGTAGTAATAAATATTAAATCAGCTGAGCGAGCAACTTCTTCCGGGCTTGCCGCAACCAAGCAACCGGTTCGTTTAGCCAGTAGCTCTGTAGATTCAGGTTTAATGTCAAATGCCCCTGTAATCTCATAGCCCTTGTCATGCAAAACCACCCCGATGGCTGTTCCGACAACCCCCGCCCCAATAATACCGATCTTTTTTCTCAACATACCTAATGAAACCCCCTCAGAAAACAGGCGCACAAAAGAATTGACCTGTTTTGCGTATTCCGTCCTGGTCCATTTAGGATCCAGGCTTCTTATTCAGGAGTACTGGCGGGAGACTCCCTATTTATTTGTTTTCCGATCTTTTGATGCTTTGGCTCGCATCCTCCAGCTGTGCTGCCCTGGCCAACACCTCCCCGATTCCTTTACCATCCGGAAATAACAACTGCGGTGCGATTTCCTGCAAGGGAATCAAAACAAACAACCGTGCATACATGTGTGGATGAGGAATTACCAATTCCGGTAAAGCAATGGTTTCCTCTCCAAATAAAAGAATATCCAGATCTATTACCCGGGGACCCCATTTTTCGTTCCTGAGGCGTCCCAATTTAATTTCAATTTGTTGCAGAACATTTAGTAACTCCAGCGGAGTCAATTCTGTATCGATCTCCACGACCTGATTGATAAATTCATCCTGGTCGGTCTTTCCCCAGGGTGCGGTTATATATAAAGACGACTTGTGCGTCACTCTGATCTTGTCATGATGGGCCAGCAGATCAATCGCCTGCGCCAAATTTCCCGTCTTGTCCCCCAGATTGGAGCCCAAGCTCAGATATACTCTCCCAGTCAAATCGTGTTCACCCTCTAAATTAGCATATTAGGTTATTGCTTCGCAATAGTTAATTTCGGTATCTGGCAATAGAAATTCCAAAATAGTCAAACTCGCCTTCTACCGGAGCCTCCGGCTTGTAGACGGTGATCTCCACACCCTCCACAGGGAACTGCTGCAGTATGGCCGCAGCAATATTTTCTGCCAATGCCTCCAGCAATTGATAGCTTTGCTGCTCCACAATATATTTAACCAGGGCAAAAACCTCAGCATAGGATACAGTATGGCAAATATTATCACTATGACCGGCCTGACTTGTATCCAAAAGCAAATCAACATCTACTTTAAAGGTCTGGGGCTGTGTCTTTTCAAATTCCAAAACCCCGTGGCAACCCTTAAAAGTCATACCCCGCGCCATAATCTTATCCATCTTCGCTCCTTATTGCATCCAGCATCCGCGCCATCCGGCAACTTTCCCGGACATCATGGACCCGAACGATATCAGCTCCATTCATAATGGCGGCGGCCATCACCGCCAGACTTCCTTCCAGCCTTTCTGCCACTTCCAGGCCAAGGGTTTCGCCAATGAACGACTTGCGGGAAGCGCCGATCAACAAAGGCCAGCCTAAGCTTTTGAAGTCCCGCAGTCTTTTTACGATCAAACGGTTTTGGGCCGGCGATTTGCCAAACCCCAGGCCTGGATCGAGAATTATTTTCCCCGCTGCCAAGCCGGCTTCTTCCGCCTGCCGGGCTGATTGAGCCAGTTCTTCGGCGATATCGTCGATCAGATTGTCGTACGGTTCATGTCTTCTCAATTGCAGCCGATTGTGCATCAAAACCACCGGAGCTTGCCATTTAACCAAAACCTCCAACAGCCCGGCATCCATTTGCAGACTGCCAATATCGTTAATCAAATGGGCTCCGTTCTCCAGGGATTGTCGGGCAACTTCCGCTCGAAACGTATCTACCGACACGATCATGCCTGCCTCAGCCAGCTTTTTTACGATTGGGATGACCCGGGCCAGCTCTTCTTCTTCACTGTCCATAACGGAATCGG
>CAZACF010000135.1:0-6461 GCA_964483565.1 uncultured Syntrophomonas sp. | reverse complement strand
CTGCAATGAAACTTTGGTTGCCAAAAATGGCTGATGGAAAATTGCTTGGCTATGGCATTCAGGAGCGGGTTTTTGGAACCCGCTCTTTCTTTTTAAGTTTATTTGGAGGTGAATTCATTATCAGTAAGGAATGGAGAGTCAACGAAGATATTCGGGTAAAAGAAGTTCGACTGGTCAGTGAAGATGGTGAACAGCTGGGTATTGTACCGATTCGCGAAGCACTGCAGATTGCCTTGGACAAGGGGGCAGATCTGGTGGAAGTGGCACCTTCAGCCAAACCGCCGGTATGCAGGATAATGGACTATGGCAAATTCAAGTTTGAACAGAGCAAACGCGACAAGGATGCCCGTAAAAAGCAAAAAATCATTACCATCAAAGAAGTCAAAATGCGTCCCAACATCGAAGATCATGATTTTGATGTCAAGACGAAAAATGCCCGCAAGTTTTTGACCTCCGGGGATAAAGTCAAGTTTACCATTATGTTCAGAGGGAGAGAGATTACGCATCCTGAACTGGGCCTGAAACTTTGCCAGAAATTTGCCGCAGAGCTTACCGACATTTCGACGGTTGAAAAGATGCCCAAAGTGGAAGGCAAGAACATGATTATGATTCTGCTGCCTAAAATAGAGAACAACGATTAAAGGAGGAAATTCATCATGCCAAAAATGAAGTCCCATCGAGCTGCTGCGAAACGTTTCAAGAAGACCGGCAGCGGGAAAATAAAAAGATCTAAAGCATATGCCAGTCATTTACTTGGTTCAAAATCCCCCAAAAGAAAAAGGAATCTGCGTAAAGCTGGTCTGGTAAGTACGGTTGAGGAAAAGAGAATTTCCAAACTGATTCCTTATAAATAGATGGAGGAGGAGCTAAGTCATGGCAAGAATTAAAAGGGGTGTCACCACCCACAGAAGACATAAAAAAATATTGAAGCTGGCCAAGGGCTATGTTGGCAGCAAGTCCAAGCTCTACCGGGTAGCCAATCAACAGGTCATGAAGTCAGGCAATTATGCCTATGCCCACCGGAAACTCAAGAAAAGAGATTTTCGCCAGTTGTGGATCGCCCGTATCAACGCTGCTGCCCGCGATAACGGCACGACTTACAGCCGCATGGTACATGGCCTGAAAGTTGCTGGAGTTGATATCAACCGCAAAGTCCTGGCCGATCTGGCCATCAGTGATCCGCAGGGGTTTGCTGATCTGGCTGAGCTTGCCAAAAAGAGTGTTTAATAAAACCTATATAAAGTAAAAAGCATGGCCAAAGGGCCATGCTTTTTTTATGGAAGTGTGCGAAAGTAGAAGTCTGGAAAAGTGGAATATATTGGAATGTTCAAGCATGATAATTGCCATCGCCGAATAAATCTTATATTGAATCACAATCAAGATTTATGGAGGCGATAAGTATGATAAATTTTACCATCTCAGAATTTATGAAAATGCTGGAGCCTCTCGTAGCCAGCCCTTACATGGGGATAGTGGTGGTTGATAGCAATGGCTATATAACAGATATGAATCGTACTTACCTGGAATTACTGGAAACCAGCAAGCCCGAGGTAATCGGCCAATACATTCTGGATGTTCTCCCCAACTCACAACTGATTGAGGTTCTGGAAACCGGCCGCATTGATCGAGCGTCAATCTGGTCAATCAGGGGCGTCAACGTGATTGCCACCCGATTCCCGATTATAAAAAACGGTCAAATCATCGGGGCGGTCGGGCAGAGCTTCATCCTGGACATGTCCGGCACCTCTGTACTGATGAATCGTCTGCAAGAAGCGGAAAAGGAATTCAGTGCGGTGGTCGAAGCCTTCTTGAAAAACCCCTATACGGCTCTGGTTATGGTTGATAACCATGGCCGCATCACAGCCATGAATCAGTGCTTTTTAGATGAGTTAAAGCTGACCAACGAAGCGGTGCTGGGTAACTATGTCTGCAATGTGATTCCTAACGCTGAGTTTATCGATGTACTGCGTACCGGACAGACAGATAAAATTGTAGCGATGAAGTTTAATGGTCGCGATGCAGTAGTCACCCGCATTCCTATCATGAAAGACGGTCAGATAACCGGTGCGCTGGCCCAGGTAATCCTGCTGGATATGTCCGGAGCCCATTTTTTGATGCAGCGACTGCAGGAAAGGGAGAAAGATTTTGCCGCCATTTCGGAAGCCCTGATCGAAAGCCCCAATATGATCTATGTGATTGTTGACAAGGATGGCTTTATAACGGCCATTAACCAGGGCTATCTGAATGAGCTGGGGATAACCAAAGAGGCAGCCATCGGTCGGCATATTCTGGATGTAACCCCCAATTCTCATCTGCCCGAGATATTAAAAACCGGTCGCACCGACAAAGTTGACCTCTGGCCGATAAATGGCCGAAATACAGTCATTACCCGTCTGCCCATTATCAAAGACGGAAAAACAATTGGTGCCATGGCCAAAAGCATATTTTTAGATATGTCGGGAGCGCAGCTGCTGGTAAAAAAGCTGCAGGAAACCCAAAAAGAACTCAATATTTATAAAGAAGCAGTCCGCCAGAGTTATCAAGCCAGATGGTATTTTGATGATCTGATTGGCCATGATCAGGAATTTATGAAAGTCAAATCGCTGGCCTATCATCTTTCTAAAACCGTTTCCACCATATTAATCACCGGCGAAAGCGGAACCGGCAAAGAATTGTTTGCCCATGCCATTCATAATGCCAGCGACCGCTATCTGGCTCCTTTTGTCCGCATCAATTGTGCTGCCCTGCCCGAGAGCCTGCTGGAATCAGAACTGTTTGGCTATGAAGAAGGGGCCTTTACCGGTGCCAGAAAAGGCGGTAAAGCAGGCAAATTTGAGCTGGCCAACGGAGGGACAATATTTCTTGATGAGATTGGAGACATGCCATTAACCATGCAGACCAAGCTTTTATCAGTGCTACAGGAGCGAGTGGTGGAGCGGGTTGGCGGTACCCGACTGATTGCTACTAATGTCAGGGTCATTGCCGCTACCAATCGTGACCTGGAGAGCATGGTTATCAACAAGGAATTCCGTCAGGATCTTTATTACCGTTTGAACGTGGTTCGCTTAAGAATCCCGCCTTTGCGGGAAAGGCCTGCGGATATACCGGTTATCATTAATGAGTTAATGCACCGGATCAATAAAGAACTCAACACCAATATATTAAATATATCAGCACGCGCCTTACAGCTGCTGCAAAGCCATAACTGGCCCGGTAACGTACGCGAATTGGAAAACTTATTGGAAAGAGCGATTAATCTGGCCGACATGAACCATGATAAATATCTTTCCTCCAGGAATTTCCCTTCACTCGGCGACAATGTTGCCAGCAACCGCCCGGAGACCCTCATGGAAGCCATAGAAAATCTTGAAAAACAAATGATCCTCAAGACTCTCAGTGAAGCCAACGGCAATAAGACCCACGCAGCCAGACAGCTGGGCATTCATACCTCCGCTCTTTATCGAAAATTAAACAAATATGGTCTGGAGTAAAGTATTGTGATGATCATTTAGTGCCTTAAAAGTGAAAAACTGCCCTGCCAGATTGAGAGACTTCTAAACCTCAGCTGTATCAGCACCTACAGGTTGTGAACGGGGCAGATGCTATAGCAGATTGCCATAAAAATTCATATCTTCTCAACATGCGACCCATCCGAGAAAACGGGTGGGTCGCTTCTTGTTGCCTAAATATAGGGGTTTTATAGTGTTGGCATACTTCTTGCTTTTATGGTTGGCACGAGAGACTTTAAATCCCCAGACAGGTCTCTAAACCAGTGAAAGGAGGGCAGAAGTAATTAGACCATTACCTCAAAAAATCACAATCGGGGAGGTTTAAAAATGGATTTGAATGAGGTCGTAATCGTAAGTGCGTGTAGAACTGCCATAGGTAAATTCATGGGCAGTCTCAAGGATGTTTCCGCCAAACAATTGGCGATTGCCGCTGGCCAGGCAGCGATTGACAGGGCAGGCATACCTGCTGACATTATCGATGAACTCACCATGGGAGAAGTATATCCGCATATGCAGGGCTCACTTCCCTCGCGCCAGGTCGCCATGGCGTTGGGACTACCGGTCAACAGCAACGCCTGCAACGTAAATCAGAATTGTGCTTCCGGAATGCGTGCGCTGGACATCGCCGCCAACCATATCATGCTGGGAAAAACGGATATTGCCCTGGTCATCGGAACAGAAAATATGACGGCTACGCCTTACATGTTACCCAAAGCCAGAATGGGCTATCGGATGAATCAGGGAACCATCGAAGACGTCATGATCCACGATGGACTTTTCGATCAATTGGTCCCCGGGCATATGGGCATAACCGCGGAAAATATTGCCGAGATGTATCGCATTACCCGGACGGAATGCGATGAATTAGCATTAATGAGCCACCAGCGAGCGGTCAAAGCCATTGAGGAGGGAGCTTTTAAACGGGAAATTATCCCAGTGGAACTAAGAGTTAAAAAAGGCAGCACCTATTTTGAAACCGATGAACATCCCCTCCGGGGAGCGACCATGGAAAGCATGGGCAAACTGCCGCCGGCCTTTAAAAAAGGCGGGGTGGTCACCGCTGCCAATGCTTCAGGTATTAACGACGCCGCTGCCGCAGTAGTAATCATGTCTAAAAAGAAAGCACTTGATTTAGGGGTAAAACCGTTAATGAAAATGATCAATCTGAGCGCTGCCGGGGTTGCCCCGGAAATCATGGGACTGGGGCCGGCGGTGGCAATTCCCAAATGTCTCAAGGAAGCCGGTTTGCACTGGGGAGACATTGAATACTGGGAAATCAACGAAGCCTTTGCGGCCCAATTCCTGGGGGTAGGCCGAAAACTGAGAGCTGATTATGACATTGATCTGGATATGAACAAATGTAACCTCAACGGCTCCGGTATCGCCCTGGGCCATCCGGTGGGATGTACTGCTCTGAGAATCATCGTTTCTCTTTACTATGAACTGGAAAGACTGGGCAAAACGGTGGGTGGCGCTTCCCTGTGCGTAGGGGGAGGTCCGGCTCTTTGCTCTTTATGGACCCGTGATATATAGCGGTTTGAATGTAAAATTAAAGAGGAGGAATTACAATGGATTTTCGCTTGAGTGAAGAACAGGAAATGATGCGTAGTATGGCCAGAGATTTTGCAGATAACGAAATTGCGCCATATGCCTGTGAATGGGATAAAAAGCATATTTACCCGGAAGAATGCCTGAAAAAAATGTACGATGTCGGCCTGATGACCATCGGGGTTCCGGAAGAATATGGTGGCCCCGGCCTTAACCATGTAGCCCAAAACGTCGTTATAGAAGAAATCTGTCGTGGTGATGCCGGCATAGGGGTAATCATGGCGGCCAGCACATTGCTGGCGGCTGATCCGGTCCTCGTTGCTGCCAATCATGAACAGAAAAAATGGTTTTACGGTTTACTCAATGAAGGTGTCCTGGCGGCCTTCTGTCTTACCGAACCGGGAGCGGGTTCCGATGCCGGGGGCATATCCACCAGATGTGTAAGAGACGGCGATGATTACATCATCAACGGCACTAAACAATTTATCAGCAATGGCGGTACCGCCGGGGTCTATACGCTGATGGCCACCCTGGATAAAAAAATGGGCCATAAAGGCATGTGCGCCTTCATGATTGACCGCAACACCCCAGGCATCTCCGTCGGCCCGGAGGAAGATAAACTGGGCATCAGGAATTCCAATACCACCTCGGTCATTTTTGAAGATGTCCGGGTTCCGGCCAAAAATCTCCTGGGAGCCGAAGGCCAGGGCTTCTACATCATTATGAAAACCCTCGATCTCTCCCGGGCCTGTATCGGTGCCATGGCCACCGGGGTCGCCCAGGCCTGTCTGGATGCCTCATTGGCTTATTGCCAGGAAAGAGTCCAATTCGGCAAACCGATTTCCTCCTTCCAAGCGATTCAATTCAAATTAGCCGATATGGCCATGAAAATAGAAGCCTCTCGCCTGCTTTATTTGGAAGCCTCCTCCCTGCAGGACATGAACGTACCCCGTTTCAGCAAAGCTGCTTCCCTGGCCAAATGTTTTGCTGGTGATGCCGCCATGTTCTGCGCTTTGGAAGCGGTGCAAATCTTTGGCGGCTATGGCTATACCAAAGATTATCCGGTGGAAAAATATATGCGTGACGCCAAGATATTCCAGATATTCGAAGGAACCGGGGAGATTCAGAGATCCGTCATTGCCTCGGACTTATTAAGAGGCTAAGGGCGGCCGTGATTAGCAAGCAACTTCTTAAGGAGGGATTGCCCTATGAATTATAAAGAAGAGTATAATCGCAAACTGACCACAGCCGACGAGGCGGTCAAAGTTATCAAATCCGGAGATAGTGTGAACTACGGCGAATTTATGATGAATTCTCATGTACTTGATGAAGCTTTAGCCAAGCGCGTGGATGAGCTGAACAATGTAAAAATATTTACCGTTTGCTGTCCTTTTCCGCCCAAAG
>CAZACF010000134.1:0-6469 GCA_964483565.1 uncultured Syntrophomonas sp. | reverse complement strand
TCCAGCACCATGCAGCATTGTTTGTATTTCTTGCCGCTGCCGCAGGGGCAGGGGTCATTACGTCCAATTTTGTTTTTGCCCATTTTTCATTCCTCCGTCAGGATAGATTGCTTATTCGCTCATAAACTGCTGCATCGAAAATAATTCCGGTGCTCCGCCGTATGCAGAAACAAGATGTTGTCTCCGGCTTGGAAACGGCCGTTGCGGATGAGATCGATCAGACCCGCCATAGCCTTTTTTGCCTCCTGCCAGGGGGTGGGGAAGAAGCCCAGGGATACACGTTTGCTCTGGCTCAACATAAGCGTTCCAGCCTCCTCTTGATCTGTCACAAGTCAAGTATACCAGATTACAGACGAAGCTTGCGCGTAATTGGGCGGGTACAACGAGAAGCCCGGTTGCCCTATAAATTCTTTCCTGATACCTGGTGTTATAGTACAATAATCAGAGAAATTAGTGCGAAATATCAGGTAAAAAGAAACATGAAGCGGGAATGGGAGAGAAAAATGGAAAAAAAGAAAAACTGGCCGAAAATCATGGTTGCGCTTGTTTTTTTCATCGCCATCATGGTTTACACGGGAACCGGAGGCGCTGACGTCATTCCTACTTTGCTGGGATTTGCGCTGGGTGGGGCAAGTGTTTATTTTATTTACAAAAAAGTGCTCAAGAAATGATCGGAAATTGCCAGCCGGGTTGCGCCTGAAAGGCCGGTTGGGTGAGCACAGAACGGGAACAGCATATCACACGATGCATTACCGCTTTGATGCAACAAGGGGAGGCGAATATGTCAAACGAACAGGAACTGATTAAAAAGCAAGCCCGAAGAATCAATGAACTGCTGACCATCATAGACTTTGTCAGCGACGGGGTGCTGGTGACCGACGAGCAGAGCAATATTATCATGATCAACAAAAATCATGCTTTGATGGAGTTTGCCACGCGTGATGAAATCATCGGCAAAAGCATACCCCAGTTGGTTGACGAAGGCTATTATGTTGAATTGAAACCGATTGCCTTGCCGGAACTGAAAGAATTCCTGCTCAGCAAACAATCGGTCAGCTTTGAGATGATTACCAAACTGCATCGCAGGATTTTTAGCACCACCCAGCCGATTATGGATGACTTCGGCAACATCAAATACATTGTTTACACTTCCCGGGATATTACGGAAATCAAACGGCTGAGAAATGATCTCGAGAAGGAAGCCTATCTGCGCAAGCTCTATCAACAGGAACTGATCAGCAAGGAAGATGCCAACACCTATGTTTCCAACAGTAGGAAAATGCAGCTTATTTTCAATATCGTACAAAAAGTCAGTCAGGTTGACAGTCCGGTTTTTCTGACCGGGCAGTCCGGGGTCGGCAAGGGGCTGATTGCCAACAAGATTCACGAACTCAGCCGCCGGGGGCCGCACCCCTTTATTCAGATCAATTGTGCCGCCATACCTGATTCTTTGTTTGAATCGGAGATATTTGGCTACGAGGAAGGAGCCTTTACCGGGGCCAGGAAGCAGGGCAAGCCGGGTTTACTTGAGCTGGCCGGAGAGGGAACGGTATTTCTGGATGAAATTGCTGATTTGCCGCTGTCCATGCAGGCCAAGTTCCTGCAGGTGCTGCAGGAGGGCGAATTCCGCCGGGTAGGGGGAACCACTTCGATTCATCTGCGCTGCCGGGTGATCTCGGCGACCAACCAGAGCGTGGAAGAGTTGATCAAACAAAAACGCTTCCGGGAGGACTTATATTATCGGTTATGTGTTGTGCCCATCCATGTTCCCAGTTTAAGCGAACGCCGGGAGGAAATCCTGCCGCTGGCGGATATCTTCCTGCGCCGGTTCAATACCAAATACGGCCTGAATAAGGAGCTGTGCCAGGACGTCAAGAAATGGATGTACAACTATGACTGGCCGGGCAATGTCAGAGAGGTGCAGAACATCGTGGAACGATTGGCGATCGTATCTGATTCTGATCTGATTGATATGGATGACCTGGCCCGCACCCATATGAAAATCGGGGATACGGCTGACTATCTGAGCCTGGAGGATAATATTTCCCTCAGAGAGGCCAGTGAAAAACTGGAGAAGATCCTCATCGAGAGAGCCAGCAAAGCCCATAAAAACTCGCGTGATGCGGCGGAAGCCCTGGGCATTAGTCAGGCCACCTATCTGCGCAAAGCGCATAAATATGAAGTGCTGGAAAATAATTGAATGGGATTGGCCAGGTGAGACCAGGCGCCAACGCAACAGTGGGTCAATCTGCAACGTTGGGCGGCTTGGCTCAGGGCTGATTATCTTCTCGCTGGTTTGGGGACGAAGCCGCTGCCCTCCGGAAAAGGGACTTCAACCGGAGGACAGGGCTTCATGACTGATTATAAAAGGTATCCCGCCCATAAAGGGTCAGCATCCTGCCATCTTACATAAAGGCTTCTTCGGGGCAGTCAATCGCACTGGTATCCGCAGCCTTCATCGCTTTTTCCACCGCAAAGATTTCCGGAACAACATTCATGACATAGAAACGGGCACTGGCGATTTTTCCTTTGTAAAAATTGGCATCGAAGTGATCGTCACCAAGTTCAGCCAGCCTGGCAGCAGCCACCAGCGCCTGGTCGAGCATCAGTTTGCCGCAGTATAACCGTGCTGCCGCATGCATGGTGCGGGTAGCAAAGAGCTGTCTCAATTGAATATTGTTTTTATTCCAGTCAGCATTCATCGCCGCAATGCTGTTGAAAGACCCCAGAGCTTCTTCCAGCATGGCAAATTCAACAGCGAATTGCTCAGACTTTTGGGCAACCATGAAGGTGGCGATTTCGGCCAGCCATTTCCTAAAGGGTTCGCCGTCTTTCATGGTAAACTTGCGGCCGGTGAAGTCCTGGGCCTGAATAAAGTTGGTGCCTTCCCAGAGGGAATAAATCTTGCAATCCCGGGCCAGGGAGGCGGGAGCGTATTCTTCCATGAAGCCGTAACCGCCATGAACCTGAATCGCTTCCTGGGTGAGAATCCAGGCCATATCCGAAGCATAGGCCTTGCACAACGGGTTGTTGATCATAAACATGTCATCGGCGTATTCCCTTACAGCCGGATCAGCTGCTTCGTGGGAGAGGTCGACATAAAAGTAGGTTTGATAAAGCAAAGCCCGAATGGCTTCCATGCATGACTTCTGGTACATCAGCATGCGGCGTACATCTTCATGCTCAATAATCCTGACACTGGGGCCTTTGGGGTCGGTTGACTTTTTACTCTGTACCCTGACTTTGGCATAGTCCAGGGCAGCATAATAAGCCGCGCCCAACGCTCCCAGGGAAAACAGACCGGTGTTGAGTCGTTCTTCATTCATGAAGCGGAACATCTGCGCCATTCCTTTGCCGCGTCCCTCTACCGGGAAAGCCTCACCTACCAGCCAACCCAGGCAGTTGCTGTTTTCTCCGAAGGACAGGGTGCAGGTGGAAGAACCATGCAGACCCAGCTTGTGCTCGATGCCTACCGTGGTTACATCATTCCAGGCGCCCATGGATCCGTCGTCATTGACCCAGAACTTGGGAACGATGAAGAGAGAAATACCGGCGGTACCTACTTTGGCGCCTTCGGTTTTGGCCAGCACCAGATGGATGATATTCTCCACACAGTCATGGTCACCGGAGGTAATAAAGCATTTTTGGCCTTTGATTTCGTATAATCCGGGGGTTTCAGTGGCATATGCCTTGGTGGCACAAGCCCCCACGTCGGAGCCGGCACCCGGTTCGGTCAGGCCCATCGTGCCGCCCCATTCACCGGTAAACATTTTGGGCAGATAAAGCTCTTGCTGTTTCTGGGTCCCCTCAAACTGGAGAACGGTGGTGGCGCCCTGGGTCAAACACCAAAGCATGACCATGGCCGGGGATGCGCCGACTTGTTGTTCCAGAATGGGGGCGTACCAGGCCAGGGGCATACGGCCTTCCGACTGGCGGTCTCCCCATTGTGGTCCCAGGCCGGCTTCCATCACCGTGTTATAGACTGTTTTGAATGAGTCTGGGGTGATGACGGCACGTTCCTCGCCGCCCACAAATTTCATGCCGATTTCATCCGAATCCTTGTTGGCCGGGCAGATGACATCCCGGCTGATCTTGGCATTTACATCCAGGAAGGAATCAATATCATCAATTCCGTAATAGTCCTTATACCCGTCGCAGGACAAAAGTTTGTCCATGTCGAGCCATTCTTTGATCTGGAACTTGATATCACGGGTTTGGTAGAGATAATTATTGTGTGGCATATGCATTTCCTCCTAATTATAATTATTTTATTCATCGGCCGGTCAGGCCTGGAATGTCAGCGCTGCTGCGCTGCTGCTGCCGCCAACCGGCCGGGTCAGCACGGTTTCATGACCGGACTTGGTTTTTCAGCCAGTTGTTACATCCGTTCAACAATCACCGCTGCGCCCATGCCGCCGCCGATACATAAGGTAGCCAGGCCATAGCGGGATTCTCTTTTCTGCATTTCATGCAGCAACGTAACCAAAATGCGGCAGCCGGATGATCCGATGGGGTGGCCGATGGCAATGGCGCCGCCGTTTACGTTGACTTTTTCCATGTGATCCGCCCAGCCTAAATCTCTTCCTACGGCGATGGATTGAGCGGCAAAGGCTTCATTGGCTTCAATCAAATCAATGTCATCAATGGTCAGATTAGCTTTCGCCAGGGCTTTGCGGGTGGCTGGGATGGGACCCAGGCCCATGACTTTGGGATCCACACCGCCTGAAGCATAGCTTACAATTCTGGCCAGCGGCTTGATGCCTAATTCATCAGCTTTTTCTCTTGACATCACCACAACTGCCGCGGCGCTGTCATTAATGCCGGAGGCATTGGCTGCCGTTACGCTGCCGTCTTTTTTGAAGGCCGGTTTCAAAGTTGCCATTTTTTCCAGACTGGTTTGTTTGGGATATTCATCGGTATCAAAAACAGTCTCGCCTTTTTTGCTCTTTATCACCACCGGTACAATTTCATCTTTGAACCTGCCGGAGGCAATGGCGGCAGCAGCTTTTTCCTGGCTCCTGAAAGCGAATTCATCCTGTTCTTCGCGGGTGATTCCGTACTGTTCGTTGATGTTCTCTGCGGTAACGCCCATATGATAATTATTAAAGGCTTCCCACAGGCCATCCTTGATCATGCAGTCGATCAGTTCGCCCTTGCCCATACGGTAACCGTAGCGGGCCTGATCCAGAGCAAACGGCGCACTGCTCATGTTTTCCATGCCGCCGGCTACGATGATGTCAGCGTCTCCTGCCTTGATAATCTGGGCGGCCAGACTGACCGAACGCAAACCCGAAGCACAGACTTTGTTAATGGTAAAAGCGGTTACTTCCTGGGGAAGACCGGCCCCAATCATAGCCTGACGGGCAATATTTTGTCCCTGGGCGGCCTGCAGAACACAGCCAAAGACGACTTCATCCACTTGTTCGCCTTGCAGCCCTGCCCTTTGCAGCGCCTCTTTGATCACCACTGCCCCCAGTTGAGCGGTGGGGACGTCTTTTAAACTTCCTCCAAAGGAAGCTACAGCTGTGCGACAGGCGCTGACAATGACTACCTCTCTTGTCATAAATATACACATCCTTTCACAATATAAAAATTGGCATGATTACGCGGTGCTGTTCATTCTGACATATGTTAAAGCAAGCTTTATGCCATTTTGCGGCGTCTGTCTGCCTGATTCATGATTGGAGCAGAAGAAGATATAAAAGCAGTATCATGCTGCAAAAAAAAATCACCCTTGCTTCATCTCTGAAAGAGAAGAAAAAATATTTCAACCAGGAAAAAAGAAATTAGTGCTGGATCGAGGGTAAAATCGACCCGGTTTGCTTCACAAATGCATCAGGGCAGAGGCGCGTGAATTGAAAACTTCAATATGGGCGGGCTTTCGCTGCAGCGAGCTTGCTTCATTGCTGCAGCGGGTTTGTTTTCACAAAGGTGATTGTGCGTAAAAACTTGCACTGGCCTGCGTAAATTAAGTAGAATTTAGAATGTATATAAAAAAGAATGATTTGAGCAGATTGAGCAGAGCTTGATGAGGAGGTCGCAATGAATGTCAATTGGTAATTTACCCAGTGTTTATGACCCCCAAGACGTAGAGGGCAAATGGTATGAATTTTGGCAAAGCCATAACTATTTTGCTCCGGTCGACGATCCCAGCCGAAGAACGTTTACGATCGTCATGCCGCCGCCCAATGTTACCGGGCAATTGCATCTGGGTCATGCGCTGGATAATACTTTACAGGATATACTCACCCGTTGGCGCCGGATGCAAGGCTATCGTACCCTGTGGCTGCCGGGTACTGATCACGCCGGTATTGCTACTCAGGCGAGAGTGGAAGAGGCACTGGCCGCGGAAGGATTGAGCCGCTATGATTTAGGCCGGGAAAAATTCCTCGAACGTGTCTGGGAATGGAAACACCTGTATGGTAATCGGATCACCGAGCAGCTTAGTCTGATGGGTTCTTCCTGTGAT
>CAZACF010000133.1:0-6758 GCA_964483565.1 uncultured Syntrophomonas sp. | reverse complement strand
AGTCCACCTCATTTAAGCATTTTCTAAAGACTGTTTTGGGCTAGATGAGATAAGCTGGTATAGATTTTATATAAGGGTTTTTCACTCAGGTTCGCGTTCTCAGGTTGACGGCTGGCTACCTGTACCGGCTTTGGTTCAACTTTCACCGCAATTGAATGACTCAAATCAGCCCTTTGCATGCCCAGTTCGGTTACAGCGATCTTCTCGATCCTGGACAGAGAACTGTAGCTGGCAATCTGGTATTCCAAACGATGATTGGCTGTGGTCAGTTTGCTGATTTCTTTATTCATATTCTCAATCTCATAACCCAGGCTGGCACTTTTTGCACACAAAAAAACCAACATTACAGCATAAGCAAACAAGAACAAGCCGGCTTTAACCAATAGCTTGCGATGTTGATTGGTCTTGATCTTGACAACGGTTCTAACCCGAGGTTCAATAACTGGTATTTCGACTTTTTCCTGCCATGAATCCGAATACTTGTAAGCCACCTGTTGCATATTATTAAACCTCCCAATTATTTAGAACTATAACTTACGGGCTGCTCGAAGTTTGGCACTTCGGGAGCGAGGATTAGCCTCGCATTCATCCTGGCTGGCAATGATTGGTTTGCGGCTTAGAATTTCCAGCTCGGCATGGTGATCACATACACATATAGGTAATTGCGGGGGACATATACATTCACGAGCTCTGTCTTGCATGAATTTTTTTACAATTCGATCCTCGAGCGAATGAAACGTGATTACACAAAGTCTTCCTCCTGGAGACAAACGATCAAGGGCGATAGGCAGAACTTCCTGCAGGGCATCCAGTTCCCCATTGACTTCGATCCGTAAAGCTTGAAAAGTCTTCCGGGCCGGGTGTTTCTCCCGGCGATAGCTGGCCGGAACGGCGTTCTGAATAATTTCCACCAACTCCATGGTGCTCTCAATGGGGGACAGCATACGTCGATTTACGATGGCCCGGCTGATGGAACGGGCATATTTTTCTTCCCCGTATTGGAATAATATTTTACTCAGTTCCTCTTGGCTGTAGGCATTGACAACCTCGCGGGCACTAAGGCCTTGCTGTCTGTCCATGCGCATATCCAGAGTTGCATCTTCGTGAAAACTAAACCCCCGCAAGGCTTCATCCAGTTGAAAAGAGGAAACCCCCAGATCCATCATAATGCCTTGCACTTTTTCTATATTCAGATGATCCAGTATTTCATCGATCTTGCGAAAATCTCCATGTACCAATTTGACATTAGGCAAGGGCAAGGTTTTCCGGGTCTGTTCGAGAATATCCAGATCCTTGTCAATACCAATCAGACAGGCATCTTGTTCCAGCTTCCCGGCTAGGCAACGCAGATGTCCTCCGCCTCCCAGCGTACAATCAACATAGGTGCCGTGAGGGTCATTGAGCAGGTATTCGATCGTTTCGGTCAGCAATACTGCCTTATGCAATCATCATCACCCCTACAATCCCAAATCTACCAAGCTCTCCGCATATGATTCATATGAAGAAGCAGCGGTTTGATTATAGGCTGCCCAAATCGAACTTGACCAAATCTCAATTCTTGGCCCGACACCGATAATTACTAGTTCCTTATCAATCTGTGCGTACTCTCTCAAATTTTGTGGAAGAACCACTCTGCCCTGCTTGTCCGTTTCCAATTCAGTCGCGCCAGAAAAGAAAAAGCGGGCAAAAGAGCGTACATCAGCTCTGGTAAAAGGAAGGGAACGAATTTTTTCCTCAATGATTTTCCACTCATCCAAAGGGTATATAAAAACACAATTATCCAAGCCTTTGGTAGCTACAAACCGCGTCCCCAGTTCCTCGCGGAATCTAGCCGGAACAATAAGCCTGGCTTTGATATCCAATGAATGTTGATATTCTCCCAAGAACATTCGTTCTTCTCCTTAAGGGATTATTTATGGGATTTTCATCCACACCGCTCCACTTCTCTCCACTTTTTTAATACTTCTAGTATTTTTTTATATATCCTTCTTTGTGAATCATTTAACTTTCTTTTTTTTAAAAAAGAGAGCAAATTGATTTGCTCTCTTTAAATGACCCAGATTGAATTGCTGAAAATCCAGGGATGGTACTTGCATCTATGTCGCAGATAAGCCTCTACTCTGTATATGCCTGGGGATACATCTCGGAAAACATGTTGCCGGCCTTCACTCTCATCCGCCAGTTTCCCATCTCGATATAGCTTCACCTTGGCCTGGGCGGGGGTACTCACTGTACATTGCAGGTTTTCCTGCCAGGGTACATCCTCTCCCATGCTCCAGGTTTGCCTATGATTGCCCAGGATAAAGGAAAATCCTTTGCTGTTGTGGTAATAGTCATTACCAATCCAGCATGAACCTTTACGAAAAGCATGATAAATCAATTGCTTGTCGCCGTACAGTTGGCCGCTTAGCGGTTGGTCAAGCAGGATATGCATGTTGATGGAGCGGAAACTAAACAAATAGGATATGATCTTGAAATGGAAGGGTCCCACCTTGATCCCTGGTGCATGAGCGTCGGCTCCTCCAAAGGCTACAATTTTTTTACCCTCCTGCTGATAATCATCAAATCTGCTCATGATCTGCGGGTAAGGCCCGACCAAGGCGGCCTGAGGATTAATCAAGGCATAATAAACCGCTTGAAAAAAATTGCCGATACTGCCCTTCCATTGTGATAACAGATTCCAGATTTCCATGCCCTGAAACCCCTCTACACTCCAATCGATCCAGTTATAGACATTGCCTTCATTTAAAAAGTGGGAGGCATATTCCAGCGGATGGGCAATAATACCAATACCTCCCTGCTGATTAACTGCATCAATGACCTCCTGGGGATACTCGGTATTGTTTTGGACTGCTTGGTCAATATCCAGTGCCAGATAATGATTATGAGCTTCATTGGCTTCCATCCCGACCAACAACAGCACGCCGTCCCGGTAGCCTTCATGCCCGGCCGATTTGAGATTGAAATGATCGGTTACAATAATAAAATCCAGCCCGGCTTGCCGGGCATAGCTGCGTATCTGCCCGACGGTAGCACTTCCGTCCGAATAACGGGAATGGATATGCATATTGCCGACATATTCAAACATCCTATTACCCCCTGCCGGTTAGTTTGATATTGGTCCATGTAAATGTAATTCTACTTTTTTAAAATGTAAGCGAGGAATATATAAAACCAAGATATAACTTCACACCCGGCACGCATTATTAAAGCTGATAACCAAGCATTCGCTTTATTAGTATATTAAAACATTGATGCTGGTTATTCTATAAAATAAAAGATGACCGGGTATAAACCCGGCCATCTGAGACTTTTATCCAGTCAGTTTGCTGTCCTTAACTTAGTCAACCACTTTCAAGCTGTAATCCAGATTGGTGCCATTATCGAACTGAATGGTGATGGCCATTTCTGCACCGGTCGGTACCATGTTGATCGGTACGGGCAGTTGATTGGCAAGTTCCTTTTTGATTACAAAAACGCCAGTTCCGTCGCCATTGTCGGTAACGGTGTAGTCAACCCCTTCATGGGGATCATAAGTAAGGCCAAAAGCGGGGGATCCGGCCAGCATCTTGGATACTTTTTTGGCTGAACCCCAAGTAATATTGATGGAGGTATCTGCAGGTGCACTCTTGCTGATTGTTCCGGAAGCAGCGGACAGAGCGGTGGCAGCTGCAGGAGCTGCAGGTTCTACGGGAGCTACAGGTTCTGCGGGAGCAGGGGCAGCTCCGCCAGCGGATACTACGGAAGCAGTATAGGTGTCGCCATCCCATGATACGGTGCCGCCAAATGCTTCACAAACAAAGCGCAGCGGGGCCAGGGTTCTGCTGTTGACAATTTTAGCCGGAACGTCAATGGTCTTAGCAACGCCATTGATGGTCGGAGATACGGAACCAATCGCCACGACTACGGTGATGTCACCCTTAACGCCAGTAGCGGTTTTGGTAGCATCATCCCAAGTAACGGTAGCACCCATGGCTTCAAAAATAGCTCTCAGCGGGACCAGCGTTCTGCTATTGTCGATAATTGGCGCTTGATCAGCAAAAGTTACTGCCTGTCCATCAATCACTACACTGACGGTCTGATCAGCAGCCAGAGCCGGTGCTGCAAATATGGTCATGAACATGGCCAAACATAGCAATATTGCAAATTTCTTTTTCATATTTATCCTCCTATCGATTCATTACATTTCTTGCTCAACTGGAGCGGCCAGCGGGGTTTTTTTCGGTCTGCCAATAATGAACAGAACCAGCAGAGCCAGAACAATGGCGCCCAATCCATAGGTCATGTTGGAAGCCGAGGAGCTGACTGCAACGGTTTGATAAACATAAGTAACGGAAGAACCAGCTCCTTCTGGTTTGCCCAGGAAAGTATCGTTGAGGGTAATATTTTCCTCTAAGGCGGAAACAATGGCCGGAACTGCCTCCAGGGTATCCAGTCCCCCGGCTACAGCTGTCTTGGCCTGACCGGAACCATCAGCAATTTTGGCTGCTCCGCCACTGAGCTGATCAATTCCGGGAACCAGCTGACCGTCAACGGCATCCTGTAAATAATCCAGCGCATACAGGAGACTGCCTGGTTTTCCGTTAACCATGACTGGTTTGGGGTTGCCCTTTTCATCCAATTGTCCCAATCCAATGGCCATAAAGCTCAGTCCGTTATTGGCTTTGCCCAGACCGGATGATATCTGTTGAATGCCGGTTTCAACCGCGCTGACACTAGCCGGGAAGGGAACGCTGCCACTTGATGTAATCAGGGTCCCACCGTCTCTCAATACCCCCAGATTGGTTCCCATGGCCAAAATTTTCGGAGCCAGGGCCTGTGTAATGACTTGTTCAGCGGGGGTACCTTTAACCAGGGCTTTCAGGAAGTCTACATCGTTATACAAACTGGTGGAAAGGCTCGGAGTTACCGGATCAGCACCGGGCTTGCCCATCGTATCCTGCATAACGGTCAAGACTTTCTTCTGGCCTTCCATGGCCGCCAACAGCTGTGTATCCATTGCAGTCTTGCTCATGGTCACCGCTTCTTTGACGCCGGGTTTGTTGCCGCTGGCGTCCATACCTTTGGTGGCATCATAGGTAGCTGTATTAAAAGTAGGATTGGATATACCGTTGCGGATGGTCTTTAAGTTATCCAATACAGTTTCAATCCCGCCGCTGACCTGTCCCAGTCCGCCTTTGACTTTGTTCAAGCCGAACAATAAGGTAGCGTCTTGGGAAGGAGCGCCCACGCCGCTTTGGATTTGGTCAAACGCATCATACAGTTTGCCAAAGCTGTCACGGAAAGTCGGTATATTGTCAATCGCCGCAGTTGTAGGCACGATTGGGATGACCGCGATTTGATAACTGGGTAATTCAATATCTTTGGCATCCGCTTCTAAGATCGTATATTGTTTGGCTGGATAACTGGGTGGTATAACTGGAACTGTCCAACTGACCTGTGTCTTGCCCTGCACATCCAGCACCACACCCTGCGGTGATTCCTGGGCTACGCCCGGTGCCTGCACATTGGCAAATCTCTTGTTGTCAAAGGTCCAACCGGACATGGCAACTACGTAAGGTGTGTAAACAATTGATTCTTTCTTGACGGTTTCGCCTGCTTTGTTTTTATATTCCAGTACTTTCTTGGCTCCGGTAAGGTTTTCAATGTCACATCTTATCTTCAGATGACCGCTTTTACCTGCCAGTTTGGAAGGCTCCATCTGTTGACCATCCAGATAATAGCTCACTTTTACGCTTACTGGTATTTTGACTTTGGCAACATCTTCCTTGTTCAAGGCAGACAGATAATAAATATCCGAGAAGCCTTTATTTTGATCAATTTTCAAGGAATAGTTTATCTTGCCATCCTGCTGAGCAATTTTCTCAGATCCGTAGAGATTGCGTACGGAAGCCAGTTTGAATTGACTGGGATCCTGTACGGCTACATCGCCGCTGCCGAAAATGCGAACATGGGATAACACCTGAATGCCGCCGATATTGCCGGAATCATCCAAGCTCGACAGTACCAGTTCATTATCCTGCATTTTCTCAACACTGCCGGTACCGGCACCGATTGCACTAAAAGCCGGAGCAAGCAATAAAAGCAGGGCAAGTAATATAACCATATACTTCTGTACTCTTTTCTTTTTTAACAAACCTTCTCCCCCCCTTCCTAATTATTTAGAGCCATAGCGATTTTAATGATCAGGTTAGCCATGACCAATCCAACCAACAGCGACACACATACGCCGACTGCTGCCGGTACGGCTGCGGTTGCCAAGGATGCTGCATTGGTAGTATATGTTCCGTATACTGATGCGAAATATCCGGCCCAACCCAGGAACATTCCATCAATCCTGAGTCCGGTTACAGACAGCAAAATGAGAATGAACAGAGATACGCCGCCAACTGCCGCCAGGTAGACCAAGTTATCCGGAGGAAGCGGCATTTTGGCAATAAGAATAATAATTCCCACGAGACCTACAACAACCCCAATTATCATAGATATACCTGTTTTGAAATAATCCCCAAAGGGACCCAGCACAGCAAACATTGCCATTGCTGCCGCAGCCATATAAAAGGAACTTACGGCGATATAGTCTTTAGCCATAATAAATGCTGCAAAAAATACTGCCACCAGTAATCCGAGACCAATTGCTCTTTTCATTAGTTCACCTCCTTTTTTGTGTTTTTCCGTTCCTTGCTGCGTAAAGAGTGCCAATTTTGCTGCAATTCAGGGGAAACCAAGGTTTTATTTAACATAAGAGGATCACATTT
>CAZACF010000132.1:0-6759 GCA_964483565.1 uncultured Syntrophomonas sp. | reverse complement strand
GGTTCCTTAAGAACAATGCAGGCCCGTACCCGCTCACCCAGGGATGGGTCAGGTGCCCCGATTACAGCAACTTCCATGATTTTGGGGTGTTTTTCGAGCGGAATTTCTATTTCCCGAGGATAGATGTTTTCTCCGCCACGGTTGAGCATTTCTTTCTTACGTCCAGAGATGTAGACAAACCCTGTCTCTTCCATATAACCCATATCACCCGTATGCAGCCAACCATCTTTGATGGCTTCGGCGGTATCATCCGGTTTGTTGAGATAACCGATCATAACCGCATCACCCTTGATGCAGATTTCACCCTTCTCACCATAGGGCAGGATGTTGTTATTATCGTCCATGATTTCGACCTCCTGGTTAGAGTAAGCCGTGCCAATAGAAGCCCAGTTTTCAGGGCAGCCCATACTGGAGGTAGAAACCCCACAAGCCTCGGTTAAGCCATAACCGTCGATAGCCCGCACGCCAAACTTCTCTTTGAAGGCCGCTACTAGATTCACAGGCATAGGAGCAGCTCCGGAAAAGGCGTATCTTAACTTTACCTTGTCCATCTCAATCTTAGTGGGGTCAGCTGCGGCCACGATATAAGCATACATGGCAGGTACAGCCTGGACTATATTCACCCCGTAACGAGTGCAGGCAGGCCAAAAGTCAACGGGAGATTCTTTGTCCTACTTTTTACACAATTTTTTATGGGGTCTCAAAGCCAATGAAAATATTTTTTCATTGGCTTTCCTTTATTTTTACCCCAAATTTGAAATAGCGCTTCACTTGCACGCTAAATCTTCCTCATTCTTCAAATATTACGTTTTGCTATTTTGATTACAACATGTTATCTTATTATCATAAGATGTTAATAGGTTCACAGGTTGAATGAGAGGAGGTTACAGCTTATGGAAGGAGCTTTGGTAGCATTGGCAATTGCCCTGACTTTCATCAGCGCAACGGCAAGCACTCTCTATGTTTTCAAAAGAGTATGGCTGGACATTTAAGCGCATCAGCAACTGAATGTTTTCAGTTTTTGATTTGATAAATAAGGAACGAAAGGGGTGTTCTTTATGACCGAACTGCAAAGAGTATTTTTGGTTTACACCGGTATGTATTTTGTGGTTATTGCTGCGTTGTATCTCGCATTTCATGTGGCATTGATCATATTAGAGCGGGAAGCTCGCATCAAGCATGCCAAATGCAAAGTACTGGTAGCCCGGCAAAGGGCTGAAGAAAAAGAAAGATGGTCAACTGCCTATGCAATCTACAATAAAAAGCAGCAGCCAGAAGTCCCTCAGAGGTTGGAAACAGCCGTATAAACTTGATAAAATATGCTTTGGCAAAAACATGAAGCCGGATCTGAATAAGAATCCGGCTTTTTACTATTTTTATTTCTGCTATTCCGCATTATCATGGCGAATCAAGTGATGATCCCGCTAAATACTTCAATCAAGAAGATCACATAGAATAATCCGCTAAACAGCAACATCTTGGCACTAATATGTTTTCTGCTGCGCAACTCAACGAAAAGCAGTAATGAAGCAATAATAGCAAGTATAGCCGACATCATAGCTGATTGGGTTAATTGCCAGTCGGTAAGGAAAATACCCATCGCCGGGATCAGGGAACTTTGAAATACCATGGCACCGGTGATGTTCCCCAGAGCCAAAGTATCTTTGCCCCGTGAGATCCAAATAACACTGTTGAATTTTTCCGGCAGCTCGGTTGCGATTGGGGTGATAATAATCGACAAAACAAAAGCTGGAACAGCATAAATGGCAGCTACTTCACTAATGGAATTAACAAACAGATTTGCTCCAATAACAATCATGGCCAGCGCCAAAACGACTTGGAACAACACACGGTATATGGGCGGATTATTGTAATTTCTGGCGAAATAACAGGAGGGTATATCTTCTTCTTCGCCGATACTACGCTCTTGGGTCAACATTTTATGGACATACCAGATGTAAGCAAAAACCATTATCATGGCAATGATTAACTGATAGGCACGCCATTGCGGCGGTAACATACCCGCTAACACGGCCATACTGAATATGATAATGAAAAACCCCAGATCCCTGCTCATAGTGGAATAATCGCCCACTACCTTGACCCCGGACTTGCGTCTTTTTCTAAATATTATCACCGCCATACCAGTCACGAACATGGCCAGTGTAGATAGCATCAAGGGGGCCCCCAGGATCGCACCAATACCTATTTCATGACCACTTGATCCTTGGTTAAACAGCAAGGCAATGATCGGGATGATGGTTTCCGGCAGAGCCGTTCCGACAGCTGCCAAGACACTGCCTACGGCACCTTCGGAAAGATTAAATATTTTTCCCAGCCACTCCACTCCGTTAACAAACAATTCAGCCGCCAGCAAAATAATTCCTAAACTTAAAAGCAAAAACGCAATATCACTCATTCACAGACTCCTTCTTCAGGTTTATACAAGTATCTTAATGTGACGATGTTTATTAAAGCCGGTCAGGGATTTGTACCCTGCTTTCCGGGCTGCCTGCAAAGCCTCCCGAAGTCCTTCGCCTGTCTGCTGTGGATGGTGGGCATCAGACCCTAAAGTTACCGGGATATTCATGGCATAAAGCTGCTCCAGCAAGTCATGGGAAGGATATATTTCTCCAATCGGTTTTCTTAAACCAGCACTGTTTATCTCAACCACCAGGTGGTTCTTTTTTATTCCCTGCAGAACCGGTAGCAGATGATCCACAACTGTTTTTCGCCGGGGTTGATGCCCCCAGATTTTAACCAAATCGAGATGTCCAACAATATCAAACAACTGGCAGGAAGCCATTTGTATCAATATTTGCGCATAACGTTCATAAATTTCATCGATATCCCGATTTTCGAAATCGTCCTTGTAATCAGGATGATCGAAAGCCCAGCCATCAATAAAATGTACTGAACCGATCCAATAATCAAAATCATCTCGTGAATATTGGCGGAGCAGCTCATTTTCTCGGCCAGGCAGGTAATCCATCTCAATCCCCAGACGGAGATTGAGGTCTGGGCGGCGGTCCTTTTGAACTTTGTGAAATATATCCAGATTTAATCCGGCTATAAATTCATCGTGCTCACTGAAACCCATTTCCTTGATTCCCATCCGACACGCCTGATCCACAAAGGCATTCAGCCAGGCTTGGTTTGCCTCATACTCTCCATGGGCCAAGGCATGGACATGATAATCAACCAGCATTTTATCGCACCCTTTCGGGCTCATTATCATTTTTCCATTTTAAGCTTTTCATAATCAATTAATCAAGGGCTTGGAAACATTTAAACACAATTCAAATAACCCTTTTACGGAAAAAACGAACCCGCGCCCACTCAAGCTCAATGCTGGATTGCATCAAACCTTGTCGCTGGCACGGGCCTGACTTTATGACTGCCATAAGAATAAAGCAGCGCAACTTATACGTAACAGGACAGTCCCCCGTCGATCATCAAATAATTACCAGTAATCCAAGCTGAATCAGGAGAGGCAAAGAAAACGATGGCACCATTCATATCTTCGGGATATCCAACTCTTTTCATGGGAAAAAGCCGATTGAGTTTATCCATCTTGCCGGCTGCTTCCAAGCGGCTCATCTCTTCGGCCATCATTGGGGTTACGATATGAGACGGACACAGACAGTTGACTCTTATGTCGGGCCCCAACTCTGCTGCCATAGCCCGGGTCAGATTTACCACCCCGCCCTTCATGGCACAATAGGCAGTCGATTGGGCGCTGCCTAATATCCCAAGGATAGAAGAGATGTTAATGATACTGCCTCCCCCATCCTCTTTCAGCATCGGCACCAGCGCCTGGGTCACAGCATAAACGCTGCGCAAATCTACCCGGTATAGTTCATCCAGTTCATCCATGGATACTTTCAAGAAGGGCTTACGCATCGCTGAACCGGCATTGTTAACCAATACATCTGCTCTTCCCCAACGACTTTTAAGTACTTGTACGGCTTTTTCGATCTGCACCATATCGGTCAAATCCGCCGGGCATGCCAGAGCTTCCCCGCCCGCTCTTTCTATATAGGCGACGGTTTCATTGAGTGGCTCGGGACGACGTCCCCAGACCATGACCTTGGCCCCTTCTGCTGCCAGCGCAATGGCTGCACCCTGGCCTATCCCTGTTCCTCCTCCGGTAACAACTGCCACCTTGCCAGAAAGTTTCATTCGCTCTACCTCCTGTTTAATGATCTTGGTCCAACTTTACAATAAAGACATCAATGCTGATTCTCAGCTTGGTTGTCAATTACCCTATAATTCTATGCCTATCCCAGCCTGACCAGTCTTCCGGTCGGCAGAAAGGATCTCCATTTATCGTCTGGTTCCAAGTCCGGAACGCGAAAGTCATTTTATCATAACGGTTAAAAGTTCAGATTACCAAGAAATTCCTTTTGGAAATCAGGCTGGTTGGCCAGGTCAACCGGATGAACTTTATTTTTTATTTGTTGCGCAACAGCCATGCCATCGTTCCCTATCAAGGTTATCATCGCCCCTTCGGCAGCAGCATTACCGATATTCTTTATCCGTTCTCTCTTTACTGGCGGAAGCAGCCCAATTTTCAAAAGATTATAGGCATCCAAATAGCTTCCAAAAGCCCCGGCAATATATATATATTCGAGATCGGAGGGTACCAAACGGGCTTGCTTCATTAAAATATCAATGGCCGTCCGAATCGCGCCTTTGGCTAATTGCAGCTGGCGAATATCCTCTTGGGTAAAGATCAGGGATGCTGCTCCGGTGTCTGCCTGATCCAACAAAATAATTTCCTGGCCCCAAGTGCCGGATCGACAGGAAAAAAGCTCTTCTGCGCGTGCCGTAAAGGTTCCTTCCTGGTTAATGCAATCGTTTTCCCAAAGGATTGCCAGCAGATCTATAGCCCCTGATCCGCAGATCCCCTTGGGGGTTGTATTACCAATTACCTGGTAGGTCAAGCGATCATTGTCAAAGCTGAATCTTTCAATTGCCCCTGCTCCGGCTCGCATGCCACATTGCAAGGCGCCTCCTTCCAGTGCCGGTCCTGCTGCCGCAGAACTCGTCCAAATTCTGCCGGAACTGCCAACCGCAATCTCACTGTTGGTACCAATATCACACAGCAGAAAAGTAGATTGGAGGGCATTCTGCATAGTTAGCAGGCAGGCTGTCATGTCTGCTCCGACAAAACCTCCCAATTGCGGCGGAATTACCAGACTAGCCCGCGGGTTGACTTGCAATTGCAGCCAGGCGGCAGGGATCTGCAAAGCAGATGAAAAGACACCGCTGAAGGGGGCCGCATAAAAGCCATCGGTAGCTAAACCCAGGAAAAAGTGCAGCATAACCGGATTGCCAACCGCGCTTATTTTGAAAATCTGCTCGCTGGTCTGACCAATTTGAACAACCATATTATCGATCATGGCGTTGACATTATTAATCATAATTTTATGCAGGGACAGGGCGCCGTCCTTATGCTTCTGGGCATAAGCCAGACGGGTAATCATATCCTGGCCATAGATTCTCTGCATATTGCTTTGCGAAGCCGTGGTCAAAACTTGGCCGCTTTGCAGATCAAGCAGACTGGCAAACAGGCTGGTGGTTCCCAAATCGAGAGCCAGCCCCAAAATCGCTTTTTTTTCTTTTTCCACGTGGTGAACCCGCTGATTCAACAGGAGCGCGTGCAGCTCCAGGGTGGGTCTTCCCGGCCGGTCTATTTTTTGGAGCTCGTTGAGATTCTCCGGGGTTAGTTCAAATTCAAATTCCGGTAAAGCCATCTGCATACGATCCAGCAGCGGCACACTCAATTCCGCTTGCTGCCCGGGGATGAAAAAAGATCTGTATTCCACCCCGCTATGCTTGGGCTGAACCGGTCTGTATCGGGTAAGCTTTTTTTCAACAGTATGCTCCGGCGCCATCAGATCCAAATAAATGGTGGCCTCGTCAATAACCCAACAGTAACAGGCCAGACGCACACCATTCCTGATTTCTTCCGGCATGAGCAATTGTTGTTCCTTTTCATCCAGCAAGCTGATGCCACCTTCGGCTCGAACTTTGCATTTTCCGCAGTTTTTCTGGCCGCCACAGGAACCGCCCGATTCAAAACCAGCCATTTCCAAGACCTGTTGTAAGGTTTTACCGGGCAGCGTCCAATAAAATGATGGTTCGCCTTCTGCCGTAATGATTTTAACTTTGCTCTGCTCCGCCATATGCTCACCTGCATGTTTTCATATGTTTGTTCTTACTGGGCACTCTGAGTGTTATCAAACCAAACTTATACTGCAAAAAATCTTTTTTTATATTCGCTCCACCATATCTAGTATAACCTTTGCATAGCGAAAAGTGGACAGTCCGGTTAGAACTGTCCACTCAAATCTCAATTGCTTTTTGTTTACTCGGCTTTGGTCTCTGCCATTAATGCAAAAGCAAAAATGAATACCCAGACCAAGGACCCAAGCAAGGCAATGGTCGCTCCGCTCCAATCTCCATTCGCTTGTACCATCGTATTGCCTTTGGAATACAATACATTGAAAACCACCAACCCAATCCCGGTAAAGATAAAGATCCATTTCTTCAAATTGCCCGGCAGCTGGAATTTCTTGGCCCAAGCACAAAATTTAATAAATACATAGGTTGCAACCAATACTAACAGCAGTACAAACAGCGGATTATGAAATATGCCTCCACCGCCTTCGGCTGCAGCTGACCCAAAAATGGCTAACACCTTTTCACCCCCCTCGTTTCGAATCCCCTGTTTCTCATTTTATTCCCTCACCC
>CAZACF010000131.1:0-6831 GCA_964483565.1 uncultured Syntrophomonas sp. | reverse complement strand
CCACTATATATCGATTGGCATTTTAGCAAAACTTAATTATGCAAAACTCTCACTTGGGTCTTAACCCTTAAAACCACTTTTGTTTTTGCCCAGAACCACTCTTTTTCTAAATAGGAGTGGTTTTTTTGTAGTTGAAGGGTGGCATTAGGAAGATGAGGCGGTTGTGATCATTTTCGGGATTAATAATAACCAGTTTACTTCCCAAGAAGTGTATTATTAAAAATATTAAACGTTGATATTACGGAGTTATCCAATATTGGAGAATAGAAAATGTTTCACGTGCCATCCCGCCATTATTTCGCCGGAGGTGTTTGATTTAGTTCAGCACGAATTCGAAAAACGCATTGTAGACCAAAGAAAAAATAAAGGTTAGTGCAATTAATTGACTAAGCCATCCTGACGATTATGCTCATTTAGATTTCCCCTTACTTGACTTATAGCGTCATTGGTTGTACAATAAATTGTACGGAGGTGTTTTCTGTGCTGGCTGTAAATTACTCTAATCTGCGTGAAAACCTAAAAAAATATTGTGATGCCGCTAATCAAGATGTTGAAACCATAATAGTAACCAGAAAAAGTGGTGGCAACGTGGTATTGATATCTGAAAGCGAATACAATAACCTTTTGGAAAACCTTTATATCAGAAGTAACCCTGAATACTACAACAAGCTTTTGCGATCAATCGAAGAACTGAAATCAGGAAAAACTGTTCAGGCAGAACTTGCTGATGAATAAAGTTTTCACGACCACAGCCTGGGAAGAATACCAGTATTGGCAAAAAGAGAATCGGCAAATCTTAAAACGTATTAATGACCTAATAAAAGACATTGAACGTAATGGCAATACAGGTATCGGTAAACCAGAACCGTTAAGACACGAATTATCAGGTTACTGGAGCAGAAGAATCAACAATGAGCACAGACTGATATATTCTATTGAAGGTAATAACATCAACATTATTTCTTGTCTAGGTCACTATTAACGTATCAAAGAGCAATTTGAACAGGAGATAAGCTTTGAAAAAGAACATTAACTATTACTTGAGGATTTTGCATAATTCGAAAACTTAGTGAAGATTCCTTCGAGAACTACAATATATAGCGCTATTTATCTTTTCTCACCACTATATATCGATTGGCATTTTAGCAAAACTTAATTATGCAAAACTCTCACTTGGGTCTTAACCCTTAAAACCACTTTTGTTTTTGCCCAGAACCACTCTTTTTCTAAATAGGAGTGGTTTTTTTGTAGTTGAAGGGTGGCATTAGGAAGATGAGGCGGTTGTGATCATTTTCGGGATTAATAATAACCAGTTTACTTCCCAAGAAGTGTATTATTAAAAATATTAAACGTTGATATTACGGAGTTATCCAATATTGGAGAATAGAAAATGTTTCACGTGCCATCCCGCCATTATTTCGCCGGAGGTGTTTGATTTAGTTCAGCACGAATTCGAAAAACGCAAAGCCACCGGTTATACCAGCTGTACCAGCATCTTTTCAAATAAGATAATATTGCGGCCAATGCAGCAGCTTTTACGGCTGTAAGGTGTGGCACTTAACCAGTAAAAATCGCCGCACCATATGGCAGTGCAATCATAAGTTTAATAATATGGAAAAATGCCAGACTCCGCATGAATTGTGGTATGCAACAGCGGAAAGCTTAATTGTATATAATGAGCGGAAGCTTACCTTCACCTTTACTAACAGTTGCCAATTATGAACCTCCAGGAGTTACCAGCGCAATGATGAGCTATCTTCGGAATCAATTAGGCGAACCATATATGCCTACTGCCAAGTCGAACAGAGACTCATGGTATTGTACCAAATTACCATGGGCAGGATGTAATGACTATTATGGGGTTGATATTGACGACAATGGTGGCTTCATGTGTTGGCCTGACGACATCTATAATAGTAATAGTGTATCAATTTTTGTATCTGCGAGTTAAAATTAAGGGGTGGATAAACACCCCTTTCCATACAAACTCAACCAGTTTGACAAGGGAGAGTAAAGCTTATCGTATGACACCAAAAACAATCCGTCTTACAGTCAAACTATAGTATAAAAAACCACTTTCGTTTAATGGGAGTTGGATCGTTTTGCCTAATGGAATCCCTGAGATTGACCCTTTATATCAACATGAATTTGCATTGGAGATTTCCCGCTTTAATTTGAAAAGGGGGAAATCTTTTGTGCTTATTATTGTGAGCATAGAAATCATCTTGTTATTGCTATTGGTTTTCAATAACCACAGCAACACCGATTTTAAATATTCCCAGTATGCTTTTATGTATATATTGATGATTACGTTCAGCCTTTTATTCTTAGCTGTTTTATCATACCTGGAAAAAAAGTTGGATGATGATCCATGCTATTTGAAAATGTTGGATCTGACTGCCACAGGCTTTATTGTTTTTGTTATGGTCTGGGGTGCGGTTGTATCGTTGATGGATCAGGCCCTTTATGGAAATATCATCGTTTTCCTGGTCAACTTGTTTATTACCACATTCATGTTTTACTTATCCCCGAAAAAGATTTTCTTTGCCCAATTATTGGGGACGGTTGTTTTATTTGCTGGTTTACCCTACTATCAGCCTTCCCGAAATCTATTGATTGGTCACTACGCGAACAGCAGTATTATTTTGATTTTTCTTTTATATTTGGCCCATGATAATTATAAAGGTTTTATCCATAACTTTTTGAATAAGAAGCTTATTGAAGAAAAGTCATGGGAATTGACACAGATTAACGACCGGCTGAGGAAGGAAATAAAAATCAGTGAACGAATGCAATATGAATTGGAAATCGCCAATCAACAGCTACGTATTATTTCAAGCTTGGATGCCTTAACCGGTATACCCAATCGACGCAGACTGGATGAGGCCTTGCTGCAATTATGGGGTACAGCAGTTAAAAAACAACAACCCTTTTCCATTATGATGATCGATATCGATTACTTTAAGCTTTATAATGATGCCAACGGACATCTGGCGGGAGATCAGTGTCTGAAAGCAGTGGCCGGGGTTTTAAATCAATGCCGGCGGGAGGCTATGGATTTTGTTGCCCGCTTCGGCGGGGAAGAATTCTTATTCGTAGCCGTTGGTTTAAACCGGGAAGAAAGCCTGCTGCTGGGGGAAAGCATAAGGTCTGAGGTGGAGGCATTGGGCATTGCCCATCCAAGCTCCTCGGTAGCACCAACGGTAACGGTTAGTATTGGCATCAGCTGCTTGCTTCCCCATAAAGACGACCGGCCGGATATCGTTTTGGAGAAAGCGGACCAGGCTCTTTATCGAGCCAAGGCAGACGGCAGAAACCGCGTGATATCATTTGATTAGGAGATTGAAGAACACGAGCGAAGAACACGGGCTTTTTATGAATTATTATGAATTTTGGAATTATCTTGACAAGTTTTTATAGTCATTATATTATTATCATTATTATTTACTAATTTACTAAACTACTAAATTTAGATTGGAGATATGGTTTTGAAAATACCAACTTCCTTAAAGCATAAACCGGTTATAGTCTCAGAAAACTATGAAAATGTTGACGGAAGATTTGCCTATCAATCTGATGCCAAGGGGTTATCTTTGGGGCTGGCCCAATGGAATGATCGGGGAAAAGTTGATATATCGGCCAAAGTCTGGCGTTATACCGGCGAAAAATGGTCGCGCCAATCGGAGGAATTACCATTGCATCGGGTACTTGATCTGGCTATATTGGTTTGCCGGTCTCAACAATACTTTCGTGAAGCCTACCGTTACGAAAAATTTTATGATACTGAAAAAACCACTATTGATCGTATCGGTTTACAGGGAGATGCCATGACAGTCTCTGTCTGCATGGACAATCAGATGATTGATGAAGATATTAAACTCTTTGCCCAGACGCTCAGTAGGGATGATGAATTGATGGGAGAACGCCTGGCGACGCTTGCCCGGATCTTAAAAGAAATGGGGTACTGATCGATGGACACAGCAAACCGAAAAGAGTTGCGCTCTGCCTATAAAGAGCTTAAAGATACGGGCGGAATTTGCGCCATAAGAAATACAGCCAATGGAAAAACGCTTATTTTGCCGGTCAATAATATAAGGGCTTACAAAAGCCGCTTTGAATTTTCCCAGGCAACTGGCAGCTGTGTGGAAGACAAACTGCTTACGGACTGGGAGCAATTCGGTGCCCGGCACTTTGTGCTGGAGGTATTGGAGGAACTTGAAAAAATGGAAGAGCAAACCCCCAAAGATTTTCGTAATGATTTAATTACGCTGAAAGATATCTGGCTGGAAAAGTTTGCTCCGGATCAGATGTATTAAAGAATTTGCTGCGATCCACCAAGACCGTAATTACGGGATTTATTATTTTTTGAAAATCGAAAAATGTTTCACGTGAAACATCCATGACTAATGATATTTTCTTATTAAACACTTTTCCACGAAATGGATACGAAAAGATGCCGCTTTAATGTAGGCGGGTTCGAGTGAAAGATGGAATAGAAGTAATTTATAATATTCGCATAAGGAAAGGGCAAAACGTGCAGGTATTTTGGCAGAAACCCAGGAAAATAGCATATATTCTGATTGGCTTGACGTTTGTCGCCGGAATCGGTTTTCTATCCATCAACCAATATGTGAAATTTAGTTCCACCCAATATATTTATTCACCCCAGGAAGTTCCTGCCGCCGATACGGTTCTTATTTTGGGGGCATACGTCTTGCCGGACGGGACCTTGTCAACCATGCTCAAGGATCGCGTTATGACTGGATACGAGTTGTACAGAAACGGCAAAGCTCCCAAGATTATCGTCAGCGGAGACCATGGGCAAAAGGAATATGATGAAGTAAATACCATGAAGAACTTTATCAAAAATGAAGGTGTGGATGGACAAGATATCTTTATGGATCATGCCGGGTTCAGCACTTATGAAAGCCTGTACCGGGCGCGGGATATATTTCAGGCCAAAAAGGTGATTATCGTGACCCAAGAATATCACCTCATGCGAGCCGTCTTTATCGCTCGGGAACTTGGCCTGGAGGCCTACGGAGTTGCCTCTGACCGGCATGAATATGGCCCGGTTATGACAAGTTATGAAATTAGGGAAATGGCCGCCAGAAATAAAGACTTCTGGATGGCCAGGTATATCAAACCCCAGCCTACTTTTTTAGGTGAGACGATCCCGGTATTCGGAGACGGCGGAGCCACTGATGATCAATAATCTTCGGCCAGTATGGATGGCTTAAATTCTGCAGTATGGCCAGCTTGGTTTTCAGTTATTATAATACAAGTGCTAATATATGGTTATAAATTTTTGGGTTTAAAAATTTAAAGGGGTACTTAACCTGCATTGCTCAAGGGGGGTGTGGTCATTGGAATTAAAATATCAGATAGAGGATAAGCCAACCTGGAAAGAAAACATGTTGTATGGTCTGCAGTGGCTGGCAGTCAGTCTGCCAGCGGTGATCACTTTCGGTAAGGTGCTCGGGGGGATGGGAACCCCAGCGCTTGAAGTATTATATCTGCAAAAGCTGTTTGCCGTGATGGGGGTTACGCTGCTGCTGCAGGTCATCTGGGGGCATCGTTTGCCGGTGGTTTTGGGGCCCTCCACGATTCTGTTTATTGGCATCCTGGCTTCTTTGGAAAGTTCTCCTGCGGCGATTTATTCCAGTTTGTTGATTTGTGGTGGGCTATTGGCTCTGCTGGCGGTCACCGGCCTTTTTGGCCGGATGCAGTCATTGTTCACGCCCCGGGTAGTGGCAGTAATCCTCTTGCTGGTCGCTTTTACCATCCTTCCCACCATTACCAATCTCGTCATCGGTGGTAAAGCAGGACCCAGCCCGTCTGTGCGGCTGGTTTTTGCTTTTGCTTTTATGATGCTGATGTTTGTGGGCGGACGCTATCTGCAAGGATTGCTGAAAAACACCCTGGTTTTGGTTGCCATGGTCGTGGGCAGTCTGGCTTATTTTTTGATTGATCCGGGCTGGACTACGCATGCCAGTCTGGACTATATTAAACCGGTATCCTTGTTTTTCAGCGGATTGAATACTTCGCTGGTGATTGAACCAGGTGTGCTGGTGGCATTTATGCTTTGTTTTCTGGGATTGTCGATCAATGATCTGGGTTCGATTCAGGCGGTCGGTTTAGTGTTAAAGGCGGAGGAAATGCCACGCCGCATCACCCGAGGGATAACTGCCACCGGGCTCGGTAATGTTTTAGCGGGATTTATGGGCGTTATCGGACCGGTCAATTTCTCCTTCAGTCCGGGATTAATTGCGGCGACCGGATGTGCTGCGCGCCGCAGCTTGCTGCCTGCCGGGATGGCCATGCTGGTGCTGGCTTTTCTGCCGCGGATTATATTTTACCTGTCCTTTATCCCGGCAGTGGTGATTGGCTGTGTCCTTTTCTATACCATGTGTACGCAAGTGGCAGCGGGACTAATGACGGCTTTTGATGCCTTGCATGAACTGGGCGAACCTCGATTTGACAATGCGCTCCTGATCAGCCTGCCGATTTTGATGGGAATCATCGTATCCTTCCTGCCTGCGGAAATCAGCGCCAGTTATCCCTACAGCCTGCGACCCATACTCAGCAATGGCTTTGTGGTGGGAATCGTGACATCACTGGTGCTGGAACATAGCATTGGCCGTCCGGTTAAACAACTCATCCATTGGCGAAATCTCTAAGCCACTATACCGGAGGCGCGGGCGGTAGTTCATACATTCATGCGTAAATTTACACGGTAACATCCACTTCATCGTCGCCAATAACTTCCAATATTTGCTTTTGGTATTTGCTGAGCAGCATCATGATGGCAAGATCCTCGGGGCTGAACTC
>CAZACF010000130.1:0-6958 GCA_964483565.1 uncultured Syntrophomonas sp. | reverse complement strand
ATAAAACCTTGAGCAAAAAAGAAGCGGACGAACTGAAAAGGCTGATCGACAGCTACGAGGAAGGATAATTATGATGGAATTTCTGCAAAAATCATTTATTGACGTCGTCAATATGAGCATTACCGCCAGCTATGTCATTATATTTGTTTTGTTTGCGCGGCTGCTCCTGAAAAAGGCTCCCCGGATTTTTTCTTACAGCCTGTGGATCATTGTGCTGTTCCGGCTGGCTTGCCCGTTTTCATTCTCTTCAGCGTTTAGCTTTTTGCAGATGGCAGGTGCAGACTCCGGGAAAATGGAGTACGTTCCGTCCAATATTGCTATGATGGCCCAGCCGCAAATCAATACCGGAATCAATTCTGTGAATACAGCGGTCAATGCTTCTCTGCCTGCAGCAACACCATTGGCCAGCGCCAACCCGATGCAGATCATTTTATTTGTTCTGGCCGTGATTTGGGCTGCGGGTATCGTTTCCTTTTTGCTTTACAGTATCATTGCTTACCTCAGGCTCAAATACCGGGTTCGCACCGCCATACTGGTCGAGGATAATATTTGGGAAAGCGAGAGGATTTCATCCCCCTTTGTGCTGGGAATAATAAAGCCTAAAATTTATCTGCCCTCCGTACTCAATGATGCGCAAAGAATCCATATCCTGAAACATGAGCAAACCCACATAAGACGGCGGGATCATCTGATCAAGCCCATCGCTTTTCTGGCTCTGTGTGTTCATTGGTTCAATCCGCTGGTATGGGTCAGCTTTGTGCTGATGACCAAGGACATGGAAATGTCCTGCGATGAACGTGTACTGAAGGAACTTGGCACGGGGATAAAAAAGGACTACAGCACCTCACTGTTATCCCTGGCGGCAAATGGGCGCATGATAAATGCCGGTCCCCTTGCTTTTGGCGAAAGCAATGTGAAAGCAAGAATTAAAAACGTGTTGAATTACCGACAGCCAGTCTTTTGGATGGTCATCACCGCGGCAGTCGCTGTCGTATGCGTCGGCGTGGGACTTATGTCCAATCCGCCAACGGCCTCAACCGATGAAAATAACTCGCTACAAAACATATATCAATATCGGACGCCCTATCTGGGTGACAACAGCAAGGTAGGTAATATCGCACACAGGCTGCCGGTACCAAAAACACTGACCTTTGCAAAGATACTACTTTATACGGACAAAGCTCCCTATATGGTTGAGGTAGATTATAAAACGACGCCGGAGACCAGAGAAGCTTTGGCCAAGCCAGGAAACCAAACTGTTTTCGATCAAAATGCCGTTTTGATGTTTGCTTTAATCGGCAATACAGAGTCCGTAAAGTTTGTTATAAATGACGGAACGCAGGATTTAACCATCCAGCGGACCAGAGATTGGGCCAATGGGAAAATGGCTAAGAACGTATGGGAGAGTGCTTCTACGTTTGTAAAATTCACCGTTCTTTATGGAGATCTCATGAATCGGTTTGTCTCTCCTGCCTCTCTGGCCGACTTGTTAAAAAGCGGTGAAAAAACCAATCTTCAAAGTGTCAATGATGTCCCGAGTGTCGCCGATTATCGCAAAGTTGAGGTAAATGGTGAGGTTTACTATATCTATGCAAAAAACGGCAACTATTATGTTGAAAAACCTTATCAGTCGGTGGATGAAATCACCGCGGAAAGCTATTACAAAATCAGGCTAGCTTGTTCCGACGATCCAAACCTTAATATGCTGGTACCGCCGAAAATATCAATAACCGTTGCCGGAACTGAGATAAATTATGTAGTTGGGTTAAATCAATGGAACAACGTTATTTATGACCGGGAAGGTACCTTTCAGACAATTATGCGGGACAAGGCCAAAACCGATCTGCCTTATATCAAACTGAACCAGGAATTTCAAATCACGTTTCATGGCACGGCACCTGATTTTGCTAAACTGGAAGACTATATTGTGCAACCCAATGGAAATACGAGATATTCAGAAAGAGAAGTACAAACCATACCCATCGAATTTAAAAACGGGAAAGGTTCTTTTGTCCTGGCTGCCAACCCGGCTGCTTTTTTAAGTTCTGCCAGTTCGGATTATCAACCGGGGGCAAGCATCAGAGGCTTCAGACTGATATGCCAATGGGGCAAAAATGAATGTGAATATGCTTTTATCATTAGGAGCGATGCCGGTCATTTGTAACGGTGTATCGCTAAAGAGCATTCCCTGCTACCTCCACGCGTTGAAGGAAGCAAAAAGAACGTCCCCATGCTCCCCTTAACGTTGCTTGACCTTGGCGATGGTTCGGGTTATATAGCTGGTTAGCTTCTCTTCAAATACTTCTTCGGTTATTTCATTGTTTTGAATCATAAACAGACCCTTTTCCCAGCTGGCGGTCAGGACCGGATTTAACAGTTCCTTGGCGGACTGGCGCACCAGTTCCACAATCGCCTCTCCTTTGGGGCTGGGGGTAACAATCTGGGACTTGGCATTAATTTTTATATAGCCGATATTCTGTAGCTTTTTAATAATCCCGGCCCGGGTGGCCGAAGTGCCTATGCCGCAGGTCTTGATCTGCTCGCGCAGTTCTTCGTTTTCGATATACTTGCCCGCCTTTTCCATGGTCAAAACCAGGGAAGCATCTGAGAAGCGGGAGGGCGGCTTGGTCTCCTTCTCTTCCAGCTCCAGACTGGTCGTGTCACACTTTTCTTTTTTGCTGAGCAAATGCAGGGGGGAAACGGACAGTTCCTCCTCATCTTTGGCCGGAGTGATCTCATAAATCTCTTTCCAGCCGGGATTCTTTAAGGATTTGGAATGGGTGACAAAGATTTCGCCTTTGATTTCTGTTTCTACCTTGACGGTATTATACTCGGCCACCGGATAGAAAATCGCCAGAAACCTTTTTACAATCAGACTGTAAACATTGCGGCTGTCTGCCTCCAACTTGGACAGATCGGTCGTCATATATGTGGGGATGATGGCATAGTGGTCGGTGACCTTGCCGTCATCGACAAACCTTTTGGTGGATTTGTCAATCGCCAGCTTGCCAAAATCCTTGATTCTTATGACTGCATCTTTGAACTCCGTATTCTTGTATAATCCATTCAGGACCTTGGGAATTTCATGAATTATATCCGTAGATAGTACTCGGCTGTCGGTGCGCGGGTAAGAGATCAGCTTTTTCTCGTAGAGACGCTGTGCAATCTCCAAGGTTTTATCGACCGGTAGTTTGTATTTTTTGTTGGCTTCCGATTGCAATTCAGCCAGATTAAAAAGCAGCGGAGGCGGCTCCTTCTTTACTTTGACCTCCACTTTCTTGACGGTGGCTTCCTGGCCATTTAATTTATCAATGATCGCCTGGGCTTCCTCCCGGCTAAAATACTTCTCCTCTTCGCCAGGCTGATCGGCTGACTTGGCGTCTTTGTTCTTGGGGGTCTGCCATTTGCCCTTGTAGGCAATGGCGCTTGTCTGAGACATAAAGCTGGCTACAATCCCATAATGAACCTTGGGCACAAAGTTCCTGATTTCCAATTCACGCTCGACAACCAAACCCAGCACACAGGTCATCACTCGGCCAATGGCAATGACCGACCGCTTCTCCTCTTTTAATCGGGCCGCCAACTCCTTGCCGTATCGACAGGTGTAAATTCGGCTGAAATTCATACCAAACAGCCAATCTTCTTTAGCTCGGCAATAGGCTGCCCGGGCCAAGGGATCATAATCTCGAATATCCTTGGCTTCTGCGATTCCTCTTCGGACGGCATCTTCCGTCTGGGAGGATATCCATACTCGTCTGGCCGGTTTATTGGTTCGGCTCTCCTGGTAAACCAGGCGGAAGATATACTCCCCTTCTCGTCCGCTATCGGTACAGGAGTAAATCATGGACACATCCTCGCGATGCATCAGCTTTTTGATCACTTCAAATTGTTTTTTGGCTCCCGCATTATTAACGATCTCATACTTATATTCTTCCGGTATAATAGGCAGATGCTCCACCCGCCATGACTTATAGGCCGGATCATAAACCTCCGGGTAAGCCATGGTCACCAGATGGCCATAGCACCAGCTGATGATGGCCTGGTCATTTTCCGCATAGCCGCGGCCCCGGTCGGATTTGTTGATAGCCAGGCCTAAAACACTGGCAAAGCTGTCCGCTACCGATGGTTTTTCAGTTATGTATAATTTTTTCGTCAATGTATTTCCTCACGTCCAAAACTAATAATGGCAGATCATTTTTAAGTCACTGCTATAATATCAGATTCGTAACAAAAGGCATACAAATATACAAATCTTAACAACTCCTTAACAACTCTGTGATACATTTACTCTGAGGTGATTCGGTTGGCGGAGATTTTGATTGTTGAGGATGAGATTCCTATTAATACATTGATCAAAAAGAATCTGGCACTCGTGGGGCACAAATGTTCCTCTGCTTTTGTTGGACAAGCAGCGATTGAATCAGTTGGCGCACACAAATATGATCTCATTCTATTGGATGTGATGCTGCCCGGACTGGATGGATTTGAAGTCTTTGATAGAATTCACGGTATCCCCACCATTTTTCTGACAGCCAAGAGCAGCTTGCCGGACCGGTTGAAGGGTCTGACCATGGGAGCGGACGATTATCTGACCAAACCTTTTGAGATGTTGGAACTCCTGGCCAGGGTGGATGCGGTTTTACGCCGGACAAAAAAGGAGGCTAAATGCTTTACCATTGATAATGTCACCATTCACTTTGATAGACGGCAGGTTATTTTTGATGGAAACGCAATTGACTGCACCCCCAGGGAATTCGATTTGCTTGAGGCGCTGGTGGTCAATCGCAATATCGCTTTATCAAGGGAAAAACTGCTGCATCTGGCTTGGGGTTATGATTACGAGGGAGATACCCGGACGGTGGATGTGCACATTCAGAAGCTGCGCAAAAAGCTGGGTCTGGAAGACCGCATTATAACGGTTTATAAGCTGGGCTACCGACTGGAAGTCTAGGTTCTGGGAGAGGTTAAAAGGATGAAACGGAAAACTTACCTGCTGACGCTGATGCTGTTCCTCTTGTTTTTTAACGGCAGTATTCTGCTGATGTCGATCATAAACCTAAATACCAGTCTCAACAACACCCGTTCTAGCTGTTTGCGGGAACACGGTTTTATTACAGCGTCTCTGGCCAAAGACGTAAATGCCCTGGAAACCCGAGGTGCATCAGCAGGCACCGTATTGCCCTCTATTTTCAGTTCATATGTCAGCTATTACGGAAAACAGAATGTTTATCTGGCACTGGCACAGAACAACCAGATCCTTTATTCCAATCTGCCGGCAGGACAAGAGCTGACCAAAACAGCAAAGGCGGCTGCAGTGGGGCAACGCATTATCTCAACCTTGGCGTCCCAGGACAGAAATTATATCATTGTCAACGGTTCTCTGCCCGCCCCCTATGAGCGTTATGTGTTTTCCTATTATTACGATCTATCCGCACTTATTGCAGCTTGGCAACGGACGACAGGCCTCCTCTTCCTGACGGGAATCGTCATATCTGCCCTGCTGGCTGTATGTCTGATTCTGCTCCTGAGTCGTGTTTTCAAACCACTGCAGCAAATCTCAGAAGCCTCGCAAGGCATTGCCGGCGGCGATTATGCCAACCGACTGCCTGTGACCGGCAACGATGAACTGACCGAGATGTCGCGGAGCTTTAACAATATGGCAGAGGCAATTGAGAACCAAATTGCCCGCTTGGCTGAAGCAGCCGCGCAAAAGCAGCGTTTCATTGATAACTTTGCCCATGAGCTGCGCACCCCTCTAACCAGCATTTATGGATATGCAGAATATATACAAAAAGCAGCCATCACGGAAGAAGACAAGTTGGAAGCGACCAGCTATATCATGTCGGAGAGCCAACGCCTACAAGCGATTGCCTACCGATTACTGGATCTTGCTTCTCTGCGCAGCGGTGATATTGCTTGCGTCCCGGTAGTGATAGAAGAACTTATGCAAAGTGTATCAGGAACAATGCATGCGAAAGTAAAAGAGAAACAGGTTATTCTGACCTATGAATCCGAATTTGAATTGCTGGATGGTGATCGCGACTTGCTCCAGAGCCTGCTGATCAACCTGATTGACAACGCGATTAAGGCCTGTGCCCCCGGAGGCAGAATCAATATGCAGGCCTATATGCAAGATGGAAGGAAAGTCATTGCGATCAAGGACAACGGCCGCGGTATGACCGATGAACAGACCAGCCACATCACCGAAGCCTTTTACCGGGTGGACAAAGCCCGCAGCAGAGCAGAGGGCGGAGTGGGGCTGGGGCTTTCCATCTGTGAGCAGATCGCTGCCTGCCACGGCGCCCGGCTTGATTTTTTTTCACAGTTGGGACAAGGAACAACAACCACGATTACTTTTTACAACTCTCTAACAAGTCGTTAACAGGTTAAAAATGATCCTGCCCTATACTGGCAAGGTGATCACAAACCCAAAAACGAAAGGAGTAGATTGTATGAAAAAAATATTTGCTGACAAAAATGAAATCCGAAGATTGGTGCTGGAAACCGCTGCTGTGATCGTTGTGTGCGCGCTGGTTTTCGCGGGCGTAACCCAGGCTGCCTTTTCAGCGGTAACCTACCAAACAACAACCGTTCCGGCTGCCTACAGTACGCAGTCCTTGCTTGCAAACACCAGCTCCGGTATACCAGCCGGCTACATCAAAGCTGATTATAAACTGCAAGTGGGTCAATACTCAACCCGACCATCTGACGAGGCTATTGCTAAAGAAGAGGCAGCTGAATGCGGCGCCCAGGATCTTTGGAGGGTATTCGGCTTGGATCTGAGCGGCAAAACCATTGAAATGACCTACAACAAGGTAACTCCCACCCAGCCCCGCGCTGATTGGAGCGGGATCGTAACCATCGATCAAAACTTGTCCTACTTTTTTAGCATAGACGCAATTACCGGCGAAGTTCGCAATACCCATAAGGAAAAATACTGGGCTGAAGGTGTGAACAC
>CAZACF010000129.1:0-7110 GCA_964483565.1 uncultured Syntrophomonas sp. | reverse complement strand
TCTCCACTTTAATGATTTTGTATTTGATAATTCCTGCCGGGGCTTCGACTTCGACCTTGGCCCCTACTGCTTTGCCCATAATGGCTTTGCCAACCGGGGATTCGTCAGAGATCTTTCCATCCTTGAGTTTGGATTCAACCGATGCGACCAGGGTGACATTGACTTCGCGTCCTGATTTCATTTCCTTCAGGGTGACTTTGGTTCCAAGCGAAACAACATCGTCACGTATTTCATCGTCGGTCATTAAACGGGAATTCTTCAAGGTCTTTTCCAAGGTGATAATGCGTCCCTCTATGAAGGCCTGTTCGTTTTTGGCATCTTCGTACTCTGAGTTCTCCGAAATATCACCAAAAGCAATCGCCTGTTTGATCCGTTCCGCCACTTCTTCCCGCCGCACAGACTTGAGTGTTTCCAGCTCGGTCTCCAGTTTCTCCAGTCCATCCTTGGTCAATATGATTTCTCTGTCTTCTCTTTCGGCCATTTAATCGCTCCCTAACAAAGTATTATAGCAAACCAATAATCTGTCGCACAGCATCGAAAATTTTTAAAAGCGAGCCCTGCTCGCTCCGGATACATAAAAAGGGGAAAATTCTTTTTCACCCTGATCCTTAATCCTTTATGGTATTATAATGACCCCATATGCCGTTGTCAAGAAATCCGCCCCTGCAACCTTGTCGAAAAGGCTCCCAAAGCCCCAGCTCTTCGCCTGCCTGAATAAGAACCTGTAAATCTGCGCCGCTTTTCATGACTGGCATAAAATTCAAATCTTTGAATTCTACATGATCAGTATAAATACCTGCTTTGGTAAACAAAATACTTTCCAGAATGGGAGCCAGGATGGGCAACCCGCCATCCATGCCGGCCCGTGCCAGAGAATGCTCCAGGTTGGGAGCCAGATCGCGCCCTTCATCGGTTAGTTCCAACCAAAAGGTTCCCGGTGAGGTCATCGCCAACCGTTTATAGCCAGGCTGAAAAAGCACGATCAAGTCTCCCTTTTTCCATTTGTCGGGATTAATATAGCTGTTGCTGACTGCCCAGCCCCGCTCATATAGCAAACGCCAGGCTATCACTTCATCCCCTGCCGGATGCTGATTTTGAATCGAAACCGGCAATCCGCAGCCACCCACATGATCCAGTAAAGGGATCAGTTCTGCCGTTTCTCCCACCAGGATCAGCCGGTTTACCGTTTTTCTTGCCATGATGTGCCGGATCATAACCGCTGCCAGAGCCTTGATGAAGTTGTCGCCAAACAACAGCGGAATATTGGTTTCCAGAGGCTGCAAGGCAATTTTCAAACGGCGGTCGGCCGCCAGGCTGGTCACCGCAAAATCCTGCATGATGCCGGCTGATTTTTTCCACATATGGCCACGTTGCTCGGACTCCATCTGTTGCCAGTTATCCGGCCCCAGAGGGAAAAATAGATTACAGCCCTTGAAGCCCAAATCACCGAAATGGATCAGATGCTCCACCCGAGGAGAGAAAAAAACCGGGGCCAACCTGTCCAAAAAATATTTCTTGGCAGCCAACCCCCGGCGATTACGTCCCAACATATGCAAAATGGCAAAATCAAATTCAGGCACTAAATGTCTCCAAATCAACCACCCCTGGTTTGAAATCAAGTTCCTTCAGTATGGCATAATAATCCTGCGGGCTGATCTGGTCAATTGGTTTGTTCAACAGGGTGACCATCAACGCCTCAATCACATTGGTACCGAAAGAACGTCCGCCCATATCCGGAGTGGTAGTAATCACTTTACTGATGCCGCGTTGCTTCAGCATCACCATATCCTCATGGGTAGTGGTATTGGTTATAATCAGCTGACCATTTAATTTTTCCGGTAAATAACGTTTAATATACAGAAAATCGCCGGCCAGCACTTCTGCATTATAATAGTATTGCGAGTGCTTGGGAATTATGACATCCTGATTGTCGCCAGTCGGATAAATCTTGTCAAACGGCATGTTAACCACGATCGGCGCCGCCATGCGACCAAAAATTCGCAGGGTTTTCAGGGAGTGGATGGGAAAAGGGATCCCCAGCGTATAGATGAAATCACCCAGGGTGAGCCGGGCCCCGACTTCTTCAAAGGCTTCCGCCATGCCAAAACGGTCGACCCCGCAAACCATCAGGACTTTTTTCCCGCGCAGATCATAGATCCCTTCTTTTTGTACATCGATAATACATTTGCGTTCCAAGGTGTTTTTCAAACCGCTGCCGTCAACCATCGGGGTCTTTTTGGCAGCCGCTACCAGTTTTTTGGCGTCTTTAATGACATAACGTTTGCCGGCGATCTGGATGTACAGATCGATCCCGCCCATTCCGAAAGCATCGATTTTTCCGTCCAGATCTCTGATCAATTGCAAAGCTTTTTCCCAGTCTCCGTCCGTTCCGATCCTCTCAATGCGGAACTTTTCACCCATAAAATCTGTTTCAAAAGCATGATCCCGTTTTGATGAGCCCAGGCTAACACTTACTACATGTCTCATAAAAAACCCCCATTATATTTATCTGGCTGTGCGTATAGATCTTAATACATTTCTGATCATGGCCGGATCCAGCCACTTGTCTTCGGTAATGGGAGAAGTACCGATTTCAATCGAAATGATCTGACCGTTGAGGACTCCCTCCATCAGCTTGATTCTTTCATCCGAACCGATACAGATGACCACATCGTATCTGCGTGCCTCGGTAATCAGATCCATGATCACGTTGAGCAGTTCTTTGCCGGAACGATTATTGATAAAACCCTGTCTTTCCTTTTCGGTCATAAGCAGGATATATTCGACGCCTTCCTTCTCCAGGATGGCCTGGATCTCTTCCTTGTTGTGCAGCGGAAATCCTATGCAGGCGATTCTCTGGCCTTTGCGCAATTCTCCCAGGGTCTCCAGACGAGAGATGAAGGTGCGGTCGATATTCAGCTTCTCTGCGACCTCCTGCTGGGAAAAACCGCGCTCTCTCATCTGCAAAACTTTTTTTAAGGAAGTCTCGATCTTCTGCCAACTGATAATCTTGTCCTGAATACGGATAAATTCCATGGCTGCTCCTTGCACATCGTTTTTGTGTACAGATTTGTGTACAGGGCTATTTTATCATCCTTTTATTCACAAAACAAGTAAATGGGGGCGCCTCGAAAGGATTTAAGAATCGACAAGCTGCGCCAGCTTGTACAGGCATTGCTGTAATGTGGTTTATTCAAAAAGGCTCTGCAGGATCTCCATCATGTCCTGCCGGGTGACGGCGTGATTGATCTGCTCACGCAGACGGGCGGCAGCCGGCATCCCTTTGGTATACCAGGAGATATGTTTACGCATCTCCCGCACTGCCACCTGTTCGCCCTTGTTTTCTATGGCCAGATCAAGATGACGGATGGCCAGGTTTATTTTTTCCCTCAGCGAGGGGGCCGCGATTTTCTGGCCATGTTCCAGCAAGGCCACGATTTCACGAATAATAAAAGGGTTGCCCATTGCGCCCCGTCCGATCATGACCGCATCACACCCGGTTTGGGCGGCCATTCTGACTGCATCTTCTGCCTTATGAATGTCGCCGCTGCCTATAACCGGTACCGGCACGCGGTTTTTTAAATCGGCAATGGCCTGCCAGTCGGCCTGCCCGGAGAAAAACTGCATGCGGGTACGGGGATGGAGGGTAATGGCCTGGATGCCTTCGGACACGGCAATATCTGCTATTTGTTGATAATTGCAGCGCTCCTCATCCCAGCCTTTGCGCATTTTCACCGTAACCGGCACCTTGACCGCCGTCACCACGCTGCGGATAATCTTGCGGCTCAGCTCCGGTTCCAGCATTAAGGCTGCCCCTTCCCCATTTCTGATGATTTTGGGGGTTGGACAGCCCATATTGATATCAATGATGTCAGCTCCCATGGTTTCCACCATTTGCGCCGCCCGCGCCATGGCCTGCGGGTCGGAGCCGAATATCTGCACCGCCACCGGGCTTTCTTCACCGCTGGGATCAGCCATTTGACGGGTCTTGCTGCTGTTGTAGAGCAAACCCATGTCACTAACCATTTCGGTAAAAACCAGTCCGCATCTCATTGATTTCAAAATAATGCGAAATGCCCGGTCGGTAATCCCCGCCAGAGGAGCAGACACTACGCGGTTTTCCAATTTGACATTGCCTATTTTCAGTTCCATATTGCTTAACCGTGATTCAAATCATAGAGTAAACGCAGACCATCCAGCGTCAGGAATTCATCGACCTCATCAATGGTATTGGTTTCACCGGCGATCAATTCTGCCAATCCACCGGTGGCAATGACCCGGACATCTCCATTGATTTCCTTTTTCATGCGATTGATAATGCCTTCGACCTGACCAACGAAGCCGTACATAATCCCAACCTGCATACTCATGACGGTATTCTTGCCGATCATGCTTTTGGGAATGCACAGTTCTACCCGGGGCAGTTTGGATGCTCGGGAAACCAAAGCATCGGTGGAAATTTTAACGCCGGGAGCAATAGCCCCGCCCAGATATTCACCGGCCTGGCTGACGACGCAAAAGGTGGTGGCCGTTCCAAAATCGACAATAATTAAGGGGCCTCCATATTTATGATAGGCGGCCACAGCATTTACGACCCGGTCAGCTCCCACTTCACGGGGATTGTCATATTTAATGGCTAGTCCGGTCTTGGTTCCCGGGCCTACCAGTATAGGTTTACAGCCAAAGTAACGCTGGCACATCCATTCCAGTTCCATATTCAAACTGGGTACCACCGAAGAAATAATGGCTGCCCTGATACTTTCTTCCTGCAGCTTATGGTAAAGAAACAAACCATGGATAATGATTCCATATTCATCCGCTGTTCGCTGGGTATCAGTGCGGATGCGCCAGTGGGTCAAAAGCTGGTCATGGTCGAACACCCCGATCACCATATTGGTATTGCCTACATCAAATACTAAAACCATATTTTTTTGCCTCCACGTTCGATCGATGTAATTGAGAGTTTTGCATAATGAACTTTTTCAAAAACTGTAGATTTACTTTAGCATGTCATCCTGAGCGTAAGCAAAGCTACCTCATCATGACCTATACGTCATATATGTAATCCCCGCAGGGGGGATCTATTGAATTATGCTAAATCCCCAATTGATCCTTTGCTGAAATGAAACGATTATAGCTGGTACAGATCAAAACTGATATCCAAACTAACGGCGGAATGGGTAAGCGCTCCCATGGAGATGAAATCCACTCCGGTTTGGGCGATTTCAACCAGATTGGCAGCTTTAATGCCTCCTGACGCTTCCAATAAAACCTGACCGCCCACCATCGCCACGGCCTCCCGCATGACCGCCGGGCTCATATTGTCGAGCATAATAATATCGGCCCCCGCCTCCAGCGCTTCCTTCAACTGCACCAGGTTTTCTACTTCAACCTCTATCTTCAACGTATGGGGAACGTTGGCACGAGCCATGGCAACGGCCTGGGAGATCCCTCCGGCAGCGATAATATGATTGTCTTTGATCATTACGCCATCATAAAGACCAAAGCGGTGATTGCGGCCACCGCCGCAAGAGACTGCGTATTTCTCCAGCACTCGTAATCCCGGTGTGGTTTTGCGGGTATCCACCAGTTGGGCGGGATAGTCTTTAATCAGTTGGGTCAGTTGATGCGTCTGGGTGGCGATACCGGACAACCGCTGCAAGAAATTCAGAGCGGTCCTCTCCGCACTTAGCAAAGCCCTGCTCCGGCCTGTTACCCTGGCGATTTGCGAACCGACGCTCACCGGGCTGCCGTCTTCCAAGAAAACAGTAAATATCGCTTCCGGGTCAAGCTGGGCAAAAACTGCCCGCACCACTGCCAAGCCGGCTATGATCCCGTCTGCTTTGGCCACCAGGACGCCTTCGCTATATTGCTCTGCCGGCACCACACTTAGCGTCGTGATGTCACCGTATCCCATATCTTCTTGCAAGCTTCGCCTGATCAAATCGTCCAAACCCGGATAACGCATTTAAAAACCTCCTGATTCTGATAAAGCCATATTTTAAATATATTCAAGCATATAATTTTTCCACGTTTAATTCCACTGCAAAAAGTGTATTTATTCACTATATACCGTAGAGGAGACTTAAGTCTTCTCTACCTATCGGCATTTCAGATAGTCGGGGACTTATGTTTCCTCTATCTATCGGCATTTCAGGATAGTCGGAGACTTATGTCCCCTCTACCCATATAAGTAACTGGGTTTTGCAGTGGTATCACGTTTATATTATTAGCAATTCACAAAGCTGGTATGTTTGAGCCAGCGTAAATCATCCCGTTGGGGGTAATCGGAACGGTAATGGCCGCCCCGGCTTTCTCTGCGCCACAGAGCTGCCTGTACGACTACATGGGCGACCGTCAGCATATTGACCATTTCAATATAGGCCATCCCATCATCCGGCCGGGCCAAATGGTTATAAAGATATTCGATCTCCTGATTGGCCTTTTTTAGGCCTTCTTCATGGCGAATAATGCCAACCTGATCCCACATCACGTCTTGCAAACGCCTTCTTATTTCGCTTGGGTCGATTTGCGGATGCAAAGGATCGTAGACCACGCCGGGTTCAAAGCTCTGATATAGCTCCTCGGCTTTGACCTGACGCCGATACATGATCTCTCCCGCCCGCTCGACAATGCGCTGGCCGAAAACAATTCCTTCCAGCAGCGAATTGCTGGCCAGACGGTTGGCACCATGCACGCCGGTACAGGCGGCTTCGCCGCAGGCATAAAGCCCATTCACTCCGGTCTCTCCGTAGGTGTTGGTCTTGATCCCTCCCATGGTATAGTGGGCCGCCGGAGAAACCGGTACCATATCCTTTTCCAAATCGATCCCATGCAGCCGGCAGGTTCGATAAATATTGGGAAAACGCTCCTTCACTCCAGGTATGATCGACATATCCAAAAAAACATATTCACTACCGGTAAGCATCATCTCATTTAAAATCGCTCGCGACACAACATCCCTCGGAGCCAATTCCAAAAGGGCATGGTATTTGTTCATAAACCTTTCCCCTTTGGTATTATAGAGCAGTCCGCCTTCCCCGCGAACCGCTTCGGAAATCAAGAAACGCTGGGTGTCATGACTGAACAATACGGTGGGATGAAACTGAA
>CAZACF010000128.1:0-7143 GCA_964483565.1 uncultured Syntrophomonas sp. | reverse complement strand
TGCCGCCTGCATAGACCGCATCGGCGCCAAAGAGTACTGCTGTTTTCAATTTATCTAAATCCCCTGCCGGGAGGAGCAATTCGTTTCGTTTCATAAACATAATCAATTCCTTTATTGGTAAAGCTCTTCTGCGCAAGTCTGGCGGTTCTTGCCTAACGCGTGGGGCTACGGAGAATACTTGCGGATGGCCGCCTGATGCTCGGCAAATGTATTGGAAAATTGATGGCTGCCGTCTCCGCGGGAGACATAGTAATAATACTTGTTTTTCTCCGGCTGCAGGGCTGCTGCGATGGAAGCGCTGCCCGGACAGGAAATAGGCCCGACCGGCAGTCCGGGATATAGATAGGTATTATAGGGCGAATCCACTTTCAGATCAGCGTTATTGACTCTGTTTTTATGGGTACCCAGACTGTAGAGCACCGTAGCGTCGATCTGCAGCGGCATATGAATGGCCAGGCGATTATAGATGACTCCCGCAATGCGCTGGCGTTCTTCTGCTTTTTGGGCTTCCCGCTCAATGAGGGAAGCAATTATGATTATCTCATGCTGATCCATTCTCTTGCCTGCCATCATCCCGGCAAACTCCTTGTCCCAGCGTGAGGCGAAGTTCTTAAGCATTTGTTCGATCATGGCATGGGCATCATCTTCTTCAAATACATATGTATCCGGAAAAAGATAGCCTTCCAGACGATTGGCCCGACCGCGGGGTGGCAGGAATTCATAATCATAATCATCCTCCAGCGCCTGTTGCCAATTCTCAAGGGATATGCCCTTCTTTTCCTGCAAAAGCCGGCCGATTTCTTTGATGGTATACCCCTCGGGTATGGTGATTGAATCGATTGCATTTTGACCGGCCACCAATTGGCTGCTGATCTCCATGACGCTCATACTGCGGTTCAAGCTGAATGAACCGGCTTTTAATCTGGAATCCAAATTTTCATTGCGGCAGTATTTCAGAAATGCTTTTTCACTGCGGATCAAATCCTTGTCCTTCAGCAAACCAGCTACTTCACTGGCATTGCTTCCCTCCGGGATTTTTAATTGAATGTTGGTTTTATCATTTGTATCAACGGGCTGGTATTGCTGTTGGGAATGAAACCAATTTCCCGACAAAAGCAGAACAAAAAACAGAATCCCCAGCAAAACTTTTTTTGCTTTTGTCTTGCCCCGTTGCAATGTCGTTTCACCCATCCTTTTCACCTGACTTATATGTGATGATCGCTGCCCTCAGGAATCGTTTCCGGCTGACCAGCTGTACTCTCCGGATCTGCTGATGGCTGGTCAGACCCTTCTTGGGCAGGTGGTTGTTCCTGATTGCCGTCTTGGTTCGGTGGATTTTCCGGTTGGTGAACATCTTCCTCCACTGACGGCTGCTCCACAACCGCAGGGCCTGCCAGAATAGTCTTGTTCAGCGGCGTGTAAACACTGCGTCCCAAAGACTCGCTTTTGGTCTTCTCTCCGTTTTGGTCATAATATATTCTGAACGACCGTACCACATAGCCTGCTTGCCCGTTGTGGTCAAGCTTGGTTTCACCCGGCTGCAAACTCTCGTCCGGCAACGTAACGGTCTGAAAGGGAGTAGACTTGTCTATAATATTGGAAATTTCTATTTTCTGTTTATAATTCGTATCCCCATAAATATTTACCGTCATATAACCTCCCCCTACAGCCGCTCGCACATATATGGGAGAAGTGGTATTATTTCCGAATTTGAAATCCTGGGTTCCATAGGCTACAGTAGCATCTTGCCCCAGTGGTACATAGGCTACCGTCAGATTATGGTTGTGTCGTTCCACGATCTCCAACCCGGCCAACAAGACGGCATTATAGAGCGTAGAAGAAACCTGACAAATGCCCCCGCCCAAACCAGGTTCAAATCTTCCATTGACGATCACCATGGCATCCTTGTAGCCGGTTTCCATTGTTCTGCGGCCAACCGTTTGGTTAAATGAAAATACCTCACCGGGCAGAATGATGCTGGCGTTTATACCATTGGCTGCTTTGGTTAAATTATGGGTACGGTTGATTTCATTTACGTTATAGCGGGTGGTATACTTGGTGATTTCACCCATATTGCTCAGGGTTTCCTCATTGATCTTGGGATGTTGCCGATCCATAACAATATCCCCGCTTATACTGTCCGGAATATATTCCAGTTCAGACGGCAGTATCTTTAAGGTCTCAGCACTGTTGACGGTCACTCCGATTTGTCCGGGTATCACAATCAGCCCTTTGTTCTTATCCATTTCCAGCTTGGCATCACTGAAAGGCACCGACCACTTTTCTTTCCACTGACGCAACAAATCCTCTGTTGCCACAGAATTATAGGCCAGCGGCAAAGGATAGTTGACGGTTCGTCGCAGGGCCGCGTTGGCAGCAATTTGGTACCAGCTTTGGGAACGATCTTTTTCCCAGGCTGCGGCGACCGCTTGATCCAGTTCGACCGGTTTGAGCAATTCTTTCATATAAATTCTGTCTTCTTCGCCGGCATAAGAAAAAATAACCGGAATGTTGTTAATACTTTCCAGATGCTGGTTAAGCACAAGCCCTGCTTCTTCCCGGTCGGTTCCGGCAACGGATATACCTGCTATTGCTGTACCCGGCCGGAAATTATCACCCCGATAGTATTGATTAAAGAAATAAAAGGTGAGAACTGCCAGGAGAACAAGCAGAATCAAGGCTATCTGCACCAGCCTTGATTGATAGTATTTATTATTCAAGCCCAAACCCCCAACAAATTTCTTTTCCGAACCATATTTTAAAGAGTACGACCTACCCCATGATTATATTCCTGGTATAAGCATAAAAAGAAGCCTGGCGGCTTCTTTCATACTGGCTTAAAAGTCTCCGCTTTCCGCCAACTCATCCCAGGCATCGGCTACCATTTCCCATTCTTCCTCATCTTCTATTTCGGCCATAAATTCGTTGCCTTCTTCGTCATAAACGACTTTAAGAATCAGAACTTCGATCTCTTCCTCATCTGATTCCTCATCCACTTCGAGGGGAATCAGCACCCGATAGGTTTCCCCATTAATCTCCAGTTCTGCCTGTACTTCAAATTCGTACTCCTGTCCTTCTTCATCAACCAATACCAGAACATCACTTAAAATATCTTCGTGATCCATTTTTTCACCCCTTCCAAAAACTAAGGCTATTCTATCCTTTCACCGTCTTCTTTGTCAAACTTCTTATAGTTGATCCGGTCCAAATAGGACTGCAGAATATTTACGGCCGCCAGCTTGTCAATTACATCTTTGCGTTTCTGACGGGAAACATCAGCGGCAATCAAATGCCGCTGCGCACTGACGGTAGATAAACGTTCATCCCAATAGGAAACCGGTAATTGCAGATAATCTCCCAGCGCTTGACCGAATTCTTTAATTTCTTCGGCCTTGGGCCCGACTGTTCCGTTCATATTGATCGGAAAGCCCAGCACAATTTCTTCAATTTCATATTCCTTACATATGCTCTGCAAGATATCGAAATCCTTGCTTATTCTGCTGCGGTGCAAAACCGAATGTCCTTGGGCAGTCCATCCCAAGGGATCACTTATGGCGATGCCGATCCGCTTGACCCCTACATCTAAGCCCATTATTCTCATAAAAAACCTTCCCTATACTATTCTTATACAGAAATTCGGACAAAAGCTTGCACAATAACCGCACAGTAAACAAGCCTCTTGGCTCACTTCCAGCAATCCATTGGAATTGAATTGCAAAGCCTCATAGCGGCAATGCTCTATACACTGCCCGCAGCTTTCACACCAATCCTCAATCAGCAAATGCTTCTCCTGGTTGGCCACAATTTGCTCCAGGTCGAGTATGCGCTGCCCTTCCATCCAGGCGATGTTCAGATCTATTTCTGCTCGGCTTTTCATGCCTACCGCCAGGCTGTCAATATTTTTATTACGGGCAACATACTGAAAGGCAGAATAGGCCTCCCGGTTGAGATTTCCTCCGCCCATCACCTTCATGGCGTAAATGCCTTTGCCCTTTAATTGGGCATAGCGGATGGCGGCCAGCATTTGCTCGCGGGAGCCATCCATGATTCCCAGCCCCCGTATATTGATCAGCGGATGGATCACTTCGATCTCCGACGCTTGGGCACCGGCCAGGACACCCTGTATAGAATGAGTGGAAATGCCGACTGCTTTTACATAACCCTTTTGTTTGGCCTCCAGCAAATACTCCAGCGCCGGTCGATGCCCTTTGAGGGTAAGCCCGCTTTCCTGTTCGTGCAGCATAAAGATATCGATGGAGGAAAGACCCATTTCGTCAAGGGCTTCTGCCACACTTTGCTTCATGCCGTCATAGGTATAATCGTAGGATTTGCTGCAGATCACCGGTCTGATTCCGCTATCTTTTATGGCTTTTCGAATGTATGGATAGGTCTTGTATATTTTGGCGGTATCGATAAAGTTTATTCCTGCCTGCAAGGCATAAGCCAATACTTCAGCACCGGCTGACAAGGTCAAGTTGTTCTGGAGCGGACCGATGGTGAGCACGCCCATGCACAACTGCGATACGACCAAACCGGTTCTGCCCAGAGGTCTGTAATGCAAACCAACACCTCATTTGTCAAAGACACAAAAGGCGAAAACCCCTGGTTTTCACCTTTTTTGTGGCTGGTCTTATTTTCCTAAATAGCTTTTAATCAGGACTTCCATGATTTCGTCGCGATCAACCTTGCAGATCAGGTTGCGGGCTTGCCGATGACTGGTTATGTAAGCGGGATCACCGGAAATCATATATCCTACCAGTTGATTAATAGGATTATACCCTTTTTCCTCCAGCGCTTCATAAACATCCTTCAAGATCGTCTGAACCAGATTCTCATCATCTTTTTCCCATTTAAAACTAACGGTATGTTCACTTGGATTCTGAGGCATGGCTACACCCCCTCACATTGAACTTATTTCGACGTTGATTTCGGTAAACCCTTTGTTTAAGCCAATGAATTTTCTACCATATTTTTAGCTGTTACCAGTGCTTCCTGAATCCTGGCAACATCCTTGCCGCCAGCCTGGGCCATGTCAGGCCGGCCTCCTCCTCCGCCGCCGGTTACCTTGGCGGCAGCCCCAATGATTTTGCCGATATGAATTCCCCGGGCAACCACTTCCTTGGCCGCAAAACCGGCCAAAGCCACCTTGTCATCAATGACTGCTGCCAGAATCACCACCGCCGGGCCGAGCTTGTCTTTTAACATCTCCGCATTCTGGCGCAGAAGATTGGCATCTGCACTTTCGGTGGCAGTGATCAGTATTTGGGCACCATTATATTCGTAGGCTTTTTCAATAATCTCATCGGCTGAAGCTTTGGACAGTTTGGCTTTTAATGCGTCAATCTCTTTATCTTTATCTTTTATGGAATGATTCAAAGACTCGATCCGTCCGGAAAGTTCGCCGGGAACTGTACGCAGGATGGCTGCCGCTGATTTTAGTTGTTGCTCGCATTGGTTCAAATATTGCAGAGCCGCTCTGCCGGTCATGGCCTCAATCCGTCTTAATCCGGAACCGACACTACCCTCGCTCACGATCTTAAAAAGACCGATCTGGCCGGTATTGGTGACATGAGCACCCCCGCACAGCTCCATGCTGAAGCCATCCACTTCCACCACTCTTACTTCATCTCCGTATTTTTCTCCAAATAAAGCGGTTGCCCCCATTTCCCTGGCTTGATCAAGACTGGTCAGGCTGGTCGAAACCGGATGCATGGATAAGATCGCCTCGTTGACAAGGTTTTCAATCTGGGACAATTCCTCCTCACTGAGGGCGCTTAAATGGGAAAAGTCAAAGCGTAGTTTCTCCGGCTCAACCAGAGATCCCTTTTGTTGGGCATGTTCTCCGACCGTCATCCGCAAAGCCCGATGTAAAAGGTGGGTGGCAGTATGGTTGCGGGAAATATCCATACGGCGAGCCGCGTCAAGCTCCAAATGAACTTCGTCACCCTGCCGCATACTGCCGTTCAGCTTGCCAAAATGCAGGAACCAGCCGGCGATTTTCTGCACATCCGTCACTTCCATACGACCGCTGTCCGCCGTAATCGTACCGGTGTCAGCCACTTCTCCCCCGCTTTCAGCATAAAAAGGAGTACTGGACGTAACCACAATAATATCCGCATCAGCAGCAAAATCAACTCGTTCATCCCCTTGGAAAATGGCCAGTACCTGGGATTGGTCGGCAAATCTGGTATAACCGCAGAAACTGCTGGGAGGAAGGTGCTGCAAGGATTCGGCAAAAAGTTGTTCCCGGGCAAAAGCATTTTCGTTTTTATGGGCAGACCTGGCCCGTTGCCGCTGATCTTCCATCATGCGGGCAAACCCGTCCTTGTCCACGGAAAAACGATGCTCTTCCGCCATGTCCTCGGTCAGATCAAGCGGAAATCCATACGTATCATAGAGCATAAAGGCTTCTTCCCCGCTGATGGCATTGGTCCCCTGACTCTGGGCGGCTTTGATGATTTCTCCGACTTTTTTTACCCCTTCATTCAAAGTCACCAAAAAGCGCTCTTCTTCCAGGCGAATAACGTCCTTTACAAAATCCTGCTTTTCATTCAGTTGGGGATAGGCCTCAGCCATCATTTGGCAAACCACATCCACGTTTTTATACAAGAATGGTTCATTGATCCCCAACGATTGGCCAAAACGTACCGCCCGCCGCAGAATCCGGCGCAGCACATAACCACGTCCATCATTGCTGGGCAGAACGCCATCGGCAATTAAAAAAGTACAAGCCCGGCTATGGTCAGCAATGACCCGGAAAGCAAAGCCGCCTTCACCCCGGTCATACTTTTGTCCGGTCATTTTTTCTACTGATTGAATCAAAGGGACAAACAAATCGGTATCAAAATTGCTCTGTACCCCTTGCAAAATCGAACTGATTCTTTCCAGGCCCATGCCGGTATCAATACTGGGTCTCGGTAAAGGGGTCATAACGCCTTGCTCATCCCGGTTGTATTGCATGAAAACCAGATTCCAGATCTCCATCCAGCGGTCACAGTCGCAGACCCCCAGTCCACATTGAGGATGCCCGCAGGAAAACTCTATACCCCGGTCATAATGAATCTCACTGCATGGACCACAGGGACCGGTATCTCCCATGCTCCAAAAATTGTCTTTTTCATCCATCCTGATAATCCGCTCGGC
>CAZACF010000127.1:0-7172 GCA_964483565.1 uncultured Syntrophomonas sp. | reverse complement strand
TGTAATCATAGGCCATGATAACAACCCGATCGGCAATCTCCCCGATGGCGGAATAATCATAGCCAGCCAACCAGCTTTGTGGCTTGGTACAGGCAAAAACAGCCACTGACAGTTCTTTTTCTTCGCCCATACTTTGTTTTAAGTCCTTTAAGAACTGAACAAAATATTTGCGATCAGCCTGACCTAAAAATTCAAAATCAATATTTACCCCATCGTAATTATTTCGTTTTACCTGGTCGCTCAACTGTTCAATCAAATACTGGCGTTTGCCGGGATCGGAAAGCAGCGCATGCATCCCATCCTTGTCCATAAAAACTATACTGGCATGAGTCTTGATATTTTTCTCCCTGGCAAACTGCAGAATTTTGTCATATTCATCCTGGTACTCATAGAAAAGATCCCCGTTGGCATTGGTTTCAAACCAACGCAAGGCAACATCGGTGATCGAATCAGCATGCTGCTTGAATTCATCAAAACTACGATAATAATAGTAGGCAAATACCTCGCTTTGTACTGGTTCAAAATTAATGCCCACTTCCCGGGCAGAAGCGTTCCAGGTGACTTGGGCGGAAAGCTGTTCAGCCAGGAAGCGCAGGGGAATATAGGTGCGGTTTTGATATATGTAGGGAGCTACGTCCAGATTTATGTTTTGACCGTCAACGCTGACCAAATGACTGGATATCCTGAAAACAAACTGTTTGTCCAGACATACAATGCTGACCTCTGCTTTTTCCGCATCCCAGGTTACCTTGCCTTGCAAAGCAGGATCTTCGATCACATAACGGACAGGGATCATGGTCCGCCCATCTAAGATCTGGCAGGGGGGATCAAAGTTTCTTGCTTGTCCGTCTATTTTTATTGTTGGACTACTATAGGCCGACAGCGGGGGCGACCCGCTAAACAAAAACACTAGAATGAGACAGCAAATAAGATAGAATCGTTTCATAACTTCAATTCAACTCCTGTAATTATTTCAATATTTTATTTACATTCTCAATTACACCGTAAATCCCTTGATGCAAATGTTGGCAATTAAAAGGAAATATAGTCTGAAAATTATGAATCGTCTCCCAAATGTATAGACAATAAGGAAAATAATGTTATGATAAATATAAGCCGCTGTGTCAATCCCGCCTTAAGGGGAGGTGAAACGCCTTGAATCTTGCAAAAACAACCCGTCTAACGAGAAAAAACTCCCAGGCTGACCTTATAAGAAACCTTAACCAATATCAGGCCATTTTTGAGAATTTAAAGATACCGATTATGATCGCAGATGAGGATATCAACATAATGGTTGTTAACCAGCAGTATGAAAAACTGGTAGGTTATTCACGGCAAGAATTAATAGGCAAGAATATCATGGATATTAACATAATCTCTGATAAACAAATGCTAATGGAATATCATCAGCAACGCATGTTGGATCCTGCATCCGCACCTTCAGAATACGAGGTGGTAACCGTCGATAAAAATGGCAATGATGTGCGTTTATTATTAAATGTTTCGCTTTTACCAGAAAGCAAATTGACATTGGTTTCCATGCTTGATATTACAGAACAGCGCTTGGTAGAATCAAAGGTTAAAGCCAGCGAGAATTATTATCAGACTATTTTTGATACGACCGGCACGGCAACTTTGCTTTTGGAAGAAGATATGACCATTTCCCGGGTCAACCGGGAATGCGAAAGGATCATCGGTTACTCCAATACGGAGCTCACCGGCATGAAATGGCCTGAAATAATCCATCCCGACTTTATTCAACAAATGGAGCAATTTCATCAATTGCGCAGGTTAGAACCGTGCGCCGCGCCATTCAAATACAAAACCAAAATGATAAACAAACAGAATCAGCCCAGGGATGGACTAATGGCGGTTGAATTGATCCCCGGCACCAAAACTTCCGTGGCAACTTTTATTGATCTTACTGATTTTAACCGCATCGACCGTTCCTTGAAGGCGATCAGTGCCTGTAACCAAATCATGCTGCATGCTCAAACCGAGGAAGAACTACTGCATGATATCTGCCAGACGATTGTCGATATAGGCGGATATAGCATGTGCTGGGTCGGCTATCTGCAAGAGGATGCAAAGCAGACCATTCTTCCCGTAGCCAGCGCCGGCAAGGTGGGCAACTATGTAAAGAATCTCAAGATCAGTTTGACCGATCCCCGTAAAGGATGGGGTCCGACGGGCTTGTCGATCAGTACCGGCCAACCGGTGATTGTCAGAGACATTAATGGTGACAGCCAATACAAGCCATGGCTGAATGGGGCTCTCAAGCAGGGATTCAAGTCATCCATCAGCATCCCCTTGATAAATCATGGCAAACCTTTTGGAGCTTTGGGTATTTTTGCCGACGAAATCGGCATATTTGACGATGAAGAACAGCACCTTTTGAGGGAAATGGCAGATAATCTGGACTTTGCCATTGTAGCGCTGCGTACCCGTGAGGAGCACAACCATGCCTTGCGGGAAATGGAATTATATGTGGAAAAAATGAGGATCTTAATGAAACAGGCCGCCAATGCCCTGGGGGCAGTAATCGAAAAAAGGGATCCCTACACAGCCGGGCATCAAAGCAATGTAGCCGCCATGGCTGACGCTATAGCGAGGGAAATGGGCCTGTCTGACAACCAATTGGCTGGGTTATACGCCGCAGCAAGTCTTCATGATATTGGTAAAATAACCGTGCCAATAGAAATTCTTAGCAAACCGGGAAAATTGTCAGAACCTGAATTTTCGATCGTTAAAACTCACTCTCAGGTCGGCTATGAAATTTTGAAAGAAATTGAATTTCCTTGGCCGGTGGCTGAAATTGTATTACAGCATCATGAAAAATTCAACGGTTCAGGTTATCCCAGCGGACTGCGCGGGGAAGAGATAAAGCTGGAAGCACGAATCATTGCAGTCGCAGATGTTTTGGAATCCATGACTGCCCATCGCCCCTATCGGCCAACGCTTGGTCTTGAAAAAGCCATTAAAGAACTCTCCAATAATCGGGGAATTTTGTATGATCCAGATGTAGTCGATATATGCCTTAAACTTTTGGACGAGGAATACGTGGAGCAATGATATCAATTCAATAATTTGCTGCGGGGAAAAAGATATTCAAGTTCTTCCAGAGAAACATGCACCATGTTGTCCTGGTTGATCACCGCCAGGATAACCATCTCTTCTCCGCTATACTCCTCTTTGTAGGAAGCAATCACGCAAACTGTCATCATGGTTCCTTCCATATAGACAGTAAATAAATCTCCTCTATTCAATACGATTCCTCCAAAGCAAACCGTCTACAAAAACTTCCTCGACAACCGAACGGAAATCAAGCGGATGGCCGTTGAATATAACCAGATCAGCGCTTTTACCAGCTTTTATACTGCCCAACTCATCTTCTACCCGTAAAAAAGAAGCCGGCATAATGGTAAGGGCCTTTAATGCAGTGGCCTCACTCAATCCTTCTCTTACTGCCAGAGCGGCACAAACCCGGAGATGCTCGATCGGAACAACCGGATGATCTGTTATTAATGAGAATCTCACGCCTCTTTCTGCCAGTATACGTGCGTTTTTGAAAGAAACCGCCTTCATCTCAACTTTGGCTCGGTTGACCAGCAGCGGACCCAGAAAAACCCCTACATTGCGTTTGAGCAATTCATCTGCCACCAGATGGGCTTCTGTGCCATGCTGGATCAAAAGATCGATGTCAAATTCATCTCTAATCCGCAGCGCGGTGATGATATCGTCCGCCCGGTGAACATGCAGTAAAAGAGGCATCTCCCGGCGCAATACCTTGAAAACAGGTTCTTGCACATAGGCCTCCCCTCCCTCCAGATCTGGTTTGTCAATCAGCCGAGAAGCTTTAAACAATGCTTCCCGCAGCAGACTGGCACTGGCCATGCGGGTTTGCGGAGTCTTCTTTTCTGTGCCATAGACGCGTTTGGGGTTTTCCCCCAGTGCGGCCTTCAAGCCCCAGGGGTTTTTATAGATCATTTCCGCCGGTCCGGCGGCCAAGGTTTTCAGAAATGCTGCCTGCCCCCCTACGACATTGGCACTGCCAGGCATAATCATAGCCCTGGTTATGCCGCCGCGCAGCGCATCTTCAAAACCCAGATCAAAGTAATTTATTCCGTCAACCGCCTGCAATTGAGGGGTCACCGGATGGGTCATCTCATTGACATCGTCACCTTCGATCCGATAAATCTCTTCTTCCAAACCAAGATGGGTATGCGAATCGATAAAGCCGGGACAAATATATTTACCCTGTGCCTCAATGAGCGTATAGCCAGCCGGAGGCTGGGTATGGTGATCGATCTGCCTGATCCGATCGCCCTCAATCAATATCATGGCGTTGTCAATGATTCCTTGCTGATCCATGGTCATTATTTTTCCGCCCCGAATCGCATACATCTTAGTTTTCTCCTCCTCTGTTCTACATTTTATGATGATTTGACAGCTACGGTTCGATTGATTTGCTGCCATTATCTTCAGTTTAAAAATGTTTAGATTTCTCTGTCAAAGCCGTGAATAACCGACGGGAATAGATGTCCTGCATACATTCGGGATGCCATTGCACTCCCAGGTAAAAAGATCCAATCCGGCCTTCCACCGCTTCCGCAATCCCATCCCTGGCCCAGGCGCTTATGATCAGGTTTTCACCAGCTTTGTCTATGGCCTGGTGATGAAAGCTGTTGACCCGGATGAGATCATTCTGTGCGATACTGCTCAAAAGGCTGCCGCTCTCGATCAATATATCATGAATAGGATAGTCCCGGGGAGCTTTTTGATTGTGCAGCTGGTTGCTTTTAATATCTTGAACAATCGTACCTCCGGCGGCAATATTTAAAATTTGACAACCCCTGCAAATACCCAGTGCCGGTTTACCGCCGGCCAGCGCCATGCGAGCCAGCTGTATTTCAAAGGTATCCCTGAGGGGGCTGACTTCACCCAGATCTTTGTCGGCAACCTGCCCAAATAAATAGGGATCCGCATCCCCGCCGCCGGAAAACAATAATCCGTCACAAAGATTATAGTATTCCCGGCAAAAATCGATCTCGCGGGCAAACGGAAGCAACAACGGTAATCCCCCCGCCGTAATAATCGATTCGGTATAATAATCGCGCAGGTCAAATGAGTTTTTGGTCTGATCATAATTGCAGGTTATCCCAATCACTGGACGCAAAGATATCCCCCCCTTTTACGCTTGAGCCTTGGCATTAAGTAACCAAGACTGTACTATAACCCGTTTGTCAACTTCACAAAAACCTGTTGCTTTTTTCAAAAGCAAAGCAGGTCCTGAAAAGAACCTGCTTGGCTTGCTCTAAATATATTCTAACACTTTATGTATTTATTCTGTTGCCCAATTCAATACTAATCGCCAAAGCTTGATCAATTTTATCCATGGTATCGTCATTTAATATCGCAATCCGCTGTTTCAAGCGTTTTTTGTCAATGGTTCTGATCTGCTCCGTAAGCACCACTGAATCTCTTTCCAGCCCGTAGGTTTCAGCTTTTAACTCGACATGAGTGGGCAGCTTGGCTTTGTTTATCTGCGAGGTAATGGCCAGCACGATTGTCGTAGGGCTATACTGATTGCCAATATCATTTTGCACCACCAGCACCGGTCTTAACCCACCCTGCTCAGATCCGATCACCGGATTCAGCTGGGCAAAGTAGATTTCACCTCTTTTAATCATAATGTTAATCACTCCAGCGCTTTTTGCTTTAAGAAATTCCCCGCACTTCAATTTTAGTTATCCTCACCGGCAATACAGAGGTTGATTGCGGCCATCTCCAGATACCCCTTTTTCATCTGTTCGGTCATTACAGTCTTTTTACGTATCTCCAAATAAGCAACAATTGCTTCCCTGACTATTTCACTGCGGTTTTTATTTTCAAGGTGCGATAATTCATCGAGATCACCCAGGAGGTCGGCAGGTATATTAATAGAGATCCTTTTGGAGTCTGGCAAGAAGTACACCCCCATATAATTAAATGTCATATTTCATACGTTTATTATATAGACATGAACTTTCTCCCGCAAATCCAATAATTGTTTATCCTCCTTGTTTCACGTAGACTCTGGGGATGCGGTGCCCTACCATACAGACGATCTCATAATTGATGGTGCCTGCAATCCGAGCCAGATCATCAGCCGTAATACCGTCTTCAGGTCGGCCAAAAAGAATCACTTCATCGCCTTTTTCTACACCCTCAACTCCAGTTACATCAAACATGCATTGATCCATACAGACATTGCCGATCAGAGGTGTTTTCTGGCCCCGTACCACTGCCCAGGCTCGATTGGAGAAAACCCGGCTATAACCGTCTGCATAGCCGATGGGTACAGTTGCCACCACCGTATCCCGGGGAGCGATAAAAGTTCGGCAATAGGAAACTGATCTGCCCAACGGCAGAGTTTTAAGATAACTTATACGAGTTTTTAATCTCATAACAGGTTCCAGCGGAAGCTTTGCTTTGTTGACCTGATCAGATGGGTAAAGACCGTACAGGATGATTCCGCTGCGCACCATATTGTACTGAGTTTCAGGCATATCCACGATAGCCGCACTATTGGCCAAATGTTTGACGGGAATATGGACGTTGATTGCTTCCAATCGCCTGATAAAATCATTGAATTGCTGGTTTTGCTGACGACTGTATCGCTTATCCTCGGCATCGGCAGCAGCAAAATGACTGAAGATGCCCTGCAACTTTATGTTGGGCAATTGTTGGATGGCTTTGATTGCCCCGGCTGACTTTTCATCCGTTTGAAATCCGATCCTTCCCATGCCGGTATCAAGCTTGACATGTAGTCGGGCCGGATGATCGATACTGGCTTGGCGCGAATAGCTCCGGGCACTTTCCAGGTCTGCAACCGCTGCCTCGATATCGTGATTTATCATTAATTCTGCTTGTTCCTCGGGAACAATACCAAAAACCAAAATTGGTGCATTGATATTAGCCTGGCGGAGTTCCATTGCCTCCTGTACATTAGCCACTGCCAGATAATCCGCCCCGTTCTCCAGGCAGGTCCGGGCTACCGGCAACACACCATGCCCGTAAGCATTGGCCTTAACCACCGCCATCAACATCGTCTCCGGCTGCAATAAATTCCTGATGGCAGCGACATTTCTTTGCAAGGCCCCTAAATCTATTTCTGCCCAGCTTGTGCTTTG
>CAZACF010000126.1:0-7211 GCA_964483565.1 uncultured Syntrophomonas sp. | reverse complement strand
ACCATGGGATTTATTTTTCAGTCCCACTTTTTGCTGCCCCAGTTCACGGTGCTGGAAAATGTGATGATCCCGTATTTGATTTATGCCGGCCGAGCAACCCCGCAAATTGAGAAAAAAGCCATCGATCTGCTGGATCGGGTGGGTTTAAGTCACCGCCGCGACAATCGAGCCAATGCCATCTCCGGCGGGGAACAACAGCGGGCGGCGATTGCCCGTGCCTTGATCAATCAGCCCCGCATGATCCTGGCCGATGAACCAACCGGCAATCTGGACAGCAGCAATACGGAAAAAGTCTTTGCCATGCTGCGGGAAATCAATCAAGAATTCAAGACCAGTTTTATCATGGTAACCCACGACCGGGCATTAGCGGAGCGCACCGACCGCTTGCTGATCATGCGTGACGGGCGAATCGTTGAGGATATTTGTTATATTTAGATGCTTCATTAACGGAAAACTTAATTATAGGCGGTGAACGATATATTCCGGATCAAATCTTATGGCAGGGTAATCAACCGGAAGATTTCCTGTTCGATCTGCTGCAAAGCAGAGTCATTGAGATCGTCTCGATGTTCATGCAGGACGGGATTGATGACTTTGCCTTTGACCGAGGCGGGGCGGTCGGTCAAAACGTATACGGCATGACCGATCAATACGGCCTCCTGAATATCATGAGTAACAAAAAAGACGCTGCGGCGGTCCAAGGTCCAGAGCTTGATAAAGGATTTTATCAGGCTCATTTTTAACTGGGTATCCAAGCCTTTGAAAGGTTCATCCATCAGCAGAATGTCTGCCGGATAGGCAAAAGCCCGGGCGATCGAGACCCGCTGTTTCATGCCGCCGCTGAGTTTGGCCGGATAGTAGGAGGTAAATGCAGAGAGTTCCACCATCTCCAGATAACGCTCGATGGCCTGCTCCCGTTCCTGACGGGGAAGCTGGTCCTTGAGGACGAAATCGATATTTTGTCGTACCGTCTTCCAGGGCAGCAGCCGGGGCTCCTGAAACAGATAACTGATGCGGTGGCCTGCAAAGCCGGATATTTGTCCGCTGTCCGCTGGTATGACCCCGGAAATGAAATTTAAAAGCGTGGTCTTGCCCGCACCGGAGGGGCCCAATATGCAAACGATCCGATTTTCATCTTCTCGCATGGTCAGGTCTTTCAGCACTTCCAAACCGGCAAATCCTTTGTTAATCCTATCCAATACAAACGCCATGCTATCTTCTCCATTTGGTCAGATTGGTTTCCAGGGTATTGAGGAGATACTCGAATCCAAAACTGATGATAATGACCACTACCGTCCAGGCCAGTACCTGGGCAGTGGCAAAATTAAATTTGGCGATCATCAGATCGGTTCCCACTGCGTGATGAGGCTGGCTGAGAATTTCGGCAGCGATGATGACTTTCCAGGCGATGCCCATGGCAGTTGCCGCTCCGGCCAGAAGATAGGGCAGGATGGAAGGGAAAAACAATTCTCCGATGACACGCAGTGGTTTTACTTTATACATACGGGCCATTTCCAGCAGTTCCTGGTTGACATTCCTGATCCCTGCCACTACATTGCCATAGATGATCGGGAAAAGCATAAGGATTGTGACGAACACCGGCACCAGATCAGATTCAAACCAGATGATGGCCAGAATAATAATGGACATGACCGGGGTGCTTCTCATCACCGTGACCCAGGGACGCAACAACCAGTTGATCAGGCGGCTGAAACCGGCCGCCATGCCCAATATGATTCCCAGCCCAAGAGAAATCAGAAATCCCAGCAACCCGCGGCCGACGGTCGCCAAAACCGCCGACCAGAAACCTTCGGCTTGCATGATTGACAACAAACTCAAGCCGGTTTGAGCAGGGGTGGGTAAAATATATTCCTTGCCGATCACCAGCGATAGTACATGCCAGGTCAGCAGCATAGCCAAAATCGACAGGGCGGTGATGAATTTATTTTTGGTAGAAGAATTTATCATCCGGGATCTTGCCTCCCACAGTCTCAGGTGAGAATTGCAGCAGAACTTCCAGATATTGATTGACGGCTGCTTGCGATTGCTGGCTGCTCATAAATTTCAGGTTGCAGCGGGGGATGGCAGCCACGGCAACGTCGGCGGGAATGCCGATGTCGGTATTTTTAATCAAATCTGCCGCTGCTAGCGGGTTTTTATTCACCCAATCAATGGCCTGGAAATATTCAGTCAGGAATTTCTCGACGATTTGGGGATGGCGGGCGGCAAATTGCTGGTTAACCACCAAACAGGTCTGGGCAAAGGGGGTATCTTCGCCTTGAAGCTTGCGCCATTCCTGCTGCAGATCCAAGCCTAACTTGATCTGGGGATTTTTACTGAGGACGACGGAGACCCAGGGCTCAGGCAGGACGGCGATCGAAACCTTACCGGCCATGACCAGTTGGGCCAGTTCCACTGGACTGGGATTGTAGGTCAGGGTCACATCTTTGTCGGGATCAATGCCATTCTGGCTGAGCAAATATTTGAAAACCACATCGGAAGAGGCACCTTTGGCCACCGCCCCGATGGTTTGACCTTTCAGGTCAGTCCACGATTGGATGGTCTTGCCGTTGCTTACTACATACATGACGCCCCAGGTATTCATACAGGCCAACTGGTAAGGGACTCCTTTATTATAGAGAGTGGCTGCCGTATTGGTGGGAATGGTGGCCAGTTCAATTTCTCCGGAAAGCAGTTTGGAATTTAAAATATCGGGGGATTGTTCAATGGAATAATGGACTTGAACGCCTTCGCCTAAACCAGGCTGGTTGCTGATCATTTGAATCATACTGATGCCGCTGGGACCTCTCAATAAGCCTACATCAATACTGACGTTTTCAGCCCGGGGCGGAGGAACAGATTGTTTTTCGGTTTGTTTTTGGGCGCTGCAGCCTGTTGTCGCAAACAGCACGCTTAAGGTCACAAGAACGGCAATAATACGTTTCAAGACAAACACCCTTCCTTTATTGAGAGCCAAACCCTCACATAAATAATGGATATATTCTATGCCAGAAATCGTCAATAAACAAGCAGATGCGCACAAAGATTTCTGCAAATCAGCGCTTTTTTTTCCATGGTTTGACGATATTAATATGGTATTCTATGATAGTAAAAACAGTAAAAAAATTTGCAGTGGAGGAAATAGTATGGAAAATGACCGGAGGATAGCGGTTTTAATTGATGCCGATAATGTATCGGAGAAATATATAAAATTTATATTTGATGAAATCTCCAATCACGGCACGCCGACTTACAAAAGAATCTATGGAGACTGGACCAAGCCGCAGCTGGCTTCATGGAAAACCGTGCTGCTGAACTACTCCATTACCCCCATTCAGCAGTACAGCTATACTACCGGAAAAAATGCCACCGATTCAGCCCTGATCATTGATGCCATGGATATTCTTTATTCCGGTCATGTAGAGGGCTTTTGCATCGTTTCCAGCGACAGCGATTTTACCAAACTGGCGGCCCGACTCCGGGAAGCCGGTATGTATGTGGTGGGAATGGGAGAAAAGAAAACCCCCATGCCTTTCATTGCTGCCTGTGAATTGTTCAAATATCTGGAAGTCCTGGCTCCACTGCCGACAGCCACCGCGCCAGCGGACAACCGCACCAAAACCGACAAAACTGATAATGGAAAAGACAGCATGGCCAGTCTGGATGAACTGATCGAAGCCATCAAGGTCATTGTGACCGAAAGTTCCGATGAGGACGGCTGGGCGTTTTTAGGCGAGGTAGGTAAGAAGCTGAACAAGCGTTATCCTGATTTTGATACCAGGAATTATGGATATAGCAAGTTAACCCCCCTTATTTCTTCCCTGAAGCAGTTTGAAATTCAATCGCGCAAATCCAGCCGTCCGCATATCACGCTCAAATACATCAGAAATAAGTAAACCTGGCAGGAGTGACAAGGGGACGGGGTTGTTGTCAACCACTTTTCAGGATCAAAGAAGGTGGTTGACAACAACCCCGTCCCCTTGTCACTTGTCACCTTCAACCCCGTCCCTCTTGTCCCCTTGTCACTCTAACCCCTTTTTGTGGGTTTCGTTTTTACACATTCTGCCGTCATCCTGTCACGCTGAGACTTATTGAAAAAAAGAAACTCTCCTTCATAAAAAAACTACATAATAGTACCTATGAAGGGGAATGAGACCAATTCATTTGCATGGCAACACTTGGCAGCCTGGTTTTGGTCAAGGCATATATTTCATTACGAACAAGGAGGAATCATCTTTTGAAAGATATCTGGGCAATAATCACGGCCAAGGCAAGTAAAAAACATTTGATTATTATAGCGGTTGGGATCGTCTTGCTGGCTTTACTGGGATTTTATATCGCAGACAACAACAGCAGTTCACAGGATGCGCTGCAGCAAATGAAATCACTTACGGTCACCAAGGGTAATATTGAAGATACCATCAGCGGTTCAGGTACGATTGAAGCGATTGACCGCAAGGAGATTGCCTCTGAATGTACCGGGACCATCAGCAAGCTCTATGTTAGCGAAGGTCAGCAGGTGGAAAAAGGCGATCTGCTGATGACATTTGATAACGATAATTACGACAGCCAGGTGCAGTCAGCCCAATTAAATCTGCAGCAGGCCCAGGCGGAACTGGCCAGTCTGCAAAAAGACAAAAATAATTTAAAAATCGTAGCGAATGCTGCTGGAGTTTTGGGTGATAACCTGCCTGCGATAGGCGATAATGTCGGCAAAGGCTCATCATTTACTACCATCACTGACCAGACGCACATGCAGGCACGCGCTTCCTTTAACCTGGGCACGAATCTTTATATAAATGTCGGAGATGAAGCCGATCTTTTTATGGCGGATTATCTGACCAGCATCAAAGGCACGGTCACCAGCGTGAGCATTATTAATGCTGCCGGAGGTAATAGAATGGGTGATGCGCTGATTACGGTCAGCAACCCGGGAAGACTTACTTCCGGAACCGAGATAACCAAAATTGAAATACATACTGCCGAGCGGACTATTTCAGCGATTGAGGGCACTACCCTGGAATGGCCGTCGGCCGCCAACGTGCAGGCCAAAACCTCCGGAACTGTTGCCAGGCTTTATGTAACTGCCAAGCAATGGGTTGATAAAGGTCAGATCCTGGCAGAACTGGAGAGCAGTGATCTGGATGAACAAATCAATGATCAGAGAATTGCCATCCAACAAAAACAACTGAGTCTTGCCCAGCAAAACAAGGAACTGGAAAAACGGACACTGTATGCACCCATATCAGGAACAGTTATTGCCGTCAATGTAACCGAAGGAGAAGAGGTCACTGACAATCAATCCAATCTGGTCACCATTTCCTGCCTGGATACTTTACAGGTGACCATTCCCGTAGATGAACTGGATATTCTTAAGGTTAAAACCGGTCAGTCGGCACGGATTACCAGCGATGCCATTGAAGGCCGGACGTTTACTGCCAAAGTTACTGAAATAGCCGGAGAAGGCACCGTTACTTCCGGGGTTTCAACTTTTGATGTCCTGTTGCTGTTGGATGATCCGGGTGAACTAAAAGCAGGCATGAACGTCAATGCCGAAATTCTGATCACCTCTAAAAAAGACGTTCTGTTGCTGCCGCTTGAGGCGATTACTGACCGGGGTAATAGAAAATTCGTCAAATTTCCAAGCAGCGGTGGGGAAGAAAAACTGACCGAAGTGCAGGTGGGTTTGTCCACTGCCACCATGGTTGAAATAACCTCGGGCCTGCAGGAAGGCGATACCGTTGTTTACAATGCCCTGCAAGCCACTGCCAAGAATCCCACTTCAACTGGACAGCGACAGAGCGGCGGGATGATGGGCGGACCGGGCGCAGGCTCGGGAGGACGTCCGCCCGGTGGGGGAGGATTTTAATTATGATCCGGCTTGAAAATATCGTCAAGACCTACCAGATGGGAGAAGAAACCGTGCATGCATTACAGGGGGTGTCTCTGCACGTACCTGCCGGGGATATGATTGCCGTCATTGGTCCCAGCGGCTCCGGCAAATCTACCTTAATGAACATGATCGGTTGTCTGGATGTTCCTGACTCAGGTAAATATTATCTTGACGGCATTGCCGTCGATCGTCTTGGCGAAGATGAACTGGCCAACATCCGTAATCGTAAAATTGGCTTTATATTTCAGCAGTTTAACCTGCTGCCCAAGCTGAATGCTTTTGAAAATGTTGAACTGCCGCTTATATACCGGGGTATGGCTCCTAAAGAGAGGCGAGAAAAAGCCGAAGCAGCATTGCTCAGAGTGGGATTGGACGACCGCATGAAGCACAAACCTGCCCAATTATCCGGCGGTCAGCAACAGCGGGTGGCCGTAGCACGAGCTTTGGCTGGAGATCCGCCCATCATTCTGGCCGATGAACCAACCGGTGCATTGGACAGTAAATCCGGAGAGGTATTTATGGAAGTGCTGCGTGAGCTAAATGAGAGCGGCATAACCATCGTGCTGATTACCCATGATATGAATATTGCCCGGCAGGCGCGTCACTCCGTCAGTATCCGTGACGGTCTGATCGATGATCAGGGGGTGAATTGAATTGGATTTGAAAATGCTGCTTAAGATTTCTGTTGACAGCATCCTGGCCAATAAATTACGCTCCTTTCTTACCATGCTGGGGGTCATTATTGGTGTATGTGCGGTCATTGTCCTGGTTTCAATCGGGCAGGGGACAACTGCTTCGATCACGGAATCGATTGAATCGATGGGCTCCAATTTAATCACCGTCCGTGTTATGGGGCGGGGAACAACCAATACGATTACCTATGATGAAGCCAAAACTTTTGGCGATTTGGACGGTGTAGCCGAATCTGCGCCGGTCGCTTCCGGTAGTGTGACGATTAAATATGGAACCAATCAAATGGAAAGTGTGTCCCTGCAGGGTGTGGATAGTGATTACAAAACCGTTCGCAATCGAACCATCCAGGGTGGACGAGACATTTTAAGCCTGGATGTGGATAAACGACAGAAGTCAGCTGTGCTGGGTGTAGATGTAATCAATGAACTGTTTCCTGCAGGAACCAATCCGGTGGGAAAAACCGTGCAAATAAATGGCACCAACTTTACCGTTATCGGGGTGTTGGATGAAAGCGGCAGCTCGATGGGAGCCAGTAATGATGAGGTCATCTTGATCCCGATCAGCACCGCCCAGCGTTTTCTCAACAGCAGCGGCATATCCATGATTTATGCCTCGGCTGAAAGTG
>CAZACF010000125.1:0-7251 GCA_964483565.1 uncultured Syntrophomonas sp. | reverse complement strand
CCAGGGTCTGGGATTCTTTTTCGATTTTAACCCCTTCCTTGGCTTCGATGGCCTGATGCAAGCCATCGCTGTAGCGCCGTCCAAACATGAGACGGCCGGTAAATTCATCGACGATGATAACCTGGTCTTCCTTGACCACATAATCGCGGTCTCGTTTCATCAAGCTATGAGCCCGCAGTCCCTGATTGACATGATGCGCCAGCTCCATGTTTTCCGCCAGATTTTGAATGTTGAAAAACTTCTCTACCCGCTGAACCCCTTCCTCAGTCAGGGTCACAGAATTCTGTTTCTCATCCACCTTGTAATCGGTTTCACTCTGCAGACGGGGGATGAATTTGGCAATCCGATAATATAGATCGGTGGGTTTGTCGCCTTCACCGGAAATAATCAGCGGAGTACGAGCCTCATCGATCAGAATGGAGTCGACCTCGTCGATGATGGCATAGTTGAGTGGCCTCTGCACCATATGGTCGGCTGATACCACCATATTGTCACGCAAATAATCAAAGCCCAGTTCGTTGTTGGTGGCATAGGCGATATCACATTGATAGGCAGCCCGACGTTCTTCATAGTTTAGATCATGAACGATCAATCCCACCGTAAGCCCGCAGAATTCATAGATGGGCCGCATCCATTCGGCGTCACGGGAAGCCAGATAATCATTGACGGTAACGATGTGAACCCCTTGGCCGGTCAGGGCATTCAGATAGGCCGGCAGGGTTGCAACCAGGGTTTTTCCTTCACCGGTCTTCATTTCCGATATTTTGCCCTTGTTCAGTACCATTCCGCCGATCAATTGAACATCAAAATGGCGCATCCCCAGCGTTCTGCGCGAGGCTTCACGAACCAGCGCAAAAGCCTCCGGCATAAGATCAAAAAGGCTTTCTCCTTCTTCCAGGCGCTGACGAAATTCATTGGTCTTTTGGGGAAATGCCTCATCGGCAAGCGCTTGCATCTGCGGTTCCAGAGAATTGATGTGGTCGACCACCACTTTCATTTTTTTAATTTCTTTTTCGTTATTATCAATCATTTTTTTGACAAATTCCTTGATCAATCGGTAACCCTTCTTTCAAAAAAAGAGGAACCATAAGGTTCCTCAGTCTGAGCATTAAACAATACTATATTATCATTTTGCTCCGTCCGCTTCAACTAATCAAAGTCGGGTTCAATCAATCCATAGTGCTTGTCTTTTCTTTTATAAACCACATTCACTTCTTCAGTTTCCGCATTCATAAAGACGAAAAACGAATGGCCCAACAGATTCATTTGCATAATGGCTTCCTCTTCATCCATGGGCTTCAGGGCAAAGCGCTTGGTTCTCACGATTTTAAATTTTTCGGTTGTATCTCTGTTTTCCAATTCCTTTTGGATTTCTTCTGCTACCGCTTTTTTCAACCCACCACCGCGGTAGCTTTTATAGAGTTTGGTTTTATGTTTTTCGATTTGCTTTTCGAGTTTTTCTTCGACCAAATCAATCGCCGAGTACATGTCATCACTGGAAACTTCTCCCCGGAGTATCACCCCATTCAAGGGAATGGTTACCTCCACCTTGTGCCTTTCGCCTTCAACGGAAAGCGCAACCTGGGCAATGCGGGCATCTTCGATATACTTTTCGAGTTTGGAAAGTCTTTTGGTAGTATAATCCTTTAGCGCATCGGTAATGTCGATGTTTCTTCCTCTGATATCCAATTTCATACGACCACTCCTTTCCTGCGTATTTATATTATACTCAATAATGGGCATATTCTACACAAAAATTTGTATGAGATTAGCAGACTTTGGCAGAAAAACAAAACCGGGCTTGATAGCCCGGTGATCATCTCAATTAAAAAGAATTCTGTTTTTGTCTTTGGAAGCATTCCAAGCAATATACTGGTCTTCCTTCAACCGGTTTGAAGGGAACCTCCGTCTCTACTCCACAATCCGCGCAGACGGCCTGGAACATTTCCCGCGGGCCTCTGTTTCCGCCGGTATTGCGGCGATTTTGCCGGCAATCTTTGCAACGCTTGGGTTCATTTTCAAACCCTTTTTCATGATAAAATTCCTGTTCTCCGGTGGTAAATACAAACTCTTGTTCACAGTCCTGGCACACTAAAACTTTGTCTTCGAACATGAAAAAAATCCCTCACTTTTTAGTATATTGCCGGATTCAAGCCAACCGCAAGATGACTCCCGACGCTAGTATTCGGTTACCTCTAAAGCTTTCCTTCCCGCCGACTAAATTCCCGCAGGCGGGGGGATCGTCGCTCGCAAAACATCTTAATGCTCACGCTTCCACCTTGCCCTGGCAAAATTATCACAGCGGAAATAATTACCTTTAAGTTGCAACAGACTACTTGACAATATTATAAACGTTGGCTTTAGAATTGGCAAGAAAGCGCCCGCTATCAGATTCCCTTGCCACTGGCCCAGATAATCACACAAACCCTGGCTGCCCCTGCCTGCAAAAGTACCTTGGTGCATTCGCGGCTGGTGGAGCCGGTGGTATATACATCATCCACCAGGAGGATGCTTTTGCCTTTTACTTTATGAGGTTGTCTTACCTCAAAGGCAGACAGCAGGTTCCTTTCCCGCTCTGCTTTGGATAAACCGGTCTGGTGGGGAGAATCCTTGATGCGATGTATGACTTCAGGATCGGTTGCTATGCCCAAATGTTTGCTGATCTGGCGGGCCAGCAGCTCAGTCTGGTTAAAACCTCGTTGCTGGAGACTGCTCCAGGATATGGGAACCGGTACGATCAAGTCAATTTTCTTGTAACGCGGTTCCTGCCTGACTTTTTCCGCCATCATTTCTCCCATGCGTACACTCAGGTACTTGCGTCCCATAAATTTTAGTACTTTGGTGGTGATCCGGTAGGGTTCCTCATAAGGCCCTACTGCCCTGGCAATATCAAAACGGGGAGGCTCCTGCTGACAATCCAGACAAAGGGGGCCTCCGTCAGGCAGGTATTTACCACATATATCACAGGTGGAACACTCACATTGCAGCACCAGCATATTGGCTTCACAATCATTGCACCAAGGCTTGCGGCTGCTGAATCTACCCTGTTTGTGACAAATACAGCACTCCATCTGCGGGAACAAAATATCCAAAACCCGATCGAGCATTTATATCCCCCCACCTAACAATTTGACTCCATCGCCAAAATACCTGGACCAGCAGAATCGTTCAATCCTAAACGTTCGTTTTACTCTTCTCGAATTAACTTATTATACCATAATTCATACTATTACCTGGTCTTTCCGTTAATCGTTCAGACATTTATGGTTATCGGCACTCCGTTTTCAGCCTCCGTGTTAATCACAATGGAAGGATTGGCACGCTGCAAGCAGGAAGCAATGGCAAACAGTTCGACCCAGTCCGGCTGCCGGCTGGATATGGCCAAACAAAGCTGCTCTGCAGGCAGCAGACGACTCAGAGCTGATTTGGCTTCATACTCAGCCTTTTGAGGATCAACCAACGGCAGCGTCAACAAAAATCTGCCGTGAACCTCAGGCGGCATCAGGATCAACCTTATCATCATGGCCAGCCATAACCCGAAACCAGCCAGCTTCAACAATATCAGCATAAAAAAACTCCTTCCGGCATGCTATTATATACTATGCCGAAAGGATTCAAAATGATTACCCGCTTAAACGTTCAGAGACAACTGCTTGATTACTTCATTTTTCAGTTCTCTAATCCGCTCCGGATGAGATGCTTCACAATATATCCTAAACAGCGGTTCCGTTCCGGAGGAACGAATCAAGATCCAGCTGCCGTCTTCCAACAGCAGCTGTTTTCCCTCCAGCTCATTGATTTTTTCCACTTTAACCCCGGCAAACGTACGAGGCTGCCATCCCGCCAATTCAGCCAGAACCCTTGTTTTTACCGCTTCCGAGGTTTTTATATCAATTCTTTCACTGCAAATGTTGCCATACTTCTCAGCCAGCTCAGCTTTTAATTGTTTAAATGTCTTCCCGCTATAGGCCATGATTTCGACTGCCAACAGACAAGCCAGGATGCCGTCCTTCTCAGGGACATGGCCAAATACTGTCAATCCGCCGCTCTCTTCAATGCCCATCATGCAGCCTTTTTCCCGCATACAAGCGCCGATATACTTAAACCCCACCGGGGTCTCAATCGCAGTCAGGCCATTTTCCCGGGCGATTTTGTCCAGCATATGGGTGGTGGCGATCGAACGACACACCGGACCACGGTACGTCCGGGTCTTGATTAGATGATCGAAAAGCAGGTAGCTGAATTGATTGGGGGTAATAAAATCTCCATCAGCATCAATAATCCCAAAACGATCCGCGTCACCATCCAGCGCCAGCCCAAGATCGGCCTGGTAAGACTGCACCGCCCGTTTCAAATCACCCAGAATGGCATCAGTTGGTTCCGGCATACTTCCGCCGAAGAGCGGATCACGGTAATTGTTGATGGTTTTTACTTCCACTCCCAACTCTGCCAAAATCCGATCCAAGTAGCCGATACCCGCGCCATACATCGGATCAGCCACGATCCGCATTGGTTTTTCCTTGATAAAATCAGGATTTATCATGCGTAATAAATGCGTGCCGTACTCTTTGTCCAGCTCTATGTCTATCAATAAATCCAACGGCAGCGCTTCTTCCAAATCAATTTCATAAACCTTGCCGCCGTTTAAAATACGATTCACTTCCTCTTCAATGGCCGACGTCACCTCCGGCAATGCCGGCCCGGCGTATTCGGGTATAAACTTTATGCCATTGTATTCGGGGGGATTGTGACTGGCGGTGATCATGATCGCTCCTCCGGCATCCATGTGGCGGATCGCAAAAGCAGCCAGAGGGGTGGGCACCGCCTTCATAAATCGCAACACTTTAATTCCGTTGCCAGCCAGCACCCGGGCACATTCATCAGCATACTTTTCCGACAGGAAACGATTGTCATAAGCCACGACCACACCCTTTTTATAATGTTGGGTGCTTTTTAAATAACAAGCGATCCCCTGAGCCACGATCTTGATATTTTCAAAAGTGAATTCCTTGGCTATGATGGCTCTCCATCCATCCGTGCCAAACTTTATAACAGACATGTTTTTCCTCCTTCAATGAGTCAGGCTGCTGACATAACAAATAAACTCAAGTTGTCGGCTTGTTTGTATCAGACCTTTAGGTTTATTCTAGCCAAATTGTGATATCCCTGCCAACCGGAAAAAAAGCTGCTTAGTTTTTGCCTTGCGCACCTATGCGAACATAAAGGTATTCTTTGATTACATTAACGATCCGGCGAGCGGCTTTACCGTCTCCATAAGGGTTAATGGCGCGGGCCATTTGATCATATTCGGCCCGATCAGCCAGCAACAAAGCTGCTGCCCGGTAGACGTTTTCTTCCCCGGTTCCCACCAGTTTAACCGTTCCTGCGGTAATCGCCTCCGGCCTTTCCGTGGTATCCCGCAGCACCAGCACCGGTTTGCCCAGAGACGGAGCTTCTTCCTGCATTCCGCCCGAATCAGTCAGCACCAGGTAGCTGCGACTCATTAAATTGGCAAAAGGTTCATAATCCAGCGGTTCCAACAGGTGGATCCGTTCCTTGCCACCCAGCATTTCCACCGCCAAATCCCTGACCGTCGGGTTGAGATGAACCGGAAATACCACTTCCACATCGGCAAAATCATTCACCAGCCGTAGCAGCGCTTTATAGATGTCGCGCATCTTTTCTCCCCAGTTTTCACGGCGGTGAGTAGTGACCAGCAGAATTCGGCGGGAAAAATCTATCCCCCGCAATTGGTGATCAAATGAATATTCATCGCGAATGGTTGCCAGCAACGCATCAATGACGGTATTGCCGGTGACCCAGATTTTAAAAGCCGCCGTGCCTTCCAGCAGCAAATTATCACGGGAAATATCCGTCGGAGCAAAATGCAATTCGGTCAGCCGTCCGGTCAAGGTCCGGTTCATTTCCTCCGGAAAAGGCGAATACTTATTGCGGGTACGCAGACCGGCCTCCACATGCCCCACCGGGATCATGCAATAAAAGGCCGCCAGAGCTGCCACAAAGGTAGTGCTGGTATCCCCGTGCACCAACACCAAATCCGGTTTTTCCTGCAGCAAAATTTCCTTCATGCCGGTCAACACCCCGCTGCTGATGCTGAACAGATCCTGTTTTTCCTTCATCAAATCAAGATCATAATCCGGTTCGATCTCAAACAAATGCAGCACCTGATCAAGCATCTCCCGATGCTGGGCGGTAACTGCCACCACTGTCTTTATATCCTCAACCTTTTGTAATTCCTTGATAACCGGCGCCATTTTAATCGCTTCCGGCCGCGTACCGAAAACCACCATCACTTTTCCCAAATACATTCTTTTCTTCCTTCCCCATCGTGCTCATCTCATTTAGCATCATAGTAATATATTCCCTCCGGCAAGTCAAAACACAAAGTCACCGCCGGTTACCTCGCCAAAACTTTTAAGCCCGCCTTAGTCTTTTTCTTAATGATCATCAGCCTGTTCCAACTTCAGTTCCGGCTGCTTTTTTGCGGCACAAGATCGACATGAAAGCATCTGTTATCATCGGTCCCCGCCCGTAAAAAAGCCTGCCCCTTGAACGTAATGTAAATACGTCTTCAGAACAGGCCTGAGAGCAGCGAAAAATTAATTTAATTATACCAAATCCTCAATTCACTCTTTGTACTACCAGGTTGACTGAATAACGCTTCACATCTGCTGTCACCTGTACCTTGCCCTGCTCGACATAATAGAGTCGTTCATTAATCTGCAGAAGACCCGTATAAGGAGAATGGTCGCTAACATTGAGGATTGTCAGCCAAATATCGGCCGGGCTGTCCGCAGTGCGGGGATGGGCAGAACCGATAATAAATTCATTTTCTATATAATCTGGCTTGGGGGCCGGTTTACCCAAGCTGGCGTTGAATACATAATTGCTTTTGTCCAGACCGAAATCACTCAAGGTAGACGAACTGTAAATAACCACTTCCCAGATACCGGCCTGGGGAGAATCTATTTCCTCGCTAACATCCCGCTGGGCATTCAGGCCCTGGGGCGCTTGGCCGGCAAATTCGCTTACGTTATAAAGCTGGCCGGATGCATCAAAAATATGCATTCTGACTCTTCCCTGTAAGTTGTTCAGCGATCCCAATACCCTAAGGTTCAGCTGCAGCTTTGCCTGTCCCTCCGCTACCTGCATATAAATATGCTCCATCTGCCCGGCGGCCAGATCGTGGTAGTGGCTTATTTCTCCATTTTGACTCCAGGGTTGCGGGAC
>CAZACF010000124.1:0-7299 GCA_964483565.1 uncultured Syntrophomonas sp. | reverse complement strand
ACTTGAATGGTATAAAATGGTGATAGACATAAATCTAATCGGTACTTTTGATGTAATGAGATTAGCGGCCTGGGAGATGAGTAAAAATACTCCCAATGAAAAAGGCGAAAAAGGCGTTATCATAAATGTAGCTTCAGTGGCGGCTTTTGATGGACAGATGGGGCAGGCGGCTTATTCTGCTTCCAAAGCTGGAATTGTAGGCATGACGCTGCCGGCAGCCCGCGATCTTTCCCGGGATGGAATTAGGGTCAATACAATTGCTCCAGGCATATTTGATACTCCCATGATGGCCCTGCTGCCGCAGGCTGCACGTGATTCGTTGGGTGCTCAGGTGCCTTTCCCCAAACGTTTGGGAGAACCAGCCGAATTTGCCCTGTTGGTCTGTCATATGATTGAAAATTCCTATTTAAATGGAGAAACGGTTCGTTTGGATGGATGCATTCGCATGGGTATCAAATAGCTTATTGATAAAGTAAAAGATTATGAACCGGTCAGGGATGAAAATCCTGGCCGGTTATTTTTTTCCATATAGCTTTGACAAACAGTGCTACGCATTGTTTGTTGATAGTGTTAAAATACCTTTATATGCATGATTGTTTTATACTAAATGCCATAGGGTACCTCATTTGGTTGGTATTCATAAGACATTCGGCTTTTTGAATTATACAAAAGAATCACATTTCGTCAATTGTTTAATACATAAGGAGGCCTGTAAGATTAATAAAATCAATCGAAACGATTTTTGCTGGTGTGGTAGTCAAAAGAAATATAAGAAATGCCATTTGGAACTGGATGAACAGCTTTCTCGCCTGGAAATGGAGGGAATGGAAGTTCCGGGCAGGGAACTGATCAAGACGGAAAGTCAGATAGACGGAATCAGAAGGGCAAGCCAATTCAGCAAAAGGATACTGGATAGTCTGGAGGGGAGAATTGTACCGGGTATGCGTACTGATGCCATTGATAAATGGGTGCATGATTACACCGTTGATCATGGGGCATATCCGGCTTGCTTGAATTACCGCGGCTATCCCTGCAGTATCTGTACCTCGATCAATGAAGTCATCTGCCATGGCATTCCTGAGGCGAGGGAATTGCAGGACGGGGATATTGTGAATATTGATGTTACCAGTATCCTGGATGGTTATTACGGGGACACCAGCCGCATGTATCTGGTCGGAGATCCTTCCCCACTGGCACGTAAATTGGTGGAGATTGCTCGGGAATGCCTATACCTGGGAATCGAACAGGTCAAGCCGTTTAATCGGATTGGAGATATTGCCTATGCGATTGAGCAGCATGCCCTAGCTAACAGTTTTTCTGTGGTCAGGGATTTCGGTGGGCATGGGATTGGAATGCAATTTCATGAGGAACCATTTGTCCATCATTATGGTGCCAGGGAAGCAGGGATGGTCCTAATGCCTAATATGGTATTTACGGTTGAACCGATGATTAACGCGGGTACATACAAGTGCCGTACATTGGAAGACGGTTGGACTACGGTGACTGCCGACGGGTCACTCTCTGCCCAATGGGAGCATACCGTGCGTGTTACGACTGACGGTGTGGAAATACTCAGCTGATCTATTATTTTAGAATATTTTAGGGAGGATTTATGAATGAAACCGATTAAAAAAATAATGGCACTGGTTATGGCTCTTACGATATCCTGTTTATTCTGTATTTCTCCGCCGGCAGTGGCGGCCAGCTCGACCGACAATGCCCTTACCGGTGAGTATTTACAGCAACTAATGAACTTAGCCCAGGAGCAATATAACTATGACATAACTGAAGCAGAACTTACCCAGGGAGCGATCAAAGGCATTTTCAGCAGTATGGATGCCTATACTGAATTCTTTACCATGGAGGAGTCCCGACAATTTATGGAAACAGTTGGGGGGACATACAGTGGAATCGGAGTGGTATTAAGTCAAATGGAGAATTTCGTGGTAGTGACCAGAGTGTTTTCCTTGTCGCCGGCTGAAAAGAGTGGAATCATGATTGGTGACAAGATCGCTACTATAGAAGGCAAAGATGTAATCGGAGCTTCCGTTGATGAGGTCAGCAGCCTGATTCGCGGGGAAGAGGACTCCTCAGTGCATATTGGAATTCTGCGTGACAAGAGCTTGCACAACTATACGCTGACGCGCAAATCGATCAAGATCAATCCGATCAATTATGAGATTCGTGACGGAATCGCTTATATATCAATTGATACTTTCAATTCGAATACCTATGATTATTGGGCTGAAGCCCAAAACGCTGCTGATGCAGCAGGGGTTGACCGCATCATTCTTGATTTAAGAAACAATGTCGGAGGGGAAGTCGATCAGGCTATTGCGGTTGCCCGGCAATTGGTGCCGGAAGGGACCATCAGCACCCTGGAATTCAGAAATCCATCTCTAAAAGATACGATTTATAAATCCTATTTGGATGAATCGCCATATAAGATTGTGGTACTGGTCAACGGAATGACGGCCAGTGCTTCGGAAATATTGGCCGGGGCGATCCAGGATACCAGGAGCGGAACCTTGGTGGGTTCAAAAACTTTCGGAAAAGCCAGAGTGCAATCAGTCTTGCCGATCCTTAGCCCGGAGGGATTTAAAAAATACGGACAGAAATCGGAAATCGTAAATGTTTATGACTTGAAATTGTCGGAACAGATGGCACTGGGTGATGAGGATGTGCTGGGTCTGCTTAAAATCACCACTGGTACTTATAAAACTCCGGCTGGGCGAATGATCGACGGATTGGGACTGACGCCTGATGAAACGGTCGTTGATCCGGAAGTTAAAAACGGCATTTACGTCAACAGCATTGTCAAACTGACCCAAACGGTTAAACCGGCTCTCAACGATGAAGGACTGGACGTTTACAATGCCGAAAAAATATTGAAGATTATCGGCTATGAGATTGGAACTCCCGATATGATGCTGGACAGTCAAACCTTTGCTGCCATCCAAAAATTCCAGTCAGACCAAGGCCTTTATGCGTATGGAGTTTTGGATTTCACCACCCAGCAAGCGCTTAACCAGCAATATTATAAAGTGCTGCCTGAAGTTGACCAGCAATACGGGCGAGCTTTGGAGATTTTAAAGGCTCAATAAAGAACCTTAATTTAGCCCGGAAGATTCAATGTCCGGCAGATTGCGATTCATTTTACCAAGATCGAGAACATATACCTTTCTTTGCCCGCGATCAGCAGCAGACAGGGTTAGCTCACACGAGTAAGAGTCAATTTCCCTGGGACTTAAACTTTCGCGCAACGAATAGAAACTTTCGGCACTGATAATTCCGATCAAATTACTCCCATAAGTGTCGGTGGCATGATTGTTATCAAGCGGATTGGCCATGGTCAATATCGCCGGATCGACCACCCGGTAAGGCTGCTGAACCAAGGTGAAAAGATAGGGCAGAGGATCATTTTCCAAAGACAGGTTCTTGTCCACCATTACCAGACTCGCTCGTTGTCGGCTGATGTTGACGGCTTTCTGAAATATTTGCATGGCAAGACGATTCGACTGATTGGTATCCGAATTACGATAACAATAGGTGTAGAAAGGGATCAACTGTAATATCATAAATACAGCTAATATGGCCACTGCCGGCCCTCGAAAGAGGCGTCTGCTGCCCAGCATGGCATGGAGATCCTGGGCAAGGTGCAGCAGACCTAGTGCGGCAATCAATAAGGCACACAGCACCAGGGGCATGATATAGCGGGTGGCCAGAAAAAAGACATAGCGCTCATTTACCCACGGAATGATCAGCAAACCTACTCCTAAAAAGTACAAAGGCAAAAGCTGCTTTGCTTTATAGGCATAGTAAATCCCAACCATTACCAGTAAAAGTGCAGCGCTGAACCAGGGGTTGAGGAGATACTGTCCCCAACTTTCCTGCTGCTGATAGGAAGAACTGAGTGTACGCAGCAATTCGATCAGCATGGCTTGGAGATTTTCCAGATATGATGCCGGGGAAGGTTGCTGTTCCAGCGCATAACTTTTATGTTTCAGCCAATAAATGCTGCCGCCCCTTGAAATAATATTATAGTAAATCATATTGGCATAACCGGCCAGGAAAACCAGACCTGCCCATACAAAACCGCTGGCTTTTATCCCAGTTTGTTTGCGAAATTGCAAACGCGAGATATACAAGCATACTGCCAGGATATAAACGACTACTGAGGAGTGGGTCTGCAAAGCTAGTGCCCATAAAAATGCGGAAATAGTCAGCCAGATCCCGCTGCCTTTTTGCTCGGCATTGATCAACGCCAGCCAGGCCAAACAGAAGAAAAAAGGAGTTGTGCAGTTCGACCAAGCCATATGGGTGACCAGAATATGCATCCCGTTGCCGGTTAACAGCAAAGCAGCAATGATTCCGACCCATTTGCCAAAAAGGTTTTTGCCGATATAATAAATCAAAACCACCGTCAGGGCAGAAGTCACGGCCACATATAAGCGTGGCCAATAAATGCTTACGCCCCAAATTTTGAATATGGCTGCCAGAATATAATTATGCAGTGCCCCAATATCGTGGGCCATATTATGCAAAGGCATGGTGTTCCCCAGATAGATTTGATACGCCAGATGCACTTCTTTCAATTCATCGATATAACGCGGGAATTCCCATAACCAGGGCAATCGTACCAGCAAAGCCAGGGAAAAAAGACTGCTGACCAGTGCCCAACGCGGTGCTGGATTGGTGTGGCCGGGCAGGGAATAACGGTTAAACCAGACTGCCAGTTTGATCCGAATCAGATCCAACAGCATGGACAGCGGGGCAAGCAAATGGGAAACGGTTGAGCCTGGGCAATCAATCCCGGCTACCTTGATCTCTTTGACTGGTAAAAGCAGATGACGTGCCAGAACAAGCAGTTCAACATCAAAGGCAAATCCCCAGGTACGCTGGCGGGAAAATATTTGGGCTGCCGCTGGACGTAAGAATCCTTTTAAACCACATTGACTGTCTTCAGTCCCGGGCAAAAGCAGTATCCTGACCAGCAGATTAAAGGCTTTGCCCTGCCACCCGCGCCATGGGGACTCGCCTTGGATTCTGCGATTGCCCTGACCATGTCGGCAGGCAATAACGATTTCCCGGCCGGCTTGCAGATTTTGCACAACCTGTATGATATGATCAGGGGTATACGTATCATCGGCATCGGTAAAAACCAGATAATCGCCGCTAGCCTGATACATACCGGTTTGTACCGCCGCCCCCTTGCCTCGGTTGTTTTTATGCTGTACATATTTAATAAATGGATATTGCAGGGCAAATTCCCTGATCAAGCTGGCAGTGTTATCCCGGCTGCCATCATTGACGACAATTATTTCAATCGGCAGCTTACCCGACAAACCAGCCAATTGCTCTAATCTTGAGGGCAAGCGCCGGGCTTCGTTATAAGCAGGGATGATAATGCTGACCAGTCCTTCAGCGAGAGATTTAGAGGGGAATTCAAGTTTGTCAGCTTTTGCCCGGAAAACCCAACTGCGATAAGCCAGGAAATTCCAGACACTTGATACCAAGGAAGCCAGGATTTTAGCGACATTGTAAAAAACGATCGAGGAAAGAGGGGCAGTGTTGAATGAGAGTACCAGTAAAGAGACGGTGCCGCTGTTGATTATAATGCCGGTCAGAGACACGAGGATAAAACGCACCAACTGCCCATCCCGATTGACCGGTGGGAATGTCCAATGTTTGTTTAAAAAATAACTGACGGCGATCGACAGACTGACTGCCAGGCTGTTGATCAAGGCGATCATGGCTGAATCTTGCGTTGCAGTCAGGATTAGCAGCAAGTTGAATACACCAAAATCGACCATGGTATTTATGAAGCCGGTTATAGCAAACCGGGTCAACTGCACCAGCATAGCAATGCCTCCCAATCGTAAGATAGTAAATTATTTGTAAAAGAGGCGCATTTAATACTGGCAGGAGTAAAGTATCGTCATCAGCGTAATATCCGGATGATTGAATATTATTTGCTTATTTCCGTAAAACAAGGAGTAAAAAAGATTTTCTTTTGATAAAATGATGAAGTAGCAATCCGATTTCATTAATGGAGGTTTGAGCCGTGCACAAAAAATTGTTTATTCCCGGCCCGGTGGAAGTAAGTGCGGATGTTTTGGCGCAAATGGCTGCACCCATGATTGGTCACAGAAGTAAAAATGCTTCTGAACTCCAACATCGCATCAGTGATAAATTGAGACAGGTGTTTTATACCCAGGAAGAGATCTTGCTTTCTACCAGCTCCGGCAGTGGTCTGATGGAAGGCGCAGTGCGTTCCTGTACGTTGAAAAAAGCCGCGGTATTTTCCATTGGTGCGTTTGGCAACCGCTGGCATGAAATGGCGCTTGCCAACCATGTGCCGGCTGATCTTTTTGAGGTGGAATGGGGCCAGGCCACAACGGTCGGGATGGTTGAGCAGGCTCTGGCGACGGGTCAATATGATTTGTTGACAATTACCCATAATGAGACTTCGACTGGCTTGATGAACCCGGTTGAAGAAATCGCAGCAGTTGTGAAAAAATATCCCGAAGTGGTTTTTTGTATGGATGCTGTCAGTTCCATGGGCGGAACCAAAATAGAAGTCGACCGGCTGGGGGTTGATATTTGCATCACTTCCACCCAGAAGGCCCTGGGATTGCCGCCGGGCTTGTCGATCTGTTCCTTTTCTGCCAAAGCGGTCGAAAGAGCCAAGCTGGTCCCTTATCGCGGCTACTACTTGGATTTGCTTGCCTTGTATGATTACATCAAGAAAAAAGACTATCAGTATCCTTCCACGCCGTCTCTATCGCATATGTTTGCCCTGGATTATCAATTGGACAAAATCTTACAGGAGGGCTTGGAAAACCGCTTCCGTCGTCACCTCGAAATGGCGGAAATGACCCGTGCATGGGGCCGCCAGTATTTTGAACTGTTTGCCGATGAAAGATATCTGTCCAATACCCTTACCAATATGAAGAACACTCGCAATATAGATGTGGCTGATCTAAATAAAAAACTGGGCGAGCGCGGGTTCCAGATTTCCAACGGATATGGCAAATTAAAGGACAAAACCTTCCGCATCGCCCATATGGCTGAATGTAGCAGGGAAGAGCTGCAAGAACTTTTAGATCATATCAATGATATCCTGAAATTATAAACCAGGGAGGAAACTTCAATGTCGACAATCAGACCTTTTCAAGCGATCCGGCCTAAAGCAGATTTGGCCGAGCGGGTCGCAGCCCTGCCCTATGACGTGATGAGCAGCGAAGAAGCCAGGCAGATGGTAGCAGGCAATCCTTATTCATTCCTGCATGTTGACAA
>CAZACF010000123.1:3469-7371 GCA_964483565.1 uncultured Syntrophomonas sp. | reverse complement strand
TCCCCAGCGCCTCATTTCTATGTTGCTGTGCTCGTCTCCCCCTACCGGTACCGACCCATGAGGGATGTTAGGAATATTGAGCAGAATTTTGTCCAGATCGGTTTCCACGAGCTTGATCTGGTCATCCAGCTCTTTGATCTCCTGGCTGACGGAGCGGACTTTTTCCATCAGTTCATCGGCATTCTGGCCCTTTTTCTTCAGCTCCCCTACTTCTTGGGAGGCTTTGTTGCGATAGCTCTTGACCGCTTCCACCTGGGTCAGCAACTTGCGTCTCTCTTCGTCCAGGCGCAAAAAGTTGTCCAGCGCTCCCGGCATGTTTCGGTTGTGCATGGCTTGTTCGACTTTTTCATGATTGGCTCTGATCATTTTGGCATCCAGCATAATTCTTCTCCTTCCGGCCCCAAGTTGCCGGGCTTAGAAATGCAGCAGCTTGGGTGTGCCTACTATCCCTTTTATTTCGGTCAGCTTTAAAATCGTTTCTTCTTCCACCTTGTTGTCAACATTAAGCACCATGATGGCGGTTTCACCTTTGGTCTTGCGAGCCACCCGCATGAAGGCAATATTGACACCGGCATCACCCATGGCCATGGTTAACTGACCGATTATGCCGGGGCGGTCTTCGTTCTGCAGCATCAGCACATAGCCGTCCAAATCGGCTTCCAGTTCATAGCCGTCAATCTCTACCAGGAGCGGATTTCTGGCTCGGGAAATGGTTCCGCAAATTTCCAGCTCATGATTGGGACTGAAGAATTTCATAGTGATGATATTTTTGTATCTTCTGGCGCTCTGTTCTTCCTTGGCTTCAAAAATTTTTATGCCGCGCTCCTCGGCCATCAGGCGGGCATTGACGTAATTGACTTTCCCCCACAAGACCGGCTCCAGTAAGCCTTTCAGGAAGCCGATGGTCAAAATTTCGGTATCGTTGCTGGTAAATGGACCGCTATAGGTTATTTCCACCCGGCTAAGGGGATTTTTATGGAGCTGATAATAGATTTTACCCATCTTTTCCGCCAGGCTGATATAGGGACGCAGATAATTCAGTTCATCACTGAGCATGGAGGGCAGGTTGACCAAATTGGGTACAATGCCTCCTTCAAGGGCCAGCAGTACTTGTTCGGCAATGGTTTCTCCGACTCGTTTCTGGGCTTCAAAGGTATCGGCCCCCAGATGCGGGGTGCAAACCACCCGGTCAAAGTCAAACAAGGGATTGCCTACGGCGGGTTCTTTTTCAAATACGTCCAGGCCCACGCTTCTTACTTTGCCTGATTTAAGGCCTTCCAGTAAGGCGCTTTCCTTCATGATGCCGCCGCGGGCGCAATTAACCAGCATGACGCCTTCTTTGGCAATAGACAGCGCTTGCTCATTAATGATATGGGTGGTTTCTTCGGTTCTGGGGGTATGCACGGTAACGACGTCGGCTTCGCGCATCAGTTCTTCCAGGGTTTCTTTCTTCTCGGCGCCGAATTTTACGAAACGCTCATCTGCAATATAAGGATCATAAGCGATTACTTTCATGTTAAAGGCTTTAAGACGAGTGGCCACCATGGAGCCGATTCTGCCCAGACCTACGATGCCCACGGTCTTGCCGTACAACTCGGTACCGCGGAAAGGCTTGCGATCCCAGGTACCGCCTTTGAGCACGTCATTGGCCCAGGCAGTATTGCGCACTGAGGACAGCAACAGGCTAATGGTCTGTTCTGCGGCGGATATGGTGTTGCTGTCGGGGGTATTGGCCACGATAACACCGTAACGGGTGCAGGCTTCCACATCAATATTGTCAATGCCGTTGCCCGCCCGTCCTACCACTTTTAAACGGGTGGCACGCTGGATCAATTCTTCGTTTACCTGGGTAATGCTTCTTACGATCAGAGCATCGTATTGATCAATAATAGACAACAGCTCTTCCCGGGAAATACCGTCTCTGAAATCAACCTCGGCTTTTTCTCTGAGAATGGCCAGTCCTTCTTCGGCGATTCTTTCGCTTACAATAATTTTTTTTCTCTCCATTATTATTCTCCTTTCAAGGTTGAGTCATCGATTGTGCATATTTAGTATGGCTTTTTGGGCTATTTTTAGCCCGGCTCCCAATTCCATGGGATATTCAAAATGGAGCAAGGTGATCTCCAAGGCAGCTAACACTGCCAGCAGATCCAGCTCACGGATATAACCCAGATGGCCGATGCGAAAAACCACATTGTCCAAGCTTTGCTGCCCGCCGGCCAAAATGATATTGAACTGCTCCAACATATATTCGCGGATCGGATTGGCCCCGATCTCGGGCGGTGCAATCACTGAGGTTACCGCGGAGGATGCAAAACAGTCTTCGGTCAGCGGCTTGAGTCCCATAGCTCTTACACTGGCACGCACCAGATCACGGTAGGCGATATGGCGGGCAATCACGTTATCCAGGCCTTCTTCCTCCATCATCTGCAATGCCTCGTGCAATCCATAATATAAGGAAATGGGCGGGGTAAACGGGGTCTGCCCGATTCTTTGATATTTTAGACCCTCTTCCAGATCCCAGTAGTATTTGACATTGGTATTGATCTGATGAACTTTATAGGCTTTATCGCTAAAGGCCATAAAACATAGCCCCGGCGGGATCATAAAGGCTTTTTGGGAGCCGCTGACGACGACATCCAGCTGCCATTCGTCCATGCGTAAATCGAGCGCTGCCAAACCACTTACCGCATCCACCATCAGCAGCGCCGGATGATCGCCTATGGCCTCTCGAATTGCTTTAACATCATTGTATGCACCGGTAGATGTTTCGTTCTGGGTAATTAAAACGGCTTTGATCTGATGCTCCTTGTCCTGAGCAAGACGTTCTTTAATTTTTTGCGGATCAGCACCGGTTCCCCAGGCAAAATCCATTTTTTCCACCTGTGCCCCGAAGGCTTTGGCAATATTGGCAAAGCGATCACCAAAGACGCCGATGGAGACGGCCAGCACCTGATCCCCCGGAGAAACAAAATTCGCCACTGCGGCTTCCAGTCCACCCGTCCCGGAGGCGGGATATATTAATAGATTGGCGCTGGTACGGTAAATCTTTTTGATGCCGACGGTAACATCTTCCAAAATGCCTTTAAATTCATCGCCGCGGTGATTGATCATGGGCCGGTTCATCGCGCGGGCCACGCGCTCCGGTACCGGGGTCGGGCCAGGCAAAAACAAATACGGTTCACCCATCATGCTCAAATAAGCCTCCTTAATATAAATAAAAGAACCCCACCCGCTTACGCAATCAAAGCTTGCTTGCGAGTCCCGGAAACCTTTATTGTTCCAAACAATAAAACCCCTCATCCCGGTCAGGGACGAGAGGTATTTCCCGCGTTGCCACCCTAGTTGGTGCATAAATGCACCCGCTTCAAGGTTATAACGGAACCACCGTAACTGGTTTGCAGTCTGCTCCAAGGCGGATTCAGAAATGGCCTATCCTGGTTCGCAGCCCCCACCAGGTCTCTGAGATAGTCCTAAATCTTACTGATCCTTTTCATCGCTCTCATAACTATTATTGCGTTTGGGCTTCATTATATTATAGTAAACGAGCAATTTCAAGTTAATCTGCTACTTTTTTTAAAAAATAGTCATGTATACTTGTATCACCGGTCAGCTCCGGATGAAAGGCTGTGGCCAGCAGTCGCTCTGCTTCCGCCATGACGATTTTTCCCTCATGACAAGCCATGACCCGGGTAGCGCCCCAGACATGATCTACATAAGGAGAACGGATGAATATCCCTTTCACTTGGCCGATCGTTTCAACCTCCAGCTCGGTTTCGAAGCTGTCCACCTGGCGACCGAAACCGTTTCTTACCACGGCCATATCCATTAAGCCGAGCATCGGCTGATCCATTTCCACGATTTTGCGGGCCAGCAGAATCATTCCGGCACAGGTTCCCCAG
>CAZACF010000123.1:0-3459 GCA_964483565.1 uncultured Syntrophomonas sp. | reverse complement strand
AGGCTTGCATTAATTTGCCGATGGTGGTACTTTCTCCGCCGGGGATGATCAGCCCCTCCACTGTTTCTAATTCCCGGGCGGTTCTGATCTGCAGGGCTTGCGCTCCGCAATGGATAAGCGCCTGCTGGTGTTCACGGAAGGCTCCTTGTAAAGCCAGGATGCCGATTTTTTTACCAGCCACGCTCCTGCATCCTTTCCTCCGGCTTGATGGTATCAATATTGATGCCCACCATGGCTTCGCCCAGATCTCTGGATACTTCGGCCAGGACTGCCGCATCATTGAAATAGGTGGTGGCGGCTACAATGGCCTTGGCTCTTGTGGCCGGATCGCCGGACTTAAAGATGCCGGAGCCGACAAAAATGCCATCGCAGCCGAGTTGCATCATCATCGCCGCATCCGCCGGGGTGGCGATGCCGCCGGCGGCAAAGTTGACCACCGGCAGGGCTTTGAGCCGCGCTACTTCGAGTACCAGTTCATAAGGAGCCTGCAATTCCTTGGCAGCAGTCATTAATTCTTCGGGGGGCAGGTTGCTGATCCAGCGAATTTCGTCATTGACCTGGCGGATATGGCGCACGGCTTCGATGACGTTGCCGGTGCCGGGTTCCCCCTTAGTGCGAATCATGGCCGCACCCTCGCCAATCCGCCGCAATGCCTCTCCTAAATTACGGGCGCCGCATACAAACGGAACCTTAAAATCATTTTTATAGACATGATATTTGTCATCAGCCGGGCTCAGTACTTCGCTTTCATCAATATAATCGACTCCCAGTGATTCCAGTATCTGGGCTTCCACAAAATGCCCAATACGGCATTTGGCCATAACTGGAATGGTCACCGCTTCCATGATCTTTAAGATAACGGTGGGGTCAGCCATACGGGCAATCCCCCCGACGGCTCGGATATCAGCCGGCACTCTTTCCAGAGCCATGACCGCGCAAGCTCCGGCGGCTTCTGCTATTTTTGCCTGCTCAGGGGTAGTGACATCCATAATCACACCGCCTTTTAACATCTGAGCCAGGCCTGATTTTAATGTAAAGGTTCCTTTCTCGACCATCTGAATTCCCTCCAACGATTAGAATTTAGCTTATTCTTCTTTTTCTGCTTTGAAACGAGCTACTGCAGCAATGCTGTCTGCCGGATCGATTCTCATCAGCACCACTCCCCGGGAATATCTTTTTTGGGTGGAGATATCTTCGGTCTCCAGTCGAATGATATGTCCTTCGCTGGTCAGTATAATGATTTCTTCATCCTCCTTGACCACCTTGAAGCCCACCACCGGGCCATTCTTTTTGCCTACTTCGATGGTTTTAAGTCCGCTACCGGCGCGATTCTGAATATTGAATTCCTCCAGGCGGGTTCGTTTGCCGTAGCCCTTCAGTGTTACCAAAACAGCTTCTCCGTTGGTGCGATGTTTATCTACGCCCACCACAAAGTCATTCTGTCTTAGTTTTATTCCTCTCACACCTGCGGCGGTTCTTCCCATGGGACGAACCTGTTGTTCATCAAAGCTGATCGATTGCCCGTAACTGGTAACCAGCATAATCTGATCATTGTTATCTACTCTTAAGACCCCAACCAGTTCGTCGTCTTCATGCAGATCAATGGCGATCAAGCCGGTTTTTCTGATTTTGCTGAAAAGATTTAAGGGCACTTTCTTGACCACCCCACTGCGGGTAGCCATCAACAGATGTCTATCATCAAAAACTTTCACGGCGATCAAAGTGCTGACTTTCTCATCCGGTCTCAATTCCATAATATTGGCGACTGATAATCCCTTGGCCTGGCGGGATGCTTCCGGAATTTGATAGGCTTTGGTGGAAAACACCCGTCCCTGGTTGGTAAAAAACAGGATATGATTTAACGCTCCGGTCACCAGAATGTCCAGGGCAAAATCCTCCGCCCGGATATTGGAGCTTATGCCTTTCCCGCCTCGCTTCTGGGCTTTGTAGGTATCCAGCGGCTGGCGTTTGATATAGCCCCGATTGCTGAGGGTAATGACGACTTCATGGTCATCGATAAAATCTTCTTCATCCAGATCAACATTCTCATAACTGATTTCAGTGCGTCTCTTGTCCCCATATTTTTGCTTGATTTCATCCAGATCTTCTTTGATGATCGCCAGTACCCTGGCGGGGTTGGCCAGGATGTCTTCATAATCCGCGATCCGGGCTACCAGTTCGCGGAACTCTTCTTCTATTTTGGTTCTTTCCAAGCCGGTTAATTGGGCAAAACGCATATCCAATATAGCATTGGCCTGTAATTCACTCAGCGCAAAACGATCAATTAAGGCATTGCGCGCCGTCTCCCGGTCTTTGGAGGAACGAATCAAGGCGATGATCTCATCCAGATTATCGATCGCGATCTGCAGACCTTCCACAATATGCTTACGAGCCTGGGCCAGCTTCAGATCATGGATGGTTCGGCGGGTGATGACATCCTGACGATGTTCTATATAATACTTCAATAAATCTTTCAGGCTTAAGGTTTTGGGTACTCCATTGACCAGGGCTACGTTGTTGATGCCAAAGCTCTCTTCCATTTGGGTATGTTTGAAAAGGTGATTGAGCAAGACATTAACGTTAACATCCCTGCGTAACTCGATCACCACGCGCATGCCGGTGCGCGCTGATTCATCACGCAGATCGGTGATTCCGTCAATGCGCTTGTCCCGCACCAATTCCGCAATTCTTTCTACCAAGCGGGCTTTGTTGACCTGATAAGGAAGTTCGGTCAGAATGATAGCGGTTTTACCGTTGCGCTTTTCTTCAATTTCATAGCGGGCTCTTACCATAATGCTGCCCCGGCCGCTCTGATACGCCTCGCGGATGCCTTTCACGCCCATTATTCCGGCGGTCGGGAAATCCGGACCAGGCAAGACCTTCATCAAATCTTCCAAGGCAATTTCGGGCTCATCAATATATAATTTCAAGGCGTCTACCACTTCTGTCAGATTGTGGGGTGGCATGTTGGTTGCCATGCCCACCGCTATACCGGAAGATCCGTTCACCAGCAGATTGGGAATCCGGGCCGGTAACACCGCCGGCTCCTGACGGGTATCGTCATAGTTGGAACGCCAGTCGATGGTTTCTTTGTCCAGATCCTTGACCAATTCCCCGGCTATTTTTGACATACGGGATTCGGTATAACGCATGGCCGCGGCTGAATCTCCGTCGACCGAGCCGAAGTTCCCGTGACCATCCACCAAGGGATAGCGCATGGAGAACGGTTGGGCCAGTTTAACCATGGCCTGATAGATGGAAGAATCTCCGTGGGGATGGTATTTACCCATGACTTCACCGACGATGGTGGCTGATTTTTTGTGTGGTTTGTCATGGGTCATGCCCTGATCATACAAGGCGTATAAAATACGGCGGTGAACTGGTTTCATTCCATCCCGAACATCTGGCAGCGCTCTGGACACGATAACGCTCATGGAATATTCCAGGAACGACTTGCGT
>CAZACF010000122.1:0-7410 GCA_964483565.1 uncultured Syntrophomonas sp. | reverse complement strand
CAGGCCGCCACCCAAGTATTTCTGCCACCGCGGCTGACCTGATACCAGCTGTTTTTTTCCGCCAGCACGGTCATTTTTTCTCCTGCCTGGGCAACCTCAACAATGGCTGCTTCGGTTGACGGATTATCGCGTAGATTGACAGATCCGCCGGTCACTAAAACCGCTGGCGGCAAGGCTCCGGCAGTGTGGGATATATTGATCACCCGGGTCTGTTCATTCCAATCCACCTTGCCCCCAAAGGCTTCGCCCACAAAACGAAGGGGTGCCAGGGTGCGGTCATTAACGATCTTGGCGGGGACATCCAATGGCCAGACCTGACCGTTGACCGTCGGACTGGTAGAGCCGATCGGCAGTACCACCGTGGTGTTGCTGGTGCGGGCGGTAACGGTGCGGGTGCTGTCATTCCATTCCACATTGGCTCCCATGGCTTCAAAGATGGCCCTTAAGGGCACCAGGGTACGGCCATTTTCAATGCGCGGCTCGACTTCAAACTGCAACTGGCTGCCATTTAGAATGACGCTGGGATTGGCCGGAGCAGAGGATACCGGGGAAGGGTTGGTCGCTGCCGGCACAGTCGTCACCGTTTCGGTTGTGGTGGCGGTAATATCGACCAGGGTCACCAGCCAGCCGGCCACAAAAGCCAGGCTGCCGTCCGGCAGTTGGATCCGGTACCAGCCATTTTGTTCCCCCAATACGGCAAAAACCAGTTTGTCTCCCAGACTGGCCACTATATCATAGTCTGTTCCCGGTCCGCTGCGCGCGTTGATGGGACCATTTTTCACCTGCACCTGCTGTCTGGCGGCGATCAGCTCACGGGCAATGTAACCTTTTAGGCTGCCATACTTGATCTGGTACCAATCGCCGGAAAGTGCGGTTATCTCAACTTCCGTATCCTTTAATACCTGTCCAATAATATCCCCATTGCTGCCGGGAGAAGAGCGGACGTTGACCACTGACCCGGTCACAATACCGCTCGCCGCTCCTGCCTTGGCAGGGGTCATGCTGATCAACAGCAGGGTCAGCAGCAGAACGGGCAGCAAAAGACGGCTTATCCTATGTAATAAAGGCTGGGGGTTATTAAGCATGAATGCACCTCGCAATTTACGTTTTAATGAAACTTCGACTTGTCGTTTTATCAATCCTGCTGTTAAAACAAGGAAAATCAAGGAAACTGTCGCTATATGTATATACCCACAACGGCTGGTTTTCTTTCATGAATCGCAGAAAATATTCGAGACTACTGAAAAAGTACCCGTTTTGTCATCCTGAGGAGCCGAAGCGACGCTGCTATAGGGCAGCTAGTGCCGAAACGATCAGAAGGCAAGCAAAGCACAGCCTGAGTGTCGGCGGATCTCATAACCATGCATTATTACTGGTATCTATGCGGCTAAGAGATTCCCCCCGCGGGGACTACATATTTGAAATAAAGGCCATGGCTAAGATAACTTTACTTCGTTCAGGATCACAATAATGTCAATGAAAAAAGGGAACCGGCTCGATTAAGCTGGAATTCCCTCTTTAATCCATTTTGTCAATTGCTTGATCATACTTTGTTCTTAATGCCGTGCCCGGCGCTGGGCAGTCGGCTGCGTTCCCAGTTAAGTTCTTCAATGGTTTGCTCCGCTTCGCTTTCGCTGTCATCTTTATCTTTATTTTTATCTTTATCTTTAACACTGCTTTGATTGCCGGGATTGTAAGCAACCGGTGAATCGGAAACGACTGCCACCGTTTGTCCGGCCAGCATTTTCTCCAGCAAATCCTCGGTTTTATCCTGGTCAGCCACCCAGTAACTCATGGTCAGATTGCCGTATTCATCCCGCTGGTCCCAAAAATATCCCGGCAGCGTCTGGGCAATAATGGAATCGCTACTGAAGCCCGGCGCCCAACTGGCCATTTTCAGCATGTCTGTCATGCCCAGATTGGTATCGATATTTTGTTTGACCACCTTGACCAGAGCCGGTAGTTTGACAATATTTTTGGCTTGCAGCAACTCGTCTCCCAGAGCCTTCAGGAAAATCTGCTGGTGCTCGGTGCGTTCAATATCACCCAGGGCATAATCACGGAAACGGACAAAAGCCAGGGCTTGACTGCCCTTCAACCGCTGCTGACCGGGCTGCAGGTCAATGTCTTCGGAGGGCTTGTACATCCGCTGATCAACATTAATGTCTACCCCGCCAATGGTATCAATGATCTTTTTGAATCCTGCAAAATCCATCTCTACATAATAGTCGATCTTTTCGCCCACGATTTCTTCCACTTTATCCGCTACCAGTTCCGGTCCGCCTACCGCGTTGGCGCTGTTGATCTTGTCTGTACTGCCCTTAATCGTCACACGGGTGTCACGGGGGATGGAGACCAGCGCCACCTTGTTCAGCTCCGGGTCGATGGAGGCCAGAATAATCGTATCGGTGCGCGTGTGGGTCTCCCCCGGACGGGCATCCGTTCCCAGCAGCAGAATATTGGTTCTTTCCCCGTCGATGACGGTTGGTTCCTGCTCTTCGGTGGGATCATCGTCGGCCAGCAGCAGATTGTGCAAGGAAGCGCCCAGCCCAAAAGACAGCATGAAAACCAGGCTGAAAACCAATACCAGTTTTGATAACAATTTTAGCTTGGACATGGTAATAACCTCAAACTTTCCAATCTCAGGACGAAATCCCGGTGCTTTGATCGGTGCTGTGCACCGCGGACTTGGTCTGACCGGTCAGCATGCCGATGCGGTTTGCCCCGATGACCATAAACAGCAGCAGGAAGGCCAGCACCAAGGTCGCTTTGGGATTGTCAAACCAGCTCAGCACAATCGCGGTCAAGGCAAAAAAGCCACTGATCGCGTATATGATCAGTACCGTGGTCTGATGGGAATAGCCCAATTTTAACAGCCGGTGATGCAAATGATCCTTGTCCGGCATGAATATCGGAGTTTTCTTATAAATACGCCGAAAAATCGCAAAAAAAGTATCAAAGATGGGGATTCCCAGGATGACGATCGGGATTACCAAGGAAATCAAAGCCGTACTCTTGGCAACCCCGGTGACGGCCAGACAACCCAGCACAAAACCCAGGAAATTGGAACCGCAATCTCCCATAAAGGTTCGGGCAGGATGGAAATTATAGGGCAGGAACCCCATAATGGCAGCGACCAGGGTAAAAGCAATTATGGCCGTTTCCATCTGTCCCTGCATAAGCGCCACAATGCCCATGGTCATACCGGCTATGCCGGCTACTCCAGCCGCCAGTCCATCCAGGCCGTCGATCAGGTTGATGGCATTGGTAATGCCCACGATCCATAAAAACGTCAGCGGGATACTTAAATATCCCAGCGCCAGCATACCGTCAAAGGGATTGCTGACAAAATGGATCACCACTCCAAAATATACGGCTACCGCAGTCGCAATGACTTGTCCGGCCAGTTTGATCCAGGCTGACAATTGATAAACATCATCCAAAATACCAATAATAAAAATAATCACGGCTCCAATTACAATACCCACATAAGGCCCGGAAACTTTCACTCCCAAAAGCACACAAATCATAAAAGCAAAAAATATAGCCAGACCTCCCATGCGGGGCATGGCAGTCTGATGAACCTTGCGCTTGTCAGGCTGATCTATGGCACCCAGACGGTGAGCCAGCCGGATCACCAACGGGGTTGAAAAATACGCGATTACAAAAGCCGACACCAATATTAATGCCGACGTAAGAAAAGACATTTCTATGCAATCCTCCCCCTCTGTTTTGTCTAGGTCAATTCTATCACCGCTCTGGTGGCTTGTCTATATACCAAGATTTAGTGATTTCGGGCTTAAATAAAGGAACTTTGCCTTTAACTGTAGAAAAAAACCACAAGTTCTCTATAATAATAACGTATACTATCATTTAGTTGAGCATTTTTAGAAAGTTAGAAAGTTAGGTGCCTGGCACGTGAAAATTGCGCTATCTGGATATTATGGTTTTGACAATGCCGGCGACGAAGCTTTGTTGCTGGCCATAAGCTCGTCGATCAAAAGTCTGGTACCGGATGGTGAGTTTGTGGTTTTTTCCGGTAATCCTATCAAGACAAGGCAGTTGCACAACATTGGGGCTGTTTACAATATGAATCCCTGGTCGGTCGCCCGGGAGCTGTTGAGCTGTGATCTGCTCATCAGCGGAGGCGGTAGTATTTTTCAGGATGTGACCAGTTCCCGTTCTCTTCTATATTATATAAGCGTTGTTGTACTGGCTCGCCTGTTGGGTAAACCGGTGGTTTTCTATGCCCAGGGGGTAGGCCCGATTCGCAAACCTTTTAACCGCTGGCTGCTGGGCCGGGTCGCCAATCATGTTAACCTGATCACCCTGCGTGACCAGGCATCCCGTGAATTCTTGCGTAAGCTGGGGGTCAGCAAGCCGCCCTTGCAAGTTACGGCTGATCCGGTTTTTGCCTTGCAGACCAATGAAGATATCAAAGCTGATATCAAGCATCGTTATCCTTTATTATCAAGCCCGGCAACCAAACGGCTGGGGGTTTCTGTCCGGCACTGGCCGGCGCTGCAAGGTTATCAACAGAAATTGGCAGTTGCCCTCGATCATTTTAAGCGTGCCGGATATGAAATTATTTTTGTCCCCATGGATTATCCTGAAGATATCAAGGAATCTGAACGAGTCAGCGCTTGTATGCAGGAAGAAGCTTGGATCATCACAGATGAACTTACCACTGCCCAGCATTTGGCGGTGATCGCCCAGCTCGATCTGATGGTGGCCATGCGTCTGCACGCCTTGATCTTTGCGGCCAGCTGCGGGGTGCCTTTTGCAGGCATTTCCTATGATCCCAAGATTGATGCCTTTTTGGATTTATTCGGCAAACGTCCGCTTTCTCCCTCAAGCGAGTTAATGATCGCTCAAATTGAGGAATTGCTGTATGATCAAAATGCCCAGGATCAAGTTCGTCACCGGGCAGAAAAAATGCGCGCTCAGTCTTTGGAAAACGCCCGCATGACTTTGCAAGTTTTAAAAAATTCGCGACGTTAAAAATAGATTGCATCTGCTTGGAAGCTTATCCCAGCAGTCATAAAGATATGTTTACATAGAAAATCAAAAACAGAAAATGTTTCACGTGAAACATTTCTGACAGATTTGAGGATGAATATGGAGCAGGAAAACACTCGCACCGGTAAAACTTTTATTGGGGTCTCCCTGATGATTTTTATTTCCAAAGTTTTTGGCTTTGCCCGAGACATTGTGTTTGCATCCGTCTTTGGAACGACGGTGCTGACCGATTTGTTTCAGGTCATCTTCAGTCTGCCCAGCCTGTTGTTTTCCAGTATCGGCAATGCCCTATCCTTTGTAAATATCCCTGATCTTACCTATTATCTGAAACATGGCACCAGAGAGGAAAGAAACACCTATCTCTCCAATCTTTATGCGCAGGTGGCGCTGGGTGCAGCTTTGCTGTCATTGCTGGGTATCATCTTTGCCCCGGCGCTGACCAAATTGATTGCCCCCGGGCTGCAAGAAGAAGTTACCTCCATGGCCTTGCTGCTGACCCGGATCATGATCCCTACCCTGTTGTTTGTGACGCTCACCTATATCACTGCCGGGGTGCTGCAGGTGCACGGTTATTTCCTGCTCTCCGCCGCCATCAGTATCCCCTTTAATTTCTTGATCATTGCCTCGTTGCTCCTTAAAGGTCAGGATCTGATCTTCCTTGGCATCGTCACCACTCTGGGCTGGTTTTTGCAGTTTTTGATTCAAGTGCCGGTGCTGTTCAAAGAAAAATATCAGTTTTCCCTGAAAATTGATTGGCATAATCAGCATACCGTCAATATGTTCAAACAGCTCCTGCCCATCCTGATGGGCAATTCTCTGTTGCAGCTCTGCCTGATCATAGATCGTTCCTTTGGTACCCATCTGGATGAGGGCACTGCGGCGGCGCTGGGCTTTGGCAGTAATCTGTTTATGACCATTACCGGGGTATTCATCATCGCGTTATCCACGGTTATCTTTCCCCGCCTTTCCCAATACTGTATGGACAGCGATTACCGCCAGGTACGTTCCATGCTGCGCTATGGCTTTAAGATCCTGGCCTTTATTCTGCTGCCCTATTTAATTCTGGTCGCCGCCTATTCCCCGGACATCATCGCCCTGGTCTATGAACGGGGGGCCTTTACCTCAAACTCCACCCATCTGACCGCTACGGCCTTTCTATGCTATAGTTTTGCGGTCGTGGGATACGCCTGCCAGGAAGTGTTCAACCGGGTTTTTTATGCCCTGAAGCGCTTTAAGACCCCCATGTATGCCAGTTTGGTCTGCCTGACGCTGCATTTTATCCTCAACCTGCTCTTCTACCGTCAGGCAGGCATCGCCGGGCTGGCCTTGTCAACCGCTGTTTCCCTGCTGGTCTATGCCTTGATTATGGGCTTGATCGTGCGGCGGGTGATCGGCCCTTTCCTGGGTCAAAATTTTGCCAATTACTCCCTGCGTTTGTGTCTGCCGGCAGCCGGTATGATTGCAACCATTCTGGTTTGCAGATACCTGTTTGTCAGTGGACTGTTACTTTCATTTTTGCTTCCCTTACTGGCCAGCGGTATGGTTTATTTGCTGGTGGCCTGGCTGGGGGGTTTTTACCAAGAACTTATCAATAGGGGGGATCCTGTCTGATGAATAACCGTGAACATGCCTTTTTGTGGCTGGCCCTGGCCGTAGCCTTGCTGTTTTCCATAACCGGCTTTTGGCTGCGGATCAGCAATGAGAGTATGAATAACACCTTGGTAACGGTGGCTGATTATCAGCTCTTTGAGAAAGGCGCTCAATCCTCCAGCCTATCCATGGATGAGGTTCTGGCGGATCTCAAAGCCAGCGGGGTTAAAACGATTGCGGTCAAGGAAACGACCCTGCGCGGACTGGCTGCCCGGGGTGACGCCTATGTTGCTTCCTTCGCTGATTTCAACAACACGGTTCGCACCTATCAGCCGGATGTCTGGGCAATTGTCAAACAACTGCCCGATATGGAGGAAATAAGTCCTGCCAATCTGGTCGTTTCGGTTGAATCCCCGGAAACAGCCAGCTTTTTACAGGAAAGATTGGGCAACCGCTTTACGCCGGATCAAATCGTTAACTTCCCGGCGGGCGGCCGCCAATACTTTATTATCAAAGCGGAATTGGAAGCATTGGACAAATCCAAAACCAACATCAGAGAATATGATGTGCAACTGGGGTTTGAAACATCGATCCTGCAAAAATTAAAAGCAATGGGGTTTGCGATTGTTTTACGCCCCGGCGACAGCAACGGAAGCAATCGTGATTATTTGCAGGAATACGAGCCGCTGGTTCGCGCTTATGATGTCAAGACCTTGATCTTTAATTACAATCGTGTCAGCGGCAGCCCGGACCACTTGGATGTCATGGCCCGCTTGATTGATAAATATGATCTGACCATCG
>CAZACF010000121.1:0-7534 GCA_964483565.1 uncultured Syntrophomonas sp. | reverse complement strand
GGTCAGCGCATCCCCGCTGATGACTAAAAACGTATCGTCCAGGAACCAGTCACATTTCCTCACTCCTCCGGCCGTCCCCAGCAATTTCTCTTCCGGCGAATAGAGCAGATTGATCCCCCAGGACCTCCCGTCATGGAAATAATCGCGGATAATATCTCCATGGTAATGGAGGTTGGCAATCACCTCTTTGATGCCATACTGGCTCAACAACTGCACGGTATTCTCCATCAGCGGCCGGTTGGCGACCGGAATCATTGGTTTGGGGATATCCGAGGTCATCGGCATCAGCCTGGAGCCGACACCTGCAGCCATGATCATTGCTTTCATGCTTAATCCTCCCTGATGACTTCGGTTAAAAAGATTTTGGCTCATTTCTATCATTATAGAGAACCCCGCCCTTTTTCGCCATCAACTGTTTCATAAAATTGACTCGACTTTTGTCGATTTCAAGGCAATAAAAAACCACTCGGATCAAGTTCATCCAAGTGGTCCAAAGGCAATTTTTAATTGGTTTCGTGGTTAGGCCCGGCCTCCAGCTGTTTTTTCATCATGAGATAATTGATGCTGTCCACCAAAGCCTGCCAGGAAGCTTCGATGATGTTCTCCGAGACCCCCACGGTGCTCCATTTGTCATATTGATTGGCGGATTCAATTAAAACCCTGACCTTGGCGGCGGTACCGTCATTGCCGTTCAAAACACGCACCTTGTAGTCGCGCAAATGCATCTCATTAATTTCCGGATAGGCTTCGTTAAGCGCTTTGCGCAGCGAGTTGTCCAGGGCGTTGACCGGCCCGTCACCCTCGGCGGCGGTATGAATGATCTCATCACCGATACTCAGTTTGACGATGGCTTCGGATATGATTTCACCGGTTTCGTTCTTTTCCATTATAATTTTTAAATTCTTAAGCTGATAGAATTCCCGGTATTGCCCAAATGCCTTGCGTAAAAGCAGTTCCAAGGAAGCATCCGCACCTTCAAACTGAAAACCCTCGTTTTCCAATTCCTTGATCTGTTTGATGACTTTGCGAGTCTCAGCATTATAGCTGTTGACATCCAAATTCAATTCCTTGGCTTTGTAGAGCAGATTGGAGAGCCCGGACAGTTCGGAAACCAGCACCCGGCGATGATTGCCTACCTTTTCGGGATCGATATGTTCATAGGTCAATGAATCCTTGAGCAGGGCGTTGACATGTATGCCTCCCTTGTGGGCAAATGCTCCATGGCCGACAAAAGGCTGACTGTTGCTGCTGGGCATATTGGCCACCTCGGCAATATAATGAGAGACTTCGGTTAGATGCTTGAGTCCCCCCGCCGGCAGGCATTGCTTGTTCATTTTCAGTTCCAGATTGGGAATAATGGAGGTTAAATCGGCATTGCCGCAGCGCTCCCCATAACTGTTGATGGTACCCTGCACCTGCACACAACCCTGCTGTACGGCTACCAGCGAATTACTGACCGCACAGGCGGAATCATTATGGACATGAATCCCCAGCGGGGTACTGATCGTTTCCTTAACCCGGTCAATGATGGCAGAGATCTCCCAAGGTAAACTGCCGCCGTTGGTATCGCACAGCACCAGACACTCAGCCCCGGCCTGGGCGGCAGCGGCCAATACCTGCAGCGCATAGGGGGGATTGTTTTTATAGCCGTCAAAAAAATGTTCGGCGTCAAAAAACACCTGTAATCCGTTTTCCCGCAAATACATGATGGTATCCCTGATCATGGACAGGTTCTCTTCCAAAGTGGTTTCCAAGGCTCGCAGGACATGGAAATCCCAGGCCTTGCCAAATATCGTGGCAACTTTCACACCCGATTCCAGCAGTGCCTTAATATTGCTGTCCTGGCGCACATTGACCCCGGCTTTGCGGGTGGAACTGAAAGCAGTCAATTGGACATGCTGCCATTGGTAATCCCTCATCGCCTGGAAAAATTCCAAATCCTTGGGGTTGCTGCCCGGCCATCCGCCCTCGATATAAGAAATACCCAGATAGTCAAGTTTGCGGGCAATTTTGATCTTGTCATCCAGGGAAAAGGAAATCCCTTCTCCTTGTGAACCATCTCTGAGGGTGGTATCATAGATCTTCACGTCTAGCATTGTATTCCCAATCAAGTATCCTCCCTAACCTTACTTTATTACGTTTTGGCTTACAGGTTTCTGATCCGGCTTACGATCAGATCTCCCATTTCAATCGTGCCCACCGGTTTACAGCCGTCCTCCATCAGATCCGGGGTACGGTAACCGTCTTCGATGACCTGACTGACAGCTTTCTCAATGATTTGGGCTTCCTTTTCCAGATTGAGCGAATATCTGAGCAACATGGCAGCAGACAAAATCGTAGCCAGCGGATTGGCTTTATTCTGTCCCGCAATATCCGGAGCACTGCCATGAGAAGGCTCATACAGCCCAACTTCTCCCCCGATGGAAGCGCTGGGCAGCATCCCGATGGATCCAGTCAGCATGGAGGCTTCATCGGTGAGGATATCACCAAACATGTTTTCCGTCACAATAACATCAAACTGTTTGGGATTGCGGATCAGCTGCATGGCACAATTATCAACATACATATGGGACGTTTCCACGTCCGGGTATTCTTGGGCCAGTTCGGTCACGGTCTCCCGCCATAGCCGCGAAGTTTCAATCACATTGGCTTTATCGACCGAACACAATTTATGGTTGCGCTTGCGGGCTACTTCATAGGCATAGCGCACAATGCGTTCAATTTCATAGGTTGAATAACTGAGAATATCGGTGGCTTTGACGCCTTCGTCGGTCTTTTCCCGGGATTTTTCTCCAAAATATAGACCTCCGGTCAATTCCCGAATCACGATCAGGTCAACCCCGGCGATAACCTCTTCTTTCAAGGTGGAGGCGTGGGTCAGGCCAGAGAACAAAAAACAAGGCCGCAAATTGGCATAAAGGCCAAGTTCCTTACGCAAAGGCAGCAGTGCCCCCACTTCGGGGCGAAGATGCACCGGCAGTTGCTCCCATTTAGGACCGCCAATGGCTCCCAGCAGCACAGCATCCGACTGCCGGCAAATCTGCAGGGTTTCCGCCGGCAGGGGATGACCGACCGCATCGTAGGCTGCACCACCCACCAGGGCTTGGGTAAACTGGAACTGATGATTATATTTTTCTCCCACCGCTTGCAAAGCTTTGATGGCTTCTGGTACAATTTCCACACCTATGCCGTCGCCGGGCAGAACCGCAATTTTATACATTGATGTTTTCTCCTTCCAAACCTTGGTATTTCAGATGAACTGATTGATTCCCTGCAAAGAGCTGGTTTTAGGTTATTCGCTTGGGATCGCATTTCGTACTTGCTGTTACTTTGATATTGTTGCCAGAATATAAAACAAAATGCTTTTCTGCCGCCGAATTACTGCTTTTATGGGGCGATTTTGGCACGTACGTATTCAATCAAACCGCCCTTGTCCATAATCTTTTGCATGAATTCCGGAAAAGGCACGGCCTGGTAGCTGGCTCCGGTTCTCAGATTGAAGATCCGGCCGGTCTCCAATTCGACCTCCAATTGATCTCCTGCTTCAATATCTTCAACCGCTTCGGCTGATTCCAGAATGGGCAGACCGATATTGACCGCATTGCGATAAAAAATTCGGGCAAAGGATTTGGCGATCACACAGGATACCCCGGCCGCCTTAATCGCAATCGGGGCATGCTCGCGGGAGCTGCCGCAGCCAAAATTCTTTTCTGCCACGATGATATCACCTGCTTTTACCTTTTGGGAAAATTGGGGATCGGCATCCTCCATGCAATGCCTGGCCAATTCGGCCGGATCGAATGTATTGAGATATCGGGCCGGTATGATCGCATCGGTGTCGATGTCATTGCCAAACTTGTAAACCTGTCCGCTAAACTTCATAAAAACAAACCTCCTGGTTCTAACTCTTAAACAACCCGCTGTCTGGTTGATTTTTCAACCCTTATATTTCCCAGGGAGCGGTGATTCTTCCTTTTATGGCACTGGCGGCTGCCACCGCCGGGTTGCAGAGGTATACTTCACTCTCGGGATGTCCCATTCGGCCTACGAAGTTTCGGTTGGTGGTAGCCAGGGCCCGTTCTCCTTTGGCCAGAATTCCCATATGTCCCCCCAGACAAGGACCGCAGGTGGGAGTGCTGACCACCGCTCCGGATTCCACAAATGTTTCAATATAGCCGCGGCGCAGTGCTTCCAGGTAGATTTGCTGGGTGCCGGGGAAGATGATGACCCGCATTTCCGGATGAACCTGGTGTCCTTTGAGAATGGCGGCTGCCGTTTGCAAATCTTCAATCCTGCCATTGGTACAGGAGCCGATTACCACCTGATCAATCAACACATCGACTGCTTCACTGACGGGACGGGTGTTTTCCGGTAAATGCGGAAAGGCCACCAACGGCTCCATTTGAGAAACATCGTATTCCTTGACCTCCGCATAAACCGCATCTGCATCCGATTGATAAACGGTATACGGTCTTTTGGCTCTGCCCTGCACATAAGCCAGGGTTATGTCATCCGGTGCAATGATGCCGTTCTTACCGCCGGCTTCGATGGCCATGTTAGCCATGGTAAAACGATTATCAATAGACAGGCTGGAAATCGCTTCACCGCAGAACTCCATGGACATATAGCGGGCGCCATCCACCCCGATGTCGCCGATGGCACGCAGGATAAAATCCTTGCCGCCGACCCACTGAGGCTTCTTTCCATAATAGATAAACTTGATGCTTTCCGGTACTTTAAACCAGGCTTCGCCGGTCGCCATAGCTGCGGCCATATCGGTTGAGCCCACCCCGGTCGCAAAGGCTCCCAGCGCACCATACGTACAGGTATGTGAATCAGCTCCTATGACCAGATCCCCAGGTCCCACCAATCCTTGTTCCGGCAAAAGACAATGTTCGATCCCCATGGCGCCGATTTCAAAATAATTTTTAATATTGAAACCACGAGCAAAATCGCGCATCGTCTTGGCTTGTTCGGCTGATTTTATATCCTTGGCGGGGGTAAAATGATCTGGCACCAGTACCACCCGCTCCTGGTCAAAGACTTCTTGCAGACCGAGCCGGTTGAACTCGGCAATGGCTACCGGGGCAGTAACATCGTTCCCCAGTACCAGGTCCAGTTTGCAGTTGATCAATTCACCGGCTTCCAGATGCTCTCTGCCTGCATGTGCAGCCAGGATCTTTTGACTGATGGTCATTCCCATAAGGGCTCCTCCTTTAACTTCAGGCGCTAATTGCTCTGACTGTCTTCCAATTGTTTCTCATAGTAATATTTGTTGATGGCATGAATGTATGATTTGACACTGGCCTCAATAATATCCGTACTGAGGCCGCGGCCATTGTAGATCTTGTCTTCTATCTCTACCTTGGAGAGCACTTCTCCCAAGGCATCCTTGCCGGAAGTCACCGCATTCAGTTTATATTCCAGCAGTTTCCCGTAAATGTCAGTAATCTTGTCGACTGCATGACAGGCTGCCTCCATCGGACCGGAACCGGTAGACGCAGACTCAAAAGGCATATCATCAATCCGCAATTTGACCGTGGCGGTGGGGATTATGTTGGTGCCGCTGGAAATATGCAGGTACTCCAGACTGAAACGCTCCGGAATAGCGCGGCCTTGATCCTTGATCAAGGCTTCAATATCCTCGTTGCTGATTTCCTTTTTTTTGTCGGCCAGCTCCTTGAACTTTTCAAAGGCCTTTTGTAATTCGTCATCACTCAGATCATAACCAAGTTCTGTCATACGTGCCTTGAAAGCGTGCCGTCCGGAATGCTTGCCCAGCACCAGATTGTTTTTAAATACCCCTACCAGTTCGGGGCTCATGATTTCATAGGTGGTCCTTTCCTTCAGCACTCCATCCTGATGAATACCGGATTCGTGTGAAAAAGCATTGCTGCCTACGATAGCCTTGTTGGGCTGAACGACCATGCCCGTCAGGGTGCTTACCAGCCGGCTGGTGCGATAGATCTCTTCGTATTTTACATGGAGCTCTTTTTGATAATAGGCATGTTTGGTATACAAAGCCATGATGATCTCTTCCAAAGAGGCATTGCCGGCCCGTTCACCGATCCCGTTGACGGCGCATTCGATCTGCCGGGCGCCGTTGTATACCCCGGCCAGCGAATTGGCCACCGCCATGCCCAGGTCATCGTGGCAATGCACGCTAAAAATGGCCTGATCACTGTTGGGGACCCGTTCTATGATGGTTTTCATAAAACGCCCAAACTCATCCGGGACTGCATAGCCCACCGTATCCGGTAAATTGACGACTTTGGCACCCGCCGTGATGACTGCCTCCACCAGCTGCACCAAATAGTCGAGATCGCTGCGCGTCGCATCTTCTGCGGAAAACTCCACGTCCGAACAATACTGGCGGGCATATTTGACCGCTTCCACGGCTTGTGCCAGTGCTTCTTCCCGGCTCTTCTGCAGTTTATATTTTAGATGGATGTCGGAGCTGGCCAGGAAGGTATGGATACGCGGATTTTCCGCATCTTTCACTGCTTCCCAGGCGCGGTCGATATCGGCCTTGGTAGCCCGGCACAAACCGGCAATGACCGGTCCCTTGACGCTGCGGGCGATGGCTTTGACCGCCTGAAAATCACCGGGAGATGCGATCGGGAATCCTGCCTCGATCACATCCACCCCCAGTCGCGCCAGCTGCTGGGCGATTTCCACTTTTTCTTCTACGTTCAGACTGACTCCGGGCGACTGCTCGCCATCCCGCAGCGTAGTATCAAAAAGATAGATCCTGTTTTTGTCACTCATTGCTATCAAACCCTCTGCTTAATTTTGGTGAAAGAGCAACGCCTATTTGTTTTCTTTAACCAGAGCGTTGCCGGATTTTAACCAGGGCATCATGGAGCGGAGATCGGCACCGACTTGCTCAATCAAATGTTCTTTTCCCTGTCTCTTCAGTGCATTGAATTGGGGACGTCCCACCTGATTTTCCGCCAGCCATTCCTTGGCAAATTTACCGTCCTGGATTTCCGCCAATGCTTCTTCCATCGCGTAACGGGCTTCCTCACCGATGACTTTCGGTCCGGTGATATAGTCGCCCCACTCGGCGGTATCAGATACGGAATAGCGCATATTGCTCATGCCGCCTTCATACATCAGGTCAACGATCAGCTTGAGTTCATGGAAGCACTCAAAATATGCAATTTCAGGCTGGTATCCAGCTGCCACCAGGGTTTCAAATCCGGTCTTGACCAGTTGGGTTACACCACCGCATAGTACACATTGTTCACCAAAGAGATCTGTTTCCGTTTCCTCCTGGAAAGTGGTCTCCAAAACGCCGGCGCGGGTGGCACCGATGCCTTTGGCATGGGCCAAAGCCATATCCTTGGCCTGTCCGCTGTAGTTTTGCTGGATGGCGATCAGAGCAGGTACACCGGCTCCTCTTACATATTCACTGCGTACCAGATGTCCGGGTCCCTTGGGAGCGATCATAAATACATCCACATTAGCCGGGGGAACGATTTGCCCAAAATGGATGTTAGATGGTTATGAAGATACATGCAAACAACGTAAA
>CAZACF010000120.1:0-7584 GCA_964483565.1 uncultured Syntrophomonas sp. | reverse complement strand
CCGATCTCCCCGGTCACCGCAATCTCCGCCAGCCGGGCAAATACATTTTCAACATCCCTGGTCTTTAAGTCACGGCCGCCCAGACCGTAAACAATATTTATCATAACAGGGCGCTGCGGTGAATCATACAAGGCACTGCGGGTCTCGGCAAACAAGGGACCGCCATTGGCAGAAAAACCCTCCGATTTGTCCAATACAGCAACGGCCTTGGTACCCGCCAACGCCCGGGCCAATTCCTCTCCGGGGAAAGGGCGAAACACTCTGATTTTAACCAATCCGGCCTTGACACCTTGCTCCCGCAGCTGGTCGACAGCCGCTTTGGCAGTACCGGCACTGGAACCGATCAGCACTACCGCCAGTTGGGCATCTTCCATCCGATATTCCTCCAACAGGCCATATCGCCGGCCGGAAATCTTTTCGAACTCGGCCGCTACCTCCTGTATACGGTTCTTGGCCGCCTTCATAGCCTCTGCTTCCAGCACCTTGTGCTCCATGTAGTAAGCACTCACATCGTATGGACCGACCGCCAGTGGGTTCTCCTTTTTGAGCAGATAGTTTTCCGGATGATATTCACCGATAAAATCACGCACGATCTCTGTGTCCAAAAGTTCAATATTTTCAACCGCATGACTGGTAATAAAACCATCCATACAGGTCATAACCGGCAAACGAACACTGGGCGTCTCACCCACCGGCATGGCCATCAGCAAATTATCATAAGCCTCTTGATTATTTTCAGCATAGATTTGAATCCAGCCGGTATCACGTGCTCCCATGGAATCGGAGTGATCGTTGTTTATGTTGATTGGGCCTGAAAGGGCTCGGTTGACACAGGCCAAAGTAATGGGCAGACGGCATGACGCCGCTACATACAGCATCTCATACATCAGGGCCAATCCGCAGGATGATGTAGCACTGACGGCTCTGGCCCCCGCGGCCTGGGCGGCAATACACACTGACATGGAACTGTGCTCCGATTCCACGGTTACATATTCCGTATTCACCTCGCCATTAGCCACGTACTGGGCAAAGTATTCTGGAATCTCGGTGGAGGGGGTAATGGGAAACGCCCCCATCACATCCGGGTTGATCTGCTTGAGGGCAAAAGCGACTGCTTCGTTGCCGGAAAGTGGCTTTCTCATTTGGCCACACCTCCAGATACCATGGTGATCGCCGGGAAAGGACATACTTCCATGCAAATGCCGCAGCCCTTGCAGTGCATATAATCGAAATCAAGGCGTTTCCCGTCCTGTACCGGAATGGCACTGTCCGGGCAAAAAGGTACACAAAGCATACAGTGCTTACAAGCTTGTTCATGAAAAACTGGTGTGTCAGTTCGCCAGGTACCCGTATCAAAGGCCCTTGCAGTTCCCGGTTCATAGATCTCCCCACCCGGGGTCAGATCCTGCCAGGGAGTATGTTCATTAATATCTTTGGCAGATATCATCCTACCTGCACCTCCTCCAAAGATTTTCTCAGGGTTGCCATATTGCCCGCAATCACCTGGGGCTTGGCAGCAAATTTATGTTGAAAGGACTCTTCAATATGGGCCAGGAATCGCTCCGTTTCCAAAACGCCGCTGACTTTGACCACCGCCGCCAGCATGGGTGTATTGGGAAAGTATCTGCCCAGGACCTCTTCCGAAATGCGGCGGGCATCGATGGTACAAACTTTTCCCTTCCATCCCTGTAGCCGGGTACGAATCTGCTGGGGGGAGCAGGGTGTGTTTATGATGATCGCCCCATCCTCTTTCAGCCCGCCGGTCACGTCGACGCTGTCCAGCAGGGTTTCATCCACTACTGCCACATAATCGGGATCGTAAATGTTGGAATGTATCGAACACCGCTTTTCGCTGATGCGGTTATAGGCTGTAATTGGGGCCCCCATGCGTTCCGGTCCGTACTCCGGAAATCCCTGCACAAATTTTCCTTCCAAGCCAGCCACGTCTGCCAGCAGCATACAGGCCATCTTTGCCCCTTGCCCGCCCCGTCCGTGCCAGCGAATTTCCACCATATCGTTGGTTTTCATTGTAGTTACCTCCAGTCATCATCATTGATGAAAATAATCTATGTAAAAATAAAGGCTTTCGCCCCGTAAAGGGACGAAAGCCTAAAAGACATTCGCTATACCACCCATTAACCATAAATACAACATACCATCATATGCGTTCCCGGTTACGGGGGAAAACCGTCGGAGCCTACTGGATTTACGTTCGGTCCGCAGCTCAGGAGTGATTTTCGGGTTCAGATTACTTGTACCGGGCTTTCACCTTGCCCCGGCTCTCTGCAACGTTCGCCTGAAACGTACTCTCTCCGTCAATGCCTTTGTGATTTTTAATTAAAGATACTATATCCACTTTGCAATGTTTTGTCAACCACTTTATACGGGTTGTTGTCTATACTACAGGGAATATGAGTCTCGCTAAAAATATCCTTAGAACCAAGTATCGCCTGCCGCCGGATACGTAACCGTAAGGCCTGAGCTTGAATCTCTTTGACAGGAGGCATATTCGCTGATTATCTAATATTCCATACCCCCATCTATGTCAATGGGATATTCATGTAGCATACATAGGATCTGCGCCCTCAGGAAAATATAATACGAGTAAAAAATGTGCTAACGATTCAAGATTCTATCGGAAGGGAAATGATCAATATGGCGTTAATGACCAAACAACAATACCTGGAAAGCTTAAAACAAACCGGAGTCAAAGCATATTTATTCGGGGAATTACTCGATCACCCCCACGATCATCCAATGATTCGTCCCTCCGTCAATTGTATTGCAATGACCTATGAATTAGCTGAGATTCCCGAATTTCATGAGCATATGATGGCAACCTCCCACTTAACCGGTCACAAAATTAATCGTTTTACCCATATTTTTCAAGGAACTGATGATTTGATCGCCAAGGTAAAGATGCAAAGAATCCTGGGCCAGAGAACGGCCTCCTGCTTTCAGCGTTGTGTAGGATTGGATGCCATAAACGCTGTCTACAGCACCACTTTTGATGTGGATCAAGAGTATGGCACTCATTACCATGAAAACCTTAAAAATTTTGTCAAAATGATTCAAGAAAAAGATCTGGTAGTGGTAGGAGCCATGACAGATCCAAAAGGAAACAGAAAGTTATCTCCCAGCCAACAAGCCGATCCGGATTTATATCTTCATGTAGTGGAAAGACGCCCGGACGGAGTGATCGTAAGAGGAGCCAAGGCCCATCAGACCGGAGCGGTAAACTCCCATGAAATCTTAGTGATGCCTACCATTTCCATGAAACCTGAAGATAAGGATTATGCCATATCTTTTGCAATCCCGGTGGGTGCGGATGGGATCTTCATGATTTATGGCCGCCAATCCAGCGATACCAGAAAAATCGAAGAAGGGGCCGATCTCGATATTGGCAATTATACTTTTTCCGGACAAGAAGCATTGATCATCTTTGATAATGTTTTTGTCCCCAATGAACGCATTTTCTTGAATGGTGAAACGGAACACTCGGAAAATATGGTGGAAAGATTTGCGGCCTATCACCGTCAAAGTTATGGTGGCTGCAAGGTAGGGGTAGCTGACGTACTCATCGGAGCAGCAGCTTTAGCGGCAGAATTCAATGGGGTGGAAAAAGCTGCTCATATAAAAGATAAACTCATTGAGATGACCCACTTAAACGAAACCTTATACAGCGGCTCTATCGCCTGCTCAGCTCTGGGCTATCGATTACCGGCCGGCAACTATCTGGTTGATTTGATGTTAGCCAATGTAACCAAACAAAATGTCACCCGCTTCCCCTATGAAATAACTCGGTTGGCTGAAGATATCGGCGGCGGATTATTAGCCACCATGCCTTCAGAGAGAGACTATAAAGACGCCAAAATAGGCCCTTACTGTGAAAAATATCTGAAAGGCGTAGCTGATATACCCACCGAATACCGACTGCGTGTACTGCGTCTGATTGAAAATATCGCCTTGGGACCGGGCGCGTCGGTTTATCGGGTTGAATCCTTGCATGGAGCCGGCTCGCCTCAGGCTCAAAGAATTATGATTGCCAGATTGGCTAACTTTGACGTCAAGAAAAAATTTGCCAGATTGATTGCCGGCGTCGACAAAACCAACCCCCAAAATGAATAGCCTCAAGCAAAAGGCTCCGACATTTGAATGGCGGAGCCTTTATTATAAGTCGTTATAAGTCGTTAGATGATTTTCCTTACTGCCGATGTACAGTCACAGCCTACGCCAAGTTCAATCAGAAAAACTCTGTCCCAATGCATCAGCAGCAATAATCGCATCAAAGACCAATTTTGCATCAACCGGGAAGGGCATGTTATGAATCGTTTCCCCGGGAACCGTTGCCAGCTCAGCTACTTTTCTCAGATTCTCCGCTTTTACTCCTTTTAGTCCAAGCTCTTTGAGTGTTGTGGGCAGGCCAATCGTCTGACAAAACTCAATGACTTCATAAATTTCATCCATCAAGCGGTCTTCCATTACAAGTTGTACGATGGTAGAAAAAGCCACCTTCTCCCCATGAAAGTAATGATGCGTCTCAGCCAATGCAGTAAAACCATTATGAATCGCATGGGCCGCTGCCAGTCCCCCGCTTTCAAAGCCTATACCACTCAAAAATGTATTGGCTTCAATAATCTTTTCCACCGCTGGGGTCACCACTTTCTTCTCCACCGCCAGAAGGGCCGGGCGCCCATACTCCAACAAGGTCTCATAGCACAGGTTGGCTAGCGCCAAAGCGCTGCTGGATGGAGTTCCGCCCGCCATCGTGGTCAGACTGCGTTTACTGCTGGCTTCAGCCTCGAATTTAGTAGCCAACGCATCACCCATACCTGATATTAAAAAACGGACCGGTGCCTGTACAACCACAGCTGAATCAACTATGACCATCTCGGGATTCTTGGGAAGAAGCAGATATTCTTCAAATTCTCCGCTTTCGGTATAGATAACCGATAAAGCACTGCACGGTGCGTCCGTGGAGGCAATGCTGGGGAGAATCGCTACCGGCAGTTTCAAATAGTGCGCCACCGCCTTGGCTGTATCAAGCGTCTTTCCGCCACCGAAACCAATAATAACCTCGGCATGGCCTTCACTGGCAACCTTCTTTAGGCGTTCTATTTCCACTTTGCTGCATTCACCCTTGAATTTTTCAATGGTGTATGTCACCCCACAGCTGCTTGAATGGAGATCTTCAGCATGACGCATAACAGACGGGTCAACAATGACCAATGCCTTGGCTCCAAATAGACGAATATATTTACCTGTTTCCTCCAATGCTCCGAAACCCTGAATATACTTACCGGGTGCACTTAATACCTTGATCATTGACTACTCCACCTCCTGTTTTAATGCTCTTAGTTTTTACCAATCAGCTCTTTCTATTCTGCGTCACGGCTTGGAAGTGATTTATGATTTTTTTATATCTGTTTTCTCTTCATATCAATGTACTGTATTACAGTTTCCTGATTAAATTACGGGAAAAATAATTCGTGCTGAAAATATCACTGCGACCAGGCTTACCGCACCCACAAGGGTAGAGATCATGACCGCCTGTGATGCAAAATCTGGATAATTCTTACATTCCATAGCGATCAGGGCTGTATTCACAGCCGTAGGAAGCGCTGCCGTTATCAAGACCACCTGGGCGATGACCCCATTTAGATGCAATGAATAGATAACCAACAGGGCCATGATGGGACTGATCAGTAACCTGACTGCAGCAGATACATAAGCATCCTGGTTTCTAAATGCAAAATTTGTCTGGGATAGTTGAACCCCTAAGGTAATTAGGGCGATGGGGACGAGCGCATTTTTGGCATATTCCAGGGCTGGCCAGACGGGCATATGGGTAATATCGTAAGGGACCATTTTGAATACCAACGCTAAAACGACGCAATAAATGGCCGGCATTTTCAAGACTTTTAGCACAGAATTTTTCCAATGGGTATTGGCTTTGCCTGCAAAATAAAAGCCCAGCGTATTCATAGCCGTATCTTGTACTACCAATACCATCACCTGGGCCGTCAAGGCCAAGTTCAGATAGGGCGCAGTGCCATTCACAATAAAAGGCGGACTGCTGAAGACCAATGTAATCAAGGGCACACCAATATTGCCGGTATTGGCGAATAGAACAGAGTTGGCAAATGCATTTTTATATCCTTCGTCAAGTCCGCGCAGTTTGGCATATATTTTCACGATGATCATGTTCAGTATTAAGAGCAAAACGACTGCGGCTACTACTTTGAGCATATCTCTGGGAATATTGGTCGTGTACAGGTTAACGAAAATAAAAGCGGGAACAAAAATGTAAAAATTCAGCTTGGACATGGTATTAATACTTAAGTCAAACTTTTTGCCCAGCAAAAACCCAAGCATTACCAAAATTAAGATGGGAATGATATTGTGATTCAGTATGTATAAAAAGACGCTCATCACTCGTTCCCTTTCTGCTACAAGAGATTGACTTGTTCAACAACCATCTCCGTTGAAGTCCATAACACATGAATATTCAAACGAGCTATGATGTCTCCTTGTGGAAAGCATCATTAGGCGCTTCACAAACACAATCCCTTGGAGTCGGTTGCCACAGATCCAGTCTTGGTTTACAATGAATATCAACTCGTTAAACAGTTTACCAAAGGCTCGTAAGTATATACAGCATTTTTTGAAGGAGTTGTTGTAATGGCTGATAAAAACACAAAATATGCGTGCGATATTTGCGATTATATCTATGATCCGGCTGAGGGTGACCCGGAAGTAGGCATTGCTCCTGGAACCAGCTTTGCGAATCTACCTGATGACTGGGTCTGTCCGCTTTGTGGGGTGGAAAAATCAGATTTTTCCCCCGTAGAGTAGTTTTCAGTAAAGGAGAAGGTAAAATGGGTTGGAGTATTTTAAATTTTACCGGTGATGAAATCATAGAAATCGCATTACAAATGGAAGAATCCGGCAAGCTTTTTTATGAGCGGGCTCAAGATTATGCCAAAGAAGCCAAGTTGAAAGACATGCTGGTTTATCTTGCCAAAGAAGAAGACCAGCATATCCAAGCGTTCACTAAACTGGGTGAACAGCTCAGCCGTCAATTCGTTCCCAATGAGCGCTACCTGGGTGAGTATGCTGACTACGTTAAATCACTAGTCAACAGCCATATCTTTAAATTATCCGAAGTGGAGGATTTAGTGACCAGCATCAAAACCGATCAGGACATCGTGCGCTTTGCAATCGGTTTTGAAAAGGACTCCATTATCATTTTCCAAGAGTTCAAGAATGCCGCCAACAAAGAAGGTGCCGAGGTTCTGGAAAAACTGATCGATGAAGAGCGTAATCATATCAAACTGATCAGTACTTTCTTTAAAAATCTGTAAATTTGTTTTCTCTGTCTGAATCAATCCATACATACATGACAGCTCAGTCTCCCTCGTACTCATCACCGGGCAACATAATCCAATTTTTTGAAATTTCCTGTAACTTTTAAATGTTATCTTGAGCGATCGCGAAGCGACGATGTCACATGCATTCAGTTTTGAAAACGGAAACTGTATGAAGAGGCGAAAAAAGAAAGCTTCTGAGGCTCCGAACCAAGCG
>CAZACF010000119.1:4165-7633 GCA_964483565.1 uncultured Syntrophomonas sp. | reverse complement strand
TCTGGTATAGTTCAAACCAGCTCCGGAAATATTTATTTCTAATTCATTTTTACCTGGGAGCAAAACCAAAGGTAAAATTTCCGTGGCATTGGTGAAGCTTTTAAGAAGCTGACCATTAAAAAATAACTGGCAATCACCATCTGAGTTGACGATTAAGGTTTGGTTCGGGTTTTCAAAATAAAGTATGGACTGATTTTTAGAGATAACCGTTGACCCGATACTTGTGCTTCTTTTTGTGAAGCTTGCTAATATTAACGGATACGAATTACGAGGACTAAATACGGTACCGTCTTCTATCAGGATCAGGCAGTCTGGATAATAATTGCGGGGTGCTGCAATCTGCACAGCTTTTTTATTATTGGTGGTGATATTCGTTATATCCTGAGTGTAGGGTGCTTGCCTTGAGAAACATTTTATTGAACCATCGTTTAAAAGCGCATAATTATAATACTCATCACCGCAAAATATCTCCTTAACGCCGGTCAGCCATGATGGATAATATGATAAATAGGGGTCATCATAGATAATAGCTACCGTGCCGTCTGCTTTCAACAGCAGGCTGAGATACTCTCCGGCAGAGATAGCTTGAATATTGGTAAGTCCAGCGGGGATGCTGGTTTCACCGTAGTCGTTGCTGCCCCAGCCAACTACCGTCCCATCCGTTTTCAAGGCCAATGCGTGATATTTCCCGGCGGAGACGGCTTTTACACCGGACAACCCGGCAGGAATATTTAATACTCCATATGGGTTGGCACCCCATCCCACCACGGTACCATCGTTCTTCAGTGCGAGAGAGTATAACGGCCCGACAGAAATGGCTTGGACATTGCTTAAGCCGGTGGGGAAATTCATATTTGAAACCGCATTGCTACCCCAGCCAACCATAGTGCCATCTTCTTTTAAGGCAACTGAATAATTTTCACCCGCCCCGATATCTTTTACATGGTTTACCGTTTCAGGCACACTCATCAGGTTGCCGTTATTATCCCAGGCAACTACCGTCCTATCATCCATCAATGCCAGGTAATGGGAATAGCCCGCTGCCAGCTTTTTTACTTTTCCATCCCTATTATAACTGAATATAGACCCAAGTCTGCCAATGGCTTGCTGATAAGCTGCTTCATCAGGAAGGTCGATATTTGACTCGGCGGCTGCCTGGATGAGGGCGGTTCTGATTTCCGGTTTTACTGCGCTGAGAAGGGCAAATATATAAATTTTGGAGATTTCATTGCCAAACCGGATTTCCAGAGTATTTCCTCCATTACCCAGATTGAGGCTGGCCTCTTTCCTCATCCCGGTCATGGTTCCAACATTAGCACCATTGAAGGTAATCGTTGCTGGTTCTTTGGCAAAGGTTGACACATTTACAGTAGCTTGTTCGGTTAAAAAGATTTGATAGGGTTTGGATTTCTGGAATCCTGTCAAACCTGTAATACTGGTCAGCTGTATATCACTGATGGTCTGGTCAAGGAATAACTCCATATCAGCTATACTCTGCTCATAACTGGCCTGGTCCACACTTTCAGCATTTTCAGCATTGGTTTTGGTGCTCATATTCTGATAAATTGCCGTATCCAAGCCACGCGGCAGCTTTACAATACAAAACTTGTAGTTTTTGCCGGTTGTCTCGTATTGCACATCAATTTTGGTAAAATAGCTGTTTAAAGTCAGAGGAATATTGGCCTGAGCCCTGGTAAGCGTCTGCGACAATGACCCATCGATAAAAACCTTGGCGGTGCCATTTGCTGCTACGTTTAGTTGTACAGAATCCTGGTCAGTAGAAAGGATATTATAATACTTGTCCATGGAAAGTGGTGATGCTATCCCGAAAATAGTGATATTATCATCGACATTGTTATAAGGAATGGCCAGTTGAGCATTTACGCCGTTTTCAGCAGCCTCAAAAGACTCTTCATCAACAGATTGATTGTTGGCATCTATGACCGCCTGCATTATCTCGCCTCGTCTTTGGGCATTGGCAGTCGGAGGTATATAGACGACGTTAAAATAAATCGCAAAATATTCCATTTCATCTTTTATTGAAAACCGGTTGAGGCCTTCTTTTAAAGTAACCTCATGGCCCCACCCTATATCCAGTAAACTCCCGTCCCAAAACCACTGTTCCTGATTCTCCTGATACAAGATAAACCTCTGCACAAAAGGTACAGGATAGGTAGCCATATTATATAGCAGCACGATGTCTTGCTGCGGATTTTCAAAATAAAAATAGTTATAGTTTTTGGTTACAGCAGTATTGTTTAAGTTTATTTCCACACTGTCATCATAATATCGACCGGGAATGCCGGCGGCAGCGCATTGATCTGTATTCAATGCAACCGCTGCAAAACACATAAAAAATACCAGCAGCAATAACCTTACTCTGACTTTATTCAAAATCCTATCTCCCTTCAATATCGATGGTCAGTATCAGCGACATTTCAAGTATGAACAATTACATCGCCATTTTTATTGGGATAAAATACTTAGTATAGAAAAATATATCTTATTATTCCATTTTATATAATTTTATCACAATGAATCGATTATTGAAGGGTTCTATTCATTATAAATATTAACAGGGAAATATTAATTTCAGAAATTTAAACATTGTTAACAACAAAACAGGGGAATACCATATAAGCGTTCCCCTGTTTCTATTTTCCCTTTTTGTATTAAATCTGGCTATTCTCTGAACGGCCAGATTATAATTGCGTCGATTTGCTGATTATCTTACATTTTGTTTACGAACCTACATAATTATTTTAAGCCAAATGTTGTGGAATCTTTCCTCCAGAGACTTTTTCAAGGTCGCCATCGTTTAACATTTCCGAGGCTTCCTTAAACTCAGCGGCGGTAAAATCAAAACCTGCTTCCTGCGCAAGCTCCACACGATTCTTTTCGCTTTTACATTCTGTAACTTTTTTTGCGAACTCTTTGTCCATTTTCATTAATTCAATAAACGTCCTTGCAGACTCAATACTCATTACAACAACTCCTTTTCAGACGTAATAAAAATATAGCTTTGTTAAATTATAGCATTTATTACCAGGTTAACAAGTGTTACGGCGAAGTAGTTGTTGACAACACACCCTTTCTTTTATGCAAATTACCGCCCCAATAGCTACCAAACTACCGGCAGCAAATATGCCTGTGCCGCTGCTATGCATTGAATCATTCTCATTAATTTTGGAAAGCCTAAATACAATCCTGTGATACCAGTGAGTATATTATTATTTAGGAGAAAGCGCTGTATGATACAACTTATCGCTCAGTTTATGCCGCAACGGCTTAAAGCCTTATACACTCTGATTCGCATGCTACCTGTATTATCGTGGGGTATTTCAGCTAGCCTGGTGGGTTTAGGCTTTGCATATTCTATAGAAAAGAGGCTTCACTGGTTGGATTATGGTCTGATTATTCTGTTGATCATTCTTGTTCACGGGGTGCTTTCACATGCTTTTAACGATC
>CAZACF010000119.1:0-4155 GCA_964483565.1 uncultured Syntrophomonas sp. | reverse complement strand
TCACGCACGGATCAACTTAGTCCAGGCATACTATCCGGAGGATCAGGCGTTATCGCCCGGGGCCAATATAACCTTGAAGAACTATCATCGATTGGTAAAACCGCTCTGATTATGGCTTGTATTATAGCTTTGTATTTTCTTTGGCGGGTGGGGCCATCAATTCTTATTATATTGGCAGTTGCTTTTTGGTCAGCGATTGCTTATAGCTGCGCCCCCCTAAGACTTGCTTACCATCCCCTGGCGGGAGAATGGCTATGCGGGTTTCCCTCTGTATTTGTATGTGTAGTAGGTACTTTCTATGTGCTCACCAATACAGTTCACGGGTTTGTAATAATTGCTGGTGCAATACATGCCCTGTTAGCGATTGGTCTGTTGATGCACCATCACTTGAGTGATATCAGCAGTGATCTGCAATCCATTCCTCGTAAATTAACAACAGTAGCCCTCGTGGAAATCACCCTGGGCATAGAAAAAACTCCTCTGGTAGAATTCATTTACTTTTTGCTGGCTTTATTGCTGGGAGCAGCAGGGGCTCTTTTCTTTCATCAACCAGTATTCTGGATCACGGTTCCAATAGCATTAGGCTGCATGATAACAGCCTTTATTACAATCCCAAAAGACATCTTAAGTATCACTACTCAAGAATACCTGCTCTACGGTCTAGTTATCGGTGATGCCGTCTGTAAAACAGCATTGCTGATTTAGTGGTAATCACGTGTCATACGCACAATATCAGATCTTTAGGCTTCCTCCGGGCAGGCCTTCAAATTTACCGCAGTTTGACATCAGTATAATCAGTAATCTTTTTGCCCTCTGACAAGGAGTTGCGGATTACGTAAGCGTCCTTGACCGTCCACTGATTCCATGGCTTAAGCCCTTCCTTAGCGTCCGTATCATCGTTATCGCACTGATAAGTCCTGGCCATAATCTTGTCCTTTGCAACCGTAAAGATCGTAAATGTCTGGCGGTCTTCGTCGTCATAATAAACGGTGGTGGAATAATCGGAGCGCTCAGGCATGTACGCATAGTACTTATTGCCAACCGTACCGCCGGTAACATAGGTGGTGCCATCTCCGGTATTTACCTTAATATCATTTTTAACATGCCGGCAAAACATCTTTCTTTTATAGAGGAAATGGGCTTAAATCCATTATAGCCTGTCATGTCCAAGTCGGCTGTTAATACATAATTTCCATCCCTTGGGGCACCATCTTTCCAGTCACCTGAGAGATACATCAGCTGCTTCGGTTTGGAAATTTCATAGACATTTTTTGCTGCGTTATAAAAAGGGGCTTCGTATGCTGTGGCTTCCTGCGCAAATGCCGGGTTGACACACATCGAGAGAAGTATGCCGATAACAAGCAATGTCGCTAAGGCTTCGATCAAACTATTTCAAAACCTTGACAAGGTCGGATTCATCGATACAGTCAAAGGCAATTACAAAGGCACGGCGATTCGTGTAGGCTTTTTAGCACTCAGCAATATATCGCTGAAAAGCGGAGGTAACTAAATAGCAAGGCATGCCGGCAATAAGATATAATGGATAAAGGTGATTATTATGAGTTTCAGGAAAAACTTCCGTTAACTGAGATTGGCTACCCATCCTGGCTGATCAATCGCAATTAATCGAAGCTGCCAAGAAGTATATTGCAGATTAAGCCACCGCTGCCGGGTTATTATTGCCGGTAAATTAAGTGATGACTTAGCTCCGAAAACACTTAACAGCATTCTAAAACATACCGGACTGAAAGGACTGATCAAATGAATTTTGCAGTAATTAATAAGAATCATATACTGCTTGCTATATCACTTTTTATTTGCCTGATTTTCACAACACCTGTGCTGGCAGCGCCGACTGTGCATCTGGATGGGAGGCAATTAACTTTTGATGTCCCGCCGGCAATCGAAAACAGCCGGACCCTGGTGCCACTGCGGGCGATCTTTGAAGCCATGGGGGCAACTGTATCCTGGGATCAAGCCTCGCAGACGGCTACCGCAGTTAAAGACAGTACCACAGTTGTCCTGCAGATCGGGTCAACCTCACCCACGATCAACAGACAAATCAAGCAGCTGGATGTGCCGGCTAAGATCGTAAATGGACGCACTCTGGCCCCACTGCGTTTCGTCGGCGAAGCCTTCGGCGGATCGGTGGGCTGGGATGGCGCCACGCAAACCATAACTATATCATCCTCCGGAGCATCAACGGATAATCCCGCAGTGGTTGCAACCTTACAGCCTGCAACAATTGTCAGGGTGGTAGATGGTGATACGCTGGTTGTAAATGTGGGTGGAGCAGAACAAAAAGTTCGCTTGATACTGGTGGATACTCCAGAATCAGTGCATCCGGATGAATCCAAAAATACGGAGTATGGCAAGCTGGCCAGCGATTATACGGCCTCTCAGTTGGCAGCGGGACAAACAATATATTTACAAAAAGACGTCTCTGAAACAGATCGCTATGGACGGCTGCTGCGGTATGTATGGCTGTTCCAGCCCACCGATACGACCAGTGCGACTGAAGTCCGGGCAAAGATGTACAATGCCAAGCTGCTCCTGGATGGATATGCGCAGCTTTATACTTATCCGCCCGATGTAAAGTACGTGGACATGTTTACCACCTTCCAAAAAGAAGCCCGCGAAGCTAATCGCGGATTGTGGAGCTATAAACAAACAGAGACCGTAACCGAGACCACCGTTACAACACCCCCGCCAGCCCAAAGCACCGGCACCTATGTTGGCAGCAGTAAATCGAATAAATACCACCTGCCCAGTTGCAGGCATGTGGAAAGCATTTTATCTGAGAATCAGGTCTGGTTTAATTCCGAGGCTGATGCTACGGCGGCCGGATATGTTCCGTGTGGGGGTTGTAAGCCGCAAGTCAAATACTAATTCTAAATGTGCTTGGCACTATAACCGGCACTTGGGACTTTCACCCTTTAGACTGCACCCATGCCGGGCACACGTACAACAGGGCCTCTTCGTAATGAAGATGCCCTCAATGGATGCCTACAGTGATAATCTCACCACCAAATTAAATAAATTCGGGTTAGGGATAGTATAATAAATTAGTGATTTGAATGAAAAAAGGAAAACGGAATAATCATTGCTTCCCTACAGGATGTGATGCCAGTCTCGTCTAGCGTAAAGGATTCTCCCAACATCAACGACCTTTGACTTTTCATCAATCGTGAAAAAGACAATATAGCTCTTTACGATCAATTTTCGAAATCCTATCATTGCCAGCCGTTCATCAGTCACCGGAGGGTATTTTTGCGGCATGACCGCTAAACCTGCGATGGCTTCCTCAACGGTGTACATCATCTCCGATGCGGTCATGGGTGCCGTAAGTTGCGCAGTGATATATCGGACGATGTTACGCAGGTCGTTTTCGGCAGGTTCCGATACGTCAACTCTATAATTTGCCATCAGTCATCTCCTGCCTGATGTCTCGCATCACATCTTGAAGCGGACGCTTTCTTCCCTCTTTTACTGCAGCCCTGCCCTCATCAAGCAGTTGGTAAAGTTCAAGTTTACCGTTGAGCATCTCGTAAGTCTCAATGCTCATAACGGCCAAATCTCCTTGCCCATTTTTTGTAATAAAAACGGGCTCTCTGCTTTCTCGACAAAACGTTGAAATCTCATTGTAGTTGTTTCTTAAGTCCGTGCTGGATTTAATGTTGGGCATAAAAACCACCTCCCCGCCAAACCTAAAGATATTATACACAAATTTCTTTAGAATAGCAAAAGCACACTTTTGTAACGTCAAGCCTTATGCTAGGTAATCTGAGCCGCGATCAAAAATTAATGCTGGCTCCTGACTATAAAGACGACGCAACAAGATGCTTTTTATAAAAAAGCTACTGTTCATGATTATTTATCCATATCCTGATTTAATTCCAAGGACAAGCCCGGCACCCTATTATGAAAATTATGTAAAATCAACACCCAATACTACAACGTTGGATAACCTGTTGAGTTATCAGCAAAAAGCATGAAGCTATAACAGAAAACGTACCAGATTTTATGGCAATAGGTGACCAAGGGTTTTGGGGATATGTTATTTATGGATTTTCAGAAAAGGGGATTTTTATGCTTTTACATATCTAAACTTTCTAATTCACCAGTTGCCGAAAGACTTGCCCATTCTACTGGAAT
>CAZACF010000118.1:0-7648 GCA_964483565.1 uncultured Syntrophomonas sp. | reverse complement strand
AGCACCGGCCTCCGGAGCCGGGTGCGGAGGTTCGATTCCTCTCGGGCGTACCATAGGAAACAAGGCACTTTCAGGATATCTTGAGGGTGTTTTTTTTGCATTGACTGATGTAAGAGCAGCAATCAGAGGCGAATTAGAGGCCATCAGACGATATGCGGAACTGGCAGGATGCGCTCCCACCGCCGAAATCCATTATTTATTAACCTCCATCCTGGGGGATGAATATGCCCACACAAGAATTTGGAATGCCATGCTATTAGGTGAATCGCTCTGCGATTAACAGTAATTTCTTGATAATATCTATGTGGGTAGAGCTCATAAAACCAACCCAACCATGGGTTTTTAGTCCTGATTATAATAGCTGATCATAAGAGTATCGGTAGACGACAGGATACGGGTCACGGATGCCAAAAGCAATCCGTGACCCGTATCAAATTTGGTTTAAATGAATTTATTGCCTCTGCCAAGTGTTTTGACCGTAAACGAAGTGTCTTCAGTATTGAATACGGCAGTCCTTCCATAATTTGCTCCGGTATAGGGATAATAGTTATTTTTTATTGCTGGCTTGATATACTGTTACCAGAATGCTAAAGAAATCGGTGAAAATATGGAATATATTAGTTATTTTACTTCTGATATCGGTACTCTGGGAATAACCGAAAAAGAGGGAGAGATTACCCACCTTTACCTACCCGGGGAAGAAATACCCATTACCCACAGCGAAGTTATGACCCCGAGCCTGGCCGAAGCAGGTCGGCAATTGCAGGAATATTTCCAAGGTCGCAGGAAAGTTTTTGATTTGCCGCTGGCTATGTACGGCACGGAATTTATGAACAAGGTTTGGCAAGCTTTGCTGACTATTCCTTATGGTCAGACCCGATCTTATGGTGATATCGCCTGTCTGATCGGCCATAATAAAGCCTGTCGGGCGGTGGGCATGGCCAATCATCGCAATCCCATCGCCATCATTGTGCCCTGCCATCGAGTAATCGGCGCCAATGGGCAGTTGGTAGGCTACGGGGGCGGATTAAAAATCAAATCATTCTTGTTGGAACTGGAAAAACATTATGCCAGTCTTGGTCAAGACTGATCAGCATTAAAGATTTGCAGCACTTGAACGGGGATAGCCAACGTACGGATTTCCGCCCGCTCCCCTTTTTTAATCTGGGTGCTGGCGAAAACAATACCGATCACCTGGGCTTGTTGGTTGAGGACGGGGCTGCCGCTGTTGCCGGGATTGGCGGGCACATCCACATCAAAAACCCGCGTCTGGTTGTCAGGCGTCAAATGATATTGCCCCACCCGCCCGCGCTGAGCAATCTTTGACAAGCCCAAAGGATTGCCGATAATGGTTACCTCATCGCCGTTGTCAGGTTTGCCATGGGGACTGATGGTTAGGGTCGGCAGATCGTTGCTGTTTAGCTCCAGCACAGCCAGGTCATGTCCCTCTATCCCGCTGTATCTGGCAACAAAAAAAGTTTGCCCGCTGCCGAAAGTAATTTTGATCCGCTTGCTCCCCTCCACAACGTGGCGATTGGTTATGATTATGCCCTGTGATGATATATTGAAACCAGTTCCCTGTTGAACTGAGTGGGAAAGCGCTTTACCGGTGTCGGCTTCAATAGAAACGATCGCCGGTCTGGCAGCAGTCACGATCACATCTTCGCTCAAACGAGCATTGTCCTGCATGAAATCAAAACGCCCAGCCATGAACATTCGCAGATCCGGCAAAGATATGATAGTAAAAGCAGCAATCACCAGTAGAGTTATCAATATAATTATAATATTACTTTTGGGGTGAGAAGAAGCCCGGTGCTCATTGAATTCCTGTTCGGCCAGCTGCCACTCCCACTCTTGCGGCTCATCATGAATAGGGGATTTTTCGTTGTTATGTTGGTCTGTCATCAATCTCGCTCCCGTAACTTCGCGTAAATACTCTTTTTCTTGTTGTTTATCTGCCTGTCATCATCAACCAAACGGCTATTCTTTGCGCGGCGTGGTTTTATCATTTTTCGTCTTTCCTATATATAATAAACATAATTGTAACAGAGGGCAAAGAATGGCTGACTATGAATTTATAAAACCTAAGGCGGAGAACGCACGATTATGATCGTGGCCTTCAATCACCGCTCTTTTCCCAAATGGAAAAATCGGGGCTGGTATGACCCCGATTTTTCCTATATTATGATTACTGTATGGACTAGGCAACTTTGTTTTGGTGCGTCTGTTGTTTTTTATTAAAGTTTAAATCATCTGCCGAGGTTGTATCAGGCAATTGATCCAGGGTGTGCTTGAGATCAGGCTGGGAGGCGAGCCATCTGTCCATGGAACTTTCAAACCAGACAAAATCGTTGGTCAAACTGTTGTCAACTGGTTGAGCCGCTTTTGTATTTAGGGACGTCTGTTGGGGCAGCAATTCATCAAGGCCGGTAAAAGGTTTTTCAAACCAGACAAAATCATGCTGTGTATCAGGGATCGCCCATTCCATCATATGTTCACTGGCATACTTTAATTCCGGCTGGGATTCAATCCACCGATCCAAATCATTACTAAAAATATTGTTCGGCTTTTCATTGCGTTTGGCTATGTTCTGCAAGACTTGGTCAATACCGGCAATAATTTCATCAACACTGGCAGCTAACATCGCATCTTTCTCCATTAAATCTGCAGACGAATTGCTTTGGGCTTTCATTTTTTCCAGTACATAATACATGGCCATAGGATCGATATCAATACTGGTTGCAATGATTTCATCAATGAATTCTTTGTGATCAATACTTTTCATTTCAAATTACACCTCCATCAATATTTTTAGCATTCTGTATGGCATCTGCGCACCTTAAAACTCAGATTTGCTCATCTTTTCATATACTTTCGTGATAAAGAAAAGTAATAACGTGATATATTTCACATAAATAGATTAAAAAATAACGTTTAAAACGATTATAATAATATTATTATGAGATACCATTAAATTTATTACATAAGGATATAATACGTATACGAAACAATATTCTTAATCAAATTATATCTTCTATCCTGCATTTGTCAAGCATACATTGACGGTTACTTGTTGCTGGTAATAGGGTTCATGTAAAATTAGGATGTAATGATAAAAGTCAGCATTATACAAAGGAGGTTTAAGGTAATGTTTAACAAGATTCTCCTTCCCATTGACGGCTCAGAAGTTTCCAACAAAGCGATTGATGCTGCCCGCAAGTTGATTGTAGAAGGTTCTGCCAAGGAAGTTACCCTTCTTAATGTATTGCAGCCCAGCGAAATGATGCCTTTTAATGGTTTAAACATGCCGGTTGATTACCCTCAATTTTACGAGGAATTGAACAAGGTGGCTAAACAGATCCTGAACAATGCCGAGGAAAGGATAAACCTAACGGAAAAGGCCAGGAGCCAATTGGAATACGGACCCCCGGCAGAAATAATTTGCAAAATCGCAGAACACGAAAAATATGACTTAATCATCATCGGTAATCGCGGTTTGAATAGATTGCAGCGGGTTTTGATGGGCAGCGTAAGCAGCAAGGTGGTCACCTTGGCCCCCTGCGCGGTATTGGTCATAAAATGATCGTATGCAGAGAGTATGTTTAGGTATTTCGATAAATACGAAAAATTGAAGACTCGCATCTACAAAAAAAGAGGGGCCTCGTATTTACGCCCCCCTTTTTTTACGCTATGAGTCGTTTGGCTTAAGAAATGGAAGCCAATACTTTTTTTAATAATCGGTTCACTTTTTCATCCAGGAATGTATCAACCATCAAATTCCAATCATATTCTTCGAGTTCTTTTTCGATAATTGCTACCATTTGCCGCTTTTGCAGATCTTTCAGCTGAATAAAGGGATGCCTCAATGTATCATATAATGCAGATACCTTGGCCTTGGCCTTGTCGACTAATTCATCTCCTTCAGCCAGTTCATCAAAGATGCCCCGTTCTACGCAGAACATGGGATCTACCAGTTCCCCTTTCATGATGATGTCGCGATAATTTCTATCGCTGTCCAGGCCAAAACGCATTACATTACCCATACAAGGAGAAAGACTCATGCCCAGTTTGATTTCGGTCATGCCAATCTTTACTTTAGGGTTGTTGATGGCAATGTTATAGTCGGAAGCCATGGCATAGATCATGCCGGCCGCGGTCGCTCCCCCGTTGATGGCGGAAACAATTGGTTTAGGGCATCTGAACAGCTTCAGCAGTACGCCTTCTTCGTATTTAAACCAGTTGACAATGTCTTCGCCGTTGGTAAAGCTGGTAAAAGTATTAAGATCAAAGCCTCCGCAGAAGGTTCGTCCAGTACCGGTAAGAACCATTCCTTTCAGCGCATCGTCAGCTATCAGCTGGTCCAGCGCCGCATCCAATCCCTGCAGGGTCTCCATGTTAATCGCATTGACTTTGGGATAATTAAAGGTAAATATTAGGATTCCGTCTTCGATTCTGGTATCAAATGTCACGTTCTCTACCTCCATTAATATAATAAATATTTATTACCTCTATTTATTATATTCTTCTTGGGGTACTTTTACTAATATTATTTAATAGCTATAAGAATAGGAGCTGCCGTTGTATTTAACATAGTAACTGGAATTGTCATCATCATACAGATAGCCGGTGATGTCGGCATCTTCATAGTCCGTACCGTCAATTTCTTCGGTAATGGTGGTTTTGACTTTGTTGAGGAAATTTCTGACGTAGGTTTTGTTTAATTGTTTCAGGTAGTCGTAATCATAGGCATCGTCAAAATTAATATAAATCTTGTAAGCCAGGTCATCTTCGTCACCGCTCAGTTTAAACTTGAAAGCTATGCCCTTATCACTGAAGTAATTTTTGCCGGCATCTTTGAAATCATCTTCCAGGACATCAAGCACTCCGCTGATCACATCTTTCTCTTCCCAACTAAAGGAATAGGAGCTGCCGTTGTATTTTACATTGTATTTGGAATTATCCTGATCGCTCAGCTTGCCAGTTATCTTGGCATCTTTATAATTGGTGCCGCTGATCTCACCGCTGATTTTTGCTTTCACAATATTCAGCATGCTTTTTATTTCAGACTGGCTGATCTGGTTGAGACGGTCATATTCGTCGGCATCATCAAAATCCAAAGTGATATCGTAAACCAGATCGACGGTGTTGCCGCTTAGATTAATACTGCAGTCGATTCCGTCATCATCAAAATAATCATCTCCTGCATCGGCAAAGAATTTATTCAAATTAGTCTGGAAATCGCTGAGGGTGGTGCCAGTACTGGTCCCTGGTGTAACTGGCGTAGTTACTGACGTACTGGCGGTTTTTTGGTATTTGTTTAGTGCATCATCGATGGTTCTAATCGTGGCATCGGCATTGCCCAAGGCTGTTTCCAAGCCTTTAATTTTGGCGTTCAAGGCGGTGACTTCGTTTTTCAAATCCTCAATTTGTTTATCCTTGGCTTTCTCATCTGCACTGTTGTTGATAATGACTTGTTGATTGGTGGCATCCCAGGAAATATCTTTGCCAAATTGGTTCATCAACATACGGATGGGGACATAGGTAGTATTGTTGATTATGTATGGTTCACTGGTGGAAGTGAGCGTGGTACCGTTGTATACGATTTTAACTCCCGTGTAGGCTTGCACGACGGTAGAGATGGATGGAGCACCATACACGGTGACGGCACCGACCACCACAATCAAAAGCGATGCAAGAGCAATCAGCAGATTCCTTTGAAAGTTCTTCAATACGATAACCTCCTAACTTTTACTCATCAATTTTGCAAAAATGATCCTTATATTTGATGAAATTATCCAGAATTCGCCTGTCAAGGAAATTGTATCACAAAAGGTTCAGCTATAAAAGTTGCCCGAGAAATTGATTATGGGGCTTCTTGCTCTTCCAGGAGAGATTTGAATCCGGGCAGCGATCTTTCAATCATTTCATAAGGTACACAATAAGCGATTCTGACATAACCGGCACAACCAAAGGAACTGCCCGGAACGACCAGGATGTTTTTCTGCTTGGCCAGGTTGCAGAAAGCAACATCATCCGCGATAGGGGTTTTTACAAACAAATAGAATGCCCCTTCTGGTTTGATGCAATCGTATCCGTATGAACGCAGTGCGTTATAAAGTAATTCTCGATTACGGTTATAGCTTTCAACATCAACTTTGGCATGCAGACACCTGGCAATGACCAGTTGAAACAAAGAAGGAGCATTTACAAAGCCTAGAATACGATTGGCAATGTTGGCAGCCGCAACAATATCCTCCGCTTCCGCTGCTTGATCCGGAACCACCAAATAACCGATCCTTTCTCCCGGCAGGGAAAGTGATTTGCTGAACGAATAACCAATAATGGTGTTTTCATAATACTTGGTCAGATAAGGTACTTCAATATTGTCATAGGCTAATTCTCGATAAGGCTCATCAGATATAATATAGATATTACGGGAGAATTCTTTCTGCTTTTGCCGTAAAATATTGGCTAAATTTTTAATTGTTTCTTCTGAATAAATCACCCCGGTGGGATTATTGGGGGAATTGACGATCACTGCCTTGGTCTTGTTCGTAATCATTTCATTGAGTAAAGCCAGATTGGGTTGAAAATCGGCAGGATTAGCCGGAATAATCACCAGATTGCCGTTGTAATTGCTGACATAGTTTCGATATTCGCCAAAGAACGGTGCAAAAACGATTACCTCGTCCTGCGGATCGAGCAAGGTTTTCAGAATAACATTGAGTCCCCCGGCGGCACCGACAGTCATGATAATATTTTTTTGCGAAAAGGACGTGGCATATTTCTGATTAATCGAATGAGCGATAGCGTCTCGGACTTCTTCATAACCGGAATTATTCATATAACCATGAATACTTCCGGAACCTTTATGATTCAACACGTCAAGTATGGCGGTTTTCACTTCGGCAGGTGGGTTGACGCTGGGATTGCCCAGAGAAAAATCAAAGACATTTTCTGCGCCGTGAATCGCTGCCAATCTTTTGCCTTCTTCGAACATGGCTCGTATCACTGAACTGTTTTGTACCTGTGCTTGCATTTGTTTGGATATCATTATGCCCAACCTTTCTGTTAAGTTTTGATTATTAAATGAGCCCCTAGTTTAGACTAAAGCCCAAATTATAGATAAATATATAATAACCGATATCCAAACGTTTTAGATATCGGTTATTAAACATGGTTAATTCTTTGTTTGTGCTTCGACGATATTGTTTACCTGATACTTTTGACGTAGACGAGGTTTTTCAATTTTTCCGGTGGGGTTACGGGGTACTTCGTCAAAAATGATTTTACGCGGCCTTTTATATCGGGGCAAAGCTTTGCAAAACTCACTTATTTCCTCTTCTGTGCTCATCTGATCAGGTTTTAATTCAATAATAGCGGCCGCAATTTCTCCCAGGCGATGATCTGGTATGCCGATTACAGCGACATCTTTGACGGCTTGATGGCCGCGTAAAAAATCCTCAATTTGAACCGGATAAATATTCTCGCCGCCGCTGATGATGACATCTTTTTTGCGATCGACCAGAAAAATAAAGCCGTCTTCATCCATGCGCGCCATGTCTCCGGTAAACAGCCAGCCATCCTTAAGAACTGCGGCAGTCGCTTCCGGATCATTATAGTAACAGGTCATCAAGCCAGGACCACT
>CAZACF010000117.1:0-7708 GCA_964483565.1 uncultured Syntrophomonas sp. | reverse complement strand
CCTGCCCCCACGGGTTGGTTAACAAATACTGATCACGGAAGGCCCGCAGCAGGGCTACCGGCCAATCGAACTTGGAGCCGAAGGCGGCGGTGGCGATGAAGCATTCATCTTGTGATTGTTGTGAATAGGCAACAAAAGTGGTGAAGTGCTTGGTCCAGATCACCAGGTCGTTGCCTACGGTCAGATAACCATCATCATAAATGCCGAGCGCGGCGGCTGAATCGGCGCTCATCTGATAAGTGATGGGGGTAAAGTTATTGTTCTGGATCCAGCCTGCTTTCTTCCCGCCCTGGCCGGCCAGCAATATCCGCACCGGTTTGTTAAAGGTCAAAGTGGTATCGGCCAGGCCGATTTCAATCACGGCACTGACTGTGGCCGGAGTTTCTCCGTCAGGTGGGATGGTAACACTGCTGTTGTCCAAAACCTGCGGCAGGTTGATGGTACCGTCCCAGTTCTGCGGTCCGGTTACGCGGGTGCCATCGGGGATGGCTACATCCACATTACCCTGTGAGGTTGTGGTTTGGACAATGACCTGGGGAACGGTTACTACCCCATTTACGGGATTGGTGGTCAGCGCTGTGTTACTTACGCCTGCCGGAACAATGACCTGCAAAGGAGCACTGCTTACGGGTACATTGGGATTTTCTGTCGTCGCCGAAACGGACTGCATCACCTTAAAATTGATGGTATAGGTGTTTTGGGCAATGCCATCCTCGGCGGTGACCACAACCGTTGCTGAACCGGGCAGACCGGCGGCTTGGTTTATGGCTGCCGTGGCCTTGCTGTCGGTCGTCGTGGCAGTAACGACTGGAACAATGGGCGTTCCCGTTCCAGATACCAGCTTGGCCACATTATAGGTGAGCTGGGTAGGAACAAATCCGCTTACGGTGGTTCCGTTGACCTGCAGATCGCTCAGGGATGCATCTGTGTTGCCGGTGTAGGTCAGGTTCAGTTCGACGGCAGCTTCCGGAGCCCAGATGGCGGTTTGGTCGGCAATCACCGAAATATTCCCGCTCACGATGCGAAAATGGATGGTTTTCCCCGCCAATCCTTCACCTGACACGTAGAGGTTGCTGCCGGGAGGCGCAGCACCGTATTTGCCCTCCTTGATGGCATGAGAACCATAGAGTGTGCCGTCAATGATGGCTTCCACCGTTCCGTCCGCCAGCGGCGTCCCGTTATATGTGACTGTTCCCCAATACTGCGGAGGTATGGTGCTGGGCGGATTATTGGCCAGCACCAGCCCGCTGCTGAGGAGAAGAATTACGATGGTGATGAATACTAATAAAGGTTTTTTCAAATGATCACCCGCTTTTGGGTTAATTTTTTTATCCCGGGAATTAGCCTCGGGATTATATAAGATTGCTGAAATAGAATTGCCGCCTTCGGCTCCTCAGAGACGCCAACCGCTGTTCCTCGCGCAAGTCAAGAACCGTCCCCGACTTGCGCTAGTTTAGTAATTTGCCGTAGACCATGAAGCGTTTGAGCATGGTGACGGCTTCGGCGCGGTTGGCTGTGCCCAGGGGCAGCAAGCGTCCGTCACTATAGCCTTTCATAAATCCCAGGCTGACCGCTTTGCTGATATCCTGCCTGGCCCAGGAGCTGATGCTGCTGTTGTCTGTAAATGCCTTGACCTGCTCCGCGTCACCTTCGACGGCAGCTGTGCTTTGCCCGAGTTTGTTTAATGCCCGAATCAGCATGCTGGCCATTTGTTCACGGGTGATGACGGCATTGGCGTCAAAAACCGCCGCGCCTGTGCCCTGGATCAGACCTGCCTGATAAGCGGCAGCCACTTCTGCATAATACCAATCAGCGGCGCTAACATCTGCAAACGGCAGGGAGGTGTTGGCTGGAGGGGTCAGGGCCAGGGCGCGAACCATCAGGGCTGTAAACTGCGCCCGGGTAATCAATCCGGAGGGGTCAAACTGTTGGTCTGACACGCCTTTGATAATCCCTTTGTTGACCAGCAATTGTATATCAGCAACCGCCCAGTGGTTGGCAGCGACATCTAGAAAACTTTTGCCGCCAGAGGTTGACGGAGTCGAGGGCGTACTGCTCTGGCTGCCGCCAGCCGGCGTTTTACCGGACGATGAGCCGGACGAGCCGGATGATCCGCCTGAGCTTCCTCCGCTGCTGCCGGAACCTCCTGATGAATTGTCATTGTTTTGGGCAGGAGGGGTGGCGTTGCCGCTCAGGGTAAGATTGAGCTCCATGATATCGCCGCTTTGCCAAATGGCCGTTTGGGGGCAGAGATAGGTTTTGTCCCCTATTTGGGCGCGAAAAGATACGATTTTGCCACCCAGGTTATCCCCTTGTACGAGGAGTTTTAACCCTGCTCCGGCGGAACCATACCGGCCATCTACGATGGCAATGGAGCCGCACACCACATCATCGACCACTGCTTCCAGTACGCCGCTGCTGATCTGGGCATCTCCGGTAATGGTGCCCCAATAGGAAGCCGGGAGCAGGGGGGCGCCCAGCACTGAGACGGGCGCCGCTCCCACCAGGAAAAATACCAACAATACAAATTTGGTTAGTCGTTTCATCGCTTTCAACCTGCCTTAACGGTTGCCGGTGGTATAACTGAAGCCAGCCAATTCTGCCTTTTCTTTAAGGTAAATCCAATAAACCTTGCCGGCTTCCATCAACGGTGAATCATAGTATTCATAATCTTTGGGCACGTAGGACCAAGCGGCCTGGTTGGCCATGGCGGGGCTTACTACCTGACTGTATTTGCCTTTGATGCTGCTCAGCAAATCATTGGCATACATGGCATCATTTCTGTGTATCTCATCTTCATATTGATCATCATAGAAAACTTTGTCGGCAAACAGGTCGATGGACGGGCCGACCAGGTTCCAGCCGGCGTTCAAGCTGCGGCTGTAGGGACCCGAATTGCTGGACAGTTCCCAGAAGCGGGCTGCCGATTGTCCCTTCATTTTAATATAAAGCGCTGACATCGGTCCCAGTTCACATAATGGATCGGTGGTGGCGGCATCGCCGTCATTTATATACCATTTTGCATCGGGACCGGTATAGATCTGCAGCCATTTGCTGCCGTTCCAGGTATAGACTCCGCTGATCAAATTGGCATCCTCAACGATATCAGTCAGCGAGTTTTTATCCAGCGCCAAGGGTACAGACAAAGCGTTCCAGCCCCGGTTCAGTCCCATGGTCCAGAGGGGATCATCGCGCAGGATGAGCTGGGCAGTTGCATCGGTAAGACCGGTGGATGCTGCGGTCAAAGAAACACTGGTACCGCTGTCGGGAGTTTGGACAAATAACTGTATCCCGCAGTTGCCTTTGGGAATGGTCACTTTGGTAACCGGTGCTGCGCTTTCCCATCTTTCATAGAAGTAATTGCCGGTCAGGGTAACTGCAACATCTTTACTATTGCTGCTCAGCCGATTGCCTGCCGCATCGGTCAAATGAATGATAACCGGAATACGTTTCCCCGCCGGGGGTTCAGCATTGCCGCTCTTCCAGACGGTTTCTCCGTACTCGTTTTGATAATCCGGGAAATAGAAGGCGAGTGCACTCTGATCACGGGCTGTGATGGTAAATGTCCCGTTATCCAAGCCTGCGGTTTGGGCGGTAATTTTACCGTCGCCTGCTCCGCTGGCAACAAAATATACATAACGTTCATATTCATTGGGGCAGAGTGTGACCTGCGTGATCCGGTTAATAGATTGCGTGTCGTAATAACGGTAGAACTTGCCGAAAACCGGAGCAGCCGTGGCCGACAGATCTATCGTCATTTCGGTGGTTTGCGCAGCTGCGTTGCCATACTTATCCACTACACTGAGTTTCAATGCGTAGGTGTGGCCGATCAAAAGATCATCGGTCACTGCGTAGGTTCCATCGGTAAACATAGGGAAGGTTTTTCCATCGGACAGAGAAAATATGGGCGTATCATACCCGGAATAATCCTCGATTTCTGCTTTGATTGCTGTCGGTGCTCCGGGCTTAATATTAACCGGCACCAAAGACAGATCGTATTCCAGGGAGCTCATGCCGATTTCTGCTTGATCCCAGTCAGTCGCTACCTGATCATAATAATAGAAAGAAGCCGTGGAAGCACCTTGGGCAATGGTGATCTGGTGAACTTCATCGCCGTCCGGTGTCCCGTCGGTTTTAATTTTTAAATAAAAGTGTCCGGTGCCGGTTTGGCGCTCGGATATCATGTCATCATATTCGTTCCATTTGAGGGAGAATATGTCCAGGGTGACATCTGCGGCGGCTTCCACCGGGTTTTCATATTGATCACGCAGAGTAATACTTACCGGGACCGGCTGACCTGCAGTTCCCTCGTATCTGCTTTGGTTAAAGACTACACTCACCGGATCCAGGCGTGAAGCAGTAAGCGATTTCTCGACCAGCATAAGATTATTGTTGGCGTAGTAAAAATCGCCGATGATGGATAATACACTGTAAGCACCAGCCTGCTGGGGACTAAACCAAAGATCGATACTGCTGGCTCCGGCAGGAATACGTACTTTGATTGGAGGACCCCATTCCTGGCCTTCCCCTCCACCAGCAACAACGACAGGTGAGGTTGATACATACCAAGAATCGATTTGATTGCCATTGATCATGGCATCCCACCAGGTACCTGGTATGGTTGCGCGCAGCAAGAGCGATAACCCATCTTTTAGGGTAGCCGGGACGGTATAAGCGGAGCCGTCTTCATTCTGCAGTTTGAGAGTCACCTTGCCGCGATGGCCAATCGGCCAGCTATCGAGATTATTGTCGTTATCTTTATTGCCAAATACTAATTTTGCTGGAGCGGCAACCGTGGTCACGGAAGTTTTGCCGGTATTCAGGCCACTGGCAGCAGCTGATAATTCTGCCTTGCCAACTTTGGGATCTATATAATATACGGTCTGAACACTTTGGTCTACGGTCAAATAAACATAACTGATATAAACGTAGGTCGGATCAAGAACCTCTGAGCCATCCGTTTCCACAGCCAACCTTATTTTGCTGTAATAGCTGGGAACCCATACCTCATTGTAGCCTTCGCCGGTAGCGTACCATACATTATACCAGTCTTCCCCATCCCAACCTTGCAGATAGACGTAGTCAAAATATTTCTCGCAATTATATTCTACCTCTACACTAGTGATCTGCCGGTTCTTCGGGACATCCCATGCGTCTGAAACGAGATAGCTGTTGTCGTATTTGGCTTCCAGATCGAGTCCGAGGAAGATTTCTTCTTCCTCAGTGTCCCCGGGGAAACTGACCTGGGATATACGTTCATCCATATCAGCATAGGGGCTTGCATAGAAATAGCCGGTAGGGGATGTGGTACTCAAGTTGACGGTAAGCGTCTCGGGTTGTTCGCCGGTACGGTTTCCATAAGCATCCTCCAGATAAACATCCATGGCAACAGGCAGGCCGGCTACCAGGTTGGTCTGACCATAGGTTGGTTCCAGGATGATCTTGGCGGAGGGACCGGGAACAACATTGATATAGAACGATCCTGTTATATGTTCGTTCACCAGCTTAATACTACTATAATGTTCATCGGTTGAAATCTGGCTATCCTTGTAGTAGAACCGTGCGGAATTTTGCCCGGCCGGGATAGTCACGCTGGTACAGGGTTGGTCAGTACAGTTACCATTTTGATCTGCTGCGTAAAAAGTACCCGTGGATGTACCATCATTTGAGTTCTCACTCAGCGTAAAAGTAACCGCTTCGGTAGTGGGAATGTCATTATCGTACTGGTCTGCTTGGAAGAAAGAAACCGTCATGGGAACTGCCTGGTTTATGGGTACGTAATTACCCATTCCGTCATTCATTTCAAGATCAATTCCGTATTTTATAGCATCGGCAACGGTCACATTGAATTCGACTTTAAAGCTGCCAAAATAGGTGCTATTTAAATCCAATATGTGGATGCCTTTTTCAAGTGGACGATAATACAGCTCCCAACTGCTGTCGCCTGCTTCGCTCATAAGAATCCATTGGCTGGTTCCGGGTTCGGGAAAGGTTTGATAGATTGGATTCACGTCAGCTGCTGCCTCGTACAATTCGGCCAGCTCATGATTGCTGCTTAGTATCGGGTAAGACTCAATCGGGGTCAGCCAGGGATTACCATTGGAATCGGTCAGGCTGATGGTCAGTTTGTTTCTCTCATTAATTTGCATGGTGGCTTTTTCAGCCGTGAAGGTAAGGGTCGGGTTGGTGATTACCAGCCTCGCGCTGCCAATTACATTTGAGATTGTGCTTTTGCTTATATAGAAATCATAATCATCCGCCAAAGAGGTGTTTATGACTCCCTTAAACTTCAGGGTAAAAGGACTGGTGGTTGGTAAGTCTTTGGAAAGGGTGATGAAAACGATTGGATAAGATGAATCAATTTCAAAGGATGTGTCAGCCAAAGCAACATTGTCCAGGCTGATTTCAGTAAGTTTACTCAGATCGGTTCCCTCCGGAAAACTAACCATCAGCTCATCACCAGTAGCTAGTGCCTGGTTCGGGGTCACCGTCAGGGTATAATCTGCTTCACAATATACCGTGTAATTGGTTGCCGTGGCCTGATTCTCAGCTAGTGCAGGCAGGGCTAAAATCATGACAAATAAAGCTGCCAGGAAAAACAGCAGGGAAGTTCTTCCCGCTTTTTTAATTACTTGCGAATTCATTGATTCGCGCTCCCCCCCTCAATAAATTATTGATACCAAAGAACCGTTTTAATTGCAGCTACACGTCAGCTACACGTATACACCTCCCCTTAAACCTTATAACGTGTCCAGCGGATGTCACTAAAATTGAGAGTTTTTCATGTTTGGTTTTTATAAACAATCGGGTTGACAATAAGCAAATTATGGTTTTAGTGCTTTAATTATACCATTGAATTAAAACAGAATTTAGTTTTTTTTAACAATTTTTTCTAGGCTCCAACGCAAGTCGGGGACGGTTCTTGCCTTGCTTTCTGTTCTCAGAAAGCAAGGCAAGAACCGTCCCCGACTTGCGCGACTTGCGTTTACGCCGTTTTAATCTTTCTCCTGATCCTTAAGATATAGCCGGTTAGGGCTATGATGATCAGGAGGATGGCCATTGCTGTCGGATGGTACAGGAGATATACGGCGGCAATGATCGGTGCCAACATTACCCGCACCAGCGCTTTTAATGGTTCACTGTTGGCGATGAAAGCAGCGATGGGCGGGGAATTGTTGTAATAGAAATCGACAAACGCTGTACCCATTGGGTTGGTTAACAAGTACTGATCTCGGAATGCTCTCAGCAACGCTACCGGCCAATCGAACTTGGAACCGAAGGCGGCGGTAGCGATGAAGCATTCATCGGTGCCTGATGTAATTGTATATTCAAACACAGCCACGTCGCTGTTGGTCATGCCGTCCTTGATGGCGATTGCTCTAATGGTAGTGGCAGTGTCAATAATGATCGCCTGGGTATATAATGTGCTGGCTGCGGTTGGATCACTGCCGTTCAGGGTATAGTAGATGCTGGCTCCGGCCGTGGTAGTGCTCAAGGTTACGGCTGTACCGGAGGCTACCTGCCCGGCAGAAGGATCGCTGGTCGGCGCCGCGGCTTTTTCCAATGCAATCGTATAGGCAAATACAGCCTCGTCGCTGTTGGCCATGCCAGCCTTGATGGCGATGGCTCTGATGGTGGTGTTTGCACTGATGACGATCGCCTGGGTATATAATGTACTGTCAGCGGTCGGATCACTGCCGTTCAGGGT
>CAZACF010000116.1:0-7740 GCA_964483565.1 uncultured Syntrophomonas sp. | reverse complement strand
TTTGCCAAACTCGATCAGCTCTCCGGTAAGGAAAAAACCGGTATAATCAGATACCCGCGCGGCTTGCTGCATATTATGGGTCACGATTACAATGGTGTAATTGTTTTTTAGTTCAGCGATCAGTTCTTCCAAGCGGGAAGTGGAAATAGGATCCAACGCTGAAGCAGGTTCATCCATCAGAATGACTTTGGGATCCACCGCCAGCACCCGGGCAATCACCAGGCGCTGCTGCTGACCTCCCGACATCCGTGCCGCCGGACTCTTAAGCCGATCGCTGACTTCCTTCCATAAATTGGCCGCTTTCAAACTGTTTTCCACGATTTCGTCCAGCTGGTTTTTATTCTTAATTCCATGAATAGATGGACATGGGAAAAACCGATGGCTTTTGGAATACCATGCCAACTTTTTTGCGCAAGGCTACCACATCAACTTCACTGTTATAGATGGGTTGCTGATCCAGGTAGATTTGCCCTTGGATGGTGGTGCCTTCGATCAATTCGTTCAGACGGTTCAAGCTGCGCAAAAAAGTGGATTTGCCGCAGCCGGAAGGTCCAATCAGGGCGGTAACTTTATTTTCTTCGATATCCATATTTATGCCTTGTAAAGCCTGAAAATCCTGATAAAATACTTTTAAATCCTGACTTTTCATTTTTAGCTTTTTCTCCATAATACTACCCCTTCTTTAACGCATCGCCTGCGAAAACTTACGCAAACTGAGATTGGCCAGATAATTGATCAACAGAATCAAAATAATGATTAAAAATGCAGTGCCAAAGGCTCTTTCCATTGATATGCCTTCCATCGCCAACATGTACAAATGTACCGACATGGTGCGGGCCGGGTCAAAGACCGACATGGGCATTCCCAGCGAACTGCCGGCCGTCAGGATCAGAGCAGCGGTTTCGCCAATAGCGCGGCCAATCGAAAGAATGATTCCGGTCACGATGCCCGGTAGGGCAAAAGGCAAAATCACTTTCCAAATCGTCTGCCATTTACTGGCGCCCAGCGCCAGACTATTTTCCCGGTATTCCTTGGGAAGGGTCAGAATGGCTTCCTGGGCAGTCCGGGTAATGGTTGGCAAAATCATGATTGCCAGGGTGATGCTGCCGGATAACAAAGACCAACCCAGATCAAGAAAGATGACCAGAAAGACAAAGCCAAACAATCCAAACACAATCGAAGGAATCCCCGCCAGAGTCTCAGCGGTGAGGTTGACAATATATGCAAATTCGCTCTGACTGTGGGCATATTCTTCCAAATAGATGGCGGCCCCCACCCCAATCGGCACGGCCAAAAGCAGCGACAATGCCGTCAGGTATATGGTCCCCACAATGGTGGTGGAAATCCCCCCCTGTGCCCCAGCCCGTCGGGGGGCCTCCAGCAAAAACGCAAGATTAATTGAGGATATGCCTTTAACCACCACATAGCCGATGATACTTACCAATATCCCCACGATAATGAGCCCCGACAACCAGAACAAAGCATAGATAAACTTATCTTTTTGATTAGTTGCGCCCAATGCTCTGTCCTCCTTTGGCCAATATATTAATGCTTAGATTCAAAATCACAATAAACACAAACAGCACCATGCCGGTAGCAAACAGAGCGGTCTGATGGTCTCCGCTGGCATAGCCCATCTCCAGCACGATATTGCTGGTCATGGTCCGAACCGGCTCCAGGATACTGCCGGGAATGATAGCTGCATTGCCGGTCACCATAACCACCGCCATGGTTTCTCCGATGGCTCGGCCCATGCCCAGTACGATCGCGGTAATAATCCCTGATTTGGCAGCGGGAACAATGACCCGGCTGATGGTTTGAAAATGTGACGCCCCCAGCGCCAATGACCCTTCCTTATATTCATGCGGAACGGCCAGCAGCGAATCGCGGGAAATGTTAACGATGGTCGGTATAATCATAATTCCCAGAATAATCACTCCGGCCAGCAGACTCATACCATTGCCGCCAAAATTTTCCCGAATAAAAGGAACGATCACAATCAAACCGATGAATCCGTAAACCACCGATGGTATTCCCGCCAGCAAATTGATCAAATCCCCCAGTATCTTGCCGATTCTGGGAGGTGCAATCTCGGCCATCAGAATAGCCGCACACAGCCCCAACGGTACCGTCCAGAGCAAAGCCCCCAGGGTAATCATAATGGAACCGATCAGCATGCTGCCAATGCCATACATTCCTTTGCTGGGACTCCATTGGGAACTAAACAAAAAATCCCCCAGACCAATTTTGGCAATTAGCGGCATGCCCTTGGCAAAAATAAACAAGGTAATCAGAAATATAGCCAGAATAAAAATAGCAGCGCAAACCACCAGGATTTTTTCCACAGCTTTTTCCCCGCTGCGTTTTCTGCCCGGGGTATGATTGATACTTTCATCTCCAGTTCGAATCTTGAAACGATTTATTTTGTTTCGCAATACTTCTGCCATAACTTCGTCTCTCTTTCGTTACATGAAATGTCAAGGGGGGGGACAACTTGTGGTTGTCCCCGGTGGCAGGAAGTGGATGGGCAACCTGCCTTCTATTTTACTGAAAATGCACCTTCTTCTTCTACCAGTTGCTGTCCTTCATCACTGAGAACGTAATCGATAAAAGCTTTGCTCAGTCCCTGCGGTTCACCGTTGGTGATATAGATAAACGGTCTTTGTACTTGGTAGCTGCCGTTTTTCACATTGGCTTCATTGGCTTCCACGCCGTCTATTTGCAAAGCCTTGACCTCTTTATCAACCTTGGCCAGCGAAATATAACCGATAGCGTTCTTGTCTCCCGCCACAATGGTTTTTACCGCCCCGGTGGAATTCTGGATGATAGCATTATCAATAATATCTTCTTTGTTCAAAACGATCTCGCTAAAAGCATCTCTGGTACCGGAACCTTCCTCACGGGATATAACCGTTATAGGAGCATCATCCCCGCCCAGTTCCTTCCAGTTCTTGATGTTGCCAACATAAATATTTTTTATCTCTTCACTTGTAAGGGCGCTCAATTTGTTGGTTGGATTTACAACCACCGCTACTCCATCCAGAGCGATGGGAGTAACTATCAAGTTGGCTTTAGCCTTTTCCTCGTCCTTGAGATCACGAGAAGCTGCTCCGATTTGAGCTGCACCGGAGATGGCCGCCTCTACACCCTGACTGGAACCGCCGCCTTGAACATTGACTTGGACGCCCGCGTTGTCAGCCTGAAACTCCTCAGCCAACACTTCACTGAACGGCTGTACAGAAGTAGAGCCCGCTACGGTGATCGTCCCGGACAGTTTGCCGTTGTCAGCGCCCTGTTCGCCAGCTTTGCCGGTGTTATCGCTCTTGGCGCAACCAGTCACAACCATTAGCATCAATACCAGAATCCCTGTTAAAACAATCTTGCTAACATTCTTTTTCATTCAAATAATCCTCCCTTTGTTGTCTTGTTATTTATTCATCTGTAAGAAGCATAGCAACCGATTGTTAACTGTTATCAAGGAGAGTTTAAAAAAGAGCTTTAGCAAATGTAAATTCTGTGTAAAAACAGTCAGCCGGCTGAAACAACGATATTCAAGTTAACGCCGGCTATGCCCGGCAATGAAATATTCTATTAAGAGTTGTCCCGCTGAGGTTTACCTTTATATATAAAATTAGCTGCCCAACCAAGATGAATAATCGTAAAAAGGCTGTCCTTGTTGGACAGCCTTTTTCCATAAGCAACCTAGGGCTGATACTATTTATACATTTCCTCTACCTGGGCAGCGAAGTTTTTCAGAATCACCCGAGGTTTTAGTTTGAGCGTCGGTGTCACTTCATCCAGCGGCTCCAGGAAGCGGCGGCTGGAGATGATATACTGTTTAATGCTCTCGAAATTCTCCAGTTCGCAGTTGGCTTCGGCGATATCCTCATCGATTAGTGCCCGCAGTTCTGGACTGCCGGCCAAATCGTCGCCGACCTGGACGATGACTTTGGCCATCCCTTCTCCGACGGAAACAATCTTGGATTCATCGAAGGCCACACCCTTGGATTTCAGCAGGGGGATGACCACTTCAAATTTGGGCACCACGATGGCTCCCACATATTTTCTTTCATCAGCCACAGCGCAGATTTGTTCCACATAGCGGGCGGTGGAAAACTTGCCTTCCACCTTGGCGCGGGGAACATTTTTACCGGTATCCAGCACCATGATGCTCTTTTTGCGGTCAATGATCTTGTAATAATCCACGCCCAGCTTGCTGTTGTGCACTGTTACGGCAATGTCCCCGGTATGGAAGAAACCGTCTTCGTCAAAGGCTTCGGCAGTGGCTTGGGGATTGTTGTAATAGCCCTGGAACAGCATGGGGCCTCTGACCAGTAGTTCCCCATCCGCGGCAATTTTTTCTTCCGCGTAGTAGTTGGTCGGTCCCATGGAACCTGGTAACACTGCTTTCAAGTTGCTGAAGTTGACTGCATTCATGGTCTCGGTCAGGCCATAGCCTTCGCACACTCTGACGCCCATGGCCATTAATGATTTGCACAGATTGGGCGGCAGACCAGCCGAAGCCGAAAAGGCCATTTTATAGTTGGGTCCCAGGATATATCGAGCTTTGCTGAATACCGCCTGATCCGCCCACTGATATTCTTTCTTGAGATCATCCGGCAACAGATCCGCCATGTTAACATCGAGGCCCATATCGATGAAGCCTTCCTCATCGCTGACATAATCCACTGCCTTGATCCCGATTTCCATGGCTTTTTCAAAAGCCGCCTTGCCTTCCGGAGTAGCGGAGGCCGCATCACGCAGGGCCATGTAAATTCTTTCAAATATCCTCGGCACCGAACAGAACCAGGTGGGCTTAAACAGCTGCAAATCACCGACTACCGTCTGAGGTGATTCGGCGTAGGCAATGGTTTCGCCCAGGCAGATGGACTGCATTTGACCGCATTGTCTTTCATAGGTGTGCGACAGCGGCAGGAAGGAAAGCAACACATCATATTCATCCAGCATGCAGTCATTGCGGGTCCACATATTGTTGTCGGCATTGACCGCATACATGAAGCTGGAATGGGTGTGAACGGCGCCCTTGGGATCACCGGTGGTGCCGGAGGTATAAACAATACTGGCCATATCCCAGAGCTTTATTTCATCACCGGCTTTTTCATAGCAGTAGGGGTTTTTGTGCATATAAAGGCGCCCCATCTGCTGCAATTGACCAAGATTCATGAAAGCCGGATGATCCGGCAGGGGACAATTATCTTCCATCACGATGACTTTTTCCAGAGACGGTATGTCGCCCAAAACAGAATAAATTTTTTCCACCCCGGCCTGATCCTTGACAAAAATGAATCTTGAGCCGGAATTGTTGACAATGTAGGCCATTTCCCGGACGGAAAAAGAAGGATAAATCGTAACCGTCACTGCCCCGCTGCCGAGGATGGCAAAATCGGACCAGAGCCACTGCGGACAATTGTAAGCCATAATGGCCGCCCGATCCTGTTTCTTGATACCCAAAGATAATAAACCGGCGGCTAGATCCCGGACTTTCATGCCTACTTCAGCATAGGTCAGGGAAGCGGTTTCAGTCGAACCTGGGGCCACTTTGAACCACTGGCAGCGTCGTTCACCAAATTTTATTACGGCGCGGTTCAATAATTCAGGCAAGGTACACATCTGCAACTGTTCTCGGTTGATCATACATTCACACTCCTTATGATTTATCTTGCTAAAACTAATTTTTATTATACCTTGTAATAATAGTAGTGTGAATATTCAAATTTTTCAAACTGATCAATTTGCATTTCTTTTGGGCAAATAAACCGAAAATACCGCTCCCTCTCCCGGCTTGCTGAGAACCATTATGGAACCCCCCAGTTTTTCCAGGATGTGTTTGACAATTGCCAAACCCAACCCACTCCCGCCGGTTTTGCGCGATCTCGCCTTGTCCACGCGGTAAAATCTTTCAAAGATGCGATGTTGTTCAGGTTCGGGGATACCAACGCCGCTGTCGATCACCTGAATCCTGATGTGGCTATCCAGTTCTTCCAGTTGTAGTTTGACGGTGCCACCAGGTGAACTGTATTTGACCGCGTTGTCGAGCAGATTGTTGACGACCTGCATGATTAGATCGGCGTCACTAGCTATGATCGGCTGACTGGACGCCGGAAGGTATTCCAGATTGATCCTTTGCGTGCGGGTCTGCTGCTGCACGACCTGCAAAGTTTGACGCAATACCGCGTCAACATCTGTAGGCTGAAAGGCCACCCGGGATTGTTCTGCTTCCAGACGTGACAATTCCAGCAGACTGTTGATCATGCCCTTGAGCCGTTGGGCTTCTTCATAGATGATCCGGCTGAATTCCTGCACGTTTTCATGATTTTCTCCGCTCTCATGCATCAATGTCTCAGCAAAACCGCTGATCGAGGCTAAGGGGGTTTTGAGTTCATGGGATACGTTGGCCACGAAATCTTTGCGAATCTGGTCGAGCCTTTTTAGATCGCTGATATCATTTAAAACTGCCAGGGTACCTTGATTGGCGCTTTCACCTCCGGTGATCGGAACAATGTAGACTTCCACTGTTGTACCAGTCTGGTGCAGGACGATTTCTTTGTTTAATGGCTGTTGCAGTGTTTCAACTTGACTGATGATATTGATCAGCTCATAGTTGTTGATGACCTCCGTTTTACTGCGCCCCATCATCTCAGTTTGAATCTGCAGCAGTTGCAGGGCGGCCGGGTTGGCATAAGTAATTATGCCGCCAGTATCAATCATCACAATACCATTGTCCGTATTCTCCAACAAAGCCTGAAAACGGTTTTTAATTTCATTTATTTCAACCATACCCTTTTCCAAGCTCTCCGACATGTCGTTGAAAGAATTGGCCAAAAAGCCGATTTCATCATCACTGCGAAATCTGATCCGGCGTTTGAGGTTGCCGCCTGACAAATCCCGGGTAGCCGCCGTAATCTCTTCCAAAGGTCCCGATATTCGGCTAACCATAAAAAGACCCAGCAGAACAGCCAGGACTGCCGAAGCAAGTAAAGCCAGCAGCATAATCATTAGAATTTTTTGGTTGATGGCGGCTAAATCAGACAGCGGCATGGCCAATCTGACCGCTGCGGTCTGTCCCTGATTAGAATACGGTACGGCGACATACAGCATGTTCACTTTTTCGGTGACGCTGTAGCGCATGGCCACACCAGTCTGACCGCGCAAGGCTTGATAGATTTCTGGTCTTGATTTGTGGTTCTGCATCTGACCGGCATTAAAATTGGAATCCCCTATAACCTGTCCATGCGGGCCAATAATACTGACCCGCATGGCACTGTCACGCGCGGCGGTGACACACAAATCATGATAGGCAGATTCCGTTCCGGGCTGCGTATATTTGATGATATCGGCAATGAGCATGGCCTCCCGGGTCAAACTTTGCTGCAAATGATACAAATAATAATTTTTAAAGCCAAAATAGGTCATCCCTCCGCCAATCAGCAGCAACAGCAGAATAATCAGCAGATAACTACCGGTCAATCGAGCGCGAAAACTCTTAAACATATTCATTCACCTCAAGTTTATAGCCCACCCCGCGGATTGTTTTGATGTAGACGGGGTTTTTGGGGTCTGGTTCGATTTTCTCTCGCAATTTGCTGATATGTACATCCAGCACCCGGGTATTGACGCCATCTGCATAATCCCATAACAACTGCAGCAAGTATTCCCGTTTCAGCACCCGGTCACGGTTCCTCAGCAATATTTCCAGTAATTCATATTCCTTTAAGGTCA
>CAZACF010000115.1:3439-7785 GCA_964483565.1 uncultured Syntrophomonas sp. | reverse complement strand
ATTCGGGGGTAAGCGGCCTTGATATTGAAGCCGGCAATGTGATCGGTTTGATCGACGGCAAGATCAATCAAAAGGGCGACAGCGAAGAAGAAGTAGTGCTGGCGCTATTACAGGACATGGTTAAGGAAGACTGTGAATTGATTACTTTTTTGTTCGGCAATGGTTTGGAAGAAACCCAGGCCAAGGCCTTTCAGGAGAAAATCATGCAAATCTATCCTCAGTGCGAAGTGGAAATGCATTTTGGCGGGCAGCCCTATTACAGCTATTTTATATCCGTCGAGTAAACCAGGATTCATCGTAACAGGGGCGGTTTTTCTCCTTTCATGCGGAGGAAAACCGTCTTGTCATATCATTCATTAATGAATCTGGGAGGGTTCAATGGAAAACCTATTAAAAGAATTGCAGTATATCAAAGGTGTGGGTCCCAAACGCAATCAGGATCTGCAAAAAATGGGCGTGCAAAACATTTTTGATTTGTTGTGGTTTGTGCCGCGGACTTATTTTAATCGTTCCCATCTATCAGCCATCAGTGATTTGCCTCTGGACACCAGCGTGAACCTGCAAGCCCGGGTTTTAAAAACCACCAATCACAGAACCGGACGCGGATTTCAAATTTTCAAGGCGCTGCTTGAGGATGACAGCGGAGTGATCAATGCGGTTTGGTTTAATCAGCCGTTTTTGAGCAATGTGATTAAAAGCGGTCAGGAATTACTGGTTAGCGGCAAAGTGGACAGCCGATATCGGGAACTGCAACTACAGGTATCTGCCTATGAAATTTTGGATGACGAAGCGCCCGAATCCAGCGTGGTTCCTGTATATCCTTTGAGCGGAAGCTTGAATCAAAAGAGCCTGCGTAAAATGATGCATTTTGTACTGCAGAACTTCCTGCCTGATTACCCGGAGATCATGACTGCGAACCTAAAAGAAAAATATGGACTGGTGGATATTCATTTTGCCCTCTATAATATTCATTTTCCGGAGAGTGCAGAAGCTTATCTGCAGGCCAAAAGAAGGCTGGCGTTGGAAGAATTACTGTTGTTTCAACTGTCGCTTGATAAGAATCACCATAAAAACCATCCCGCCCAGCAGGGTGTCATCCACCATGAAATAACGGATTTATGCCAAAAACTCCAGCAGACATTGCCTTTCACCCTGACTGGTGATCAGCAAAAAGTCCTCGCGGAGATCTTTGCGGATATGGAAGCACCCCGGGTTATGAATCGGCTTTTGCAGGGCGATGTAGGAGCCGGCAAGACGGTGGTGGCTGCCCTGGCGATGGCCAAAGCCGTCGCCAGCGGATATCAGGCTGCTCTGATGGCGCCTACTGAGATTCTCGCCCAACAGCATTATGCCGCCATCCAAAAATATTTTGCCGACAGTGAGGTGGTTCTGGCTTGCCTGACCGGAGGTACTTCCCTGGCCCAGCGTCGCCTGATCCTGCAAGCAGCGCTGGCTGGAGAGATTGATATTTTGCTGGGAACCCATGCCTTGATACAGGAACAGGTTGAATTCAGCAATCTGGGTTTGGTAATCATTGATGAACAACATCGTTTTGGGGTACGGCAGCGAGCTTTGCTCAGCCAGAAGGGAGAAAACCCGGATGTATTGGTTATGACAGCTACCCCTATCCCCCGTACGCTGGCCTTGACTGCCTACGGTGATCTGGATCTTTCTGTCATACATGAACTGCCGCCCGGTCGCAAGGCTGTAAAAACTCGTTATCTTCCCCGCTCTGCCCGGCAAAAAGCCTATGATTTTGCTCGTCAGATGATAGAGCAGGGCCAACAGTGCTATGTCGTCTGCCCATTGGTAGAAGAATCGGAAAAACAGGATCTGCAGGCAGCGATAACCTTATATGAGGAATTAAGCAGTAGTATTTATAAAGAATTCTCCATCGGTTTGATTTACGGGCGTATGAAAGCCGGCGAAAAAGAAATGGTCATGCAGCGTTTTAAAACCGGGCAGATCCAGGTGTTGGTCTCCACCACGGTAATCGAGGTGGGCGTCGATGTGCCCAATGCTTCTGTGATTATTATTGAACATGCGGAAAGGTTCGGCCTGTCGCAGCTTCATCAACTGCGGGGCAGGGTAGGCCGGGGAAGTTATCAATCTTACTGTATCTTGCTGGCGGATGCCCGAACCGAGGAAGCCAAACGCCGCCTGCAGGCGATGGAGAAAAGCAATGACGGTTTCGAACTGGCCAATCAAGACCTGTCCATCCGTGGGCCCGGAGATTTCTGGGGCGTACGTCAGCATGGCCTGCAAGAACTCAAGGTTGCCAGCCTGGTCAAGGACCTTGAGCTGATCAAGCTAAGTATCGAGATCGCAGGCCTTTTGGATTCGCAGTATATACAAAGCCCGGACATGAAATCATATATAAAAAATAAATTTAAACAATCCAATGAAATTGCCAGGAATTAAATATAGGCAAAAATGCCTGTACGTTATCAAGCCGGCACGGATTGCCAAAATAAAATAATCGGATTTGATTCATGCTAATACTGCAGACAAAATGTTTGCAGTGTTTTTATTTATATACGAAAGGAGATTAAAAATGAAACAACCGCAAAAGCAAAAGGATGCCACAGCCCCCAAAGCTGCAAATAAGACCATGGAGAATGTTAAATATGAAGTTGCGCAGGAGATGGGCATCAACATCACAAAAAATAAATAGTCTTGAAAATACTTCTAGGCATATTTAAAGACTCGATGGCAAAACTAAGATTAACCTAATAAAAGGAGGTGAACATAAATGGCTAGAAGTAATAAACTGTTGGTTCCCCAGGCCAAAGCTGCCATGGACACATTCAAGTTTGAAGCTGCCCAGCAGGTTGGCGTCAACTTAAAGAATGGTTACAATGGCGATTTGACTTCTGCTCAGGCCGGAAGTATAGGTGGCCAAATGGTTAAGAGCATGATTCAGGCTTATGAATCAGGCAAGAGCACTATGAAATAATCATATATCTGATTAATCATACTAAACAAACAAGCGGAATCATTTATGATCCGCTTGTTTTCATTTATTCTAATTACTATGTTGCATACAACTCCAATTGTTCCCTGCTGATGCCCGGGAAAAGAGAAGAAGCCACGCCCATGGAAATGATGCGAGCAGTATTTTCAATGATCTCGTCAACTTCTTTGGGAGTGACTGCTAAATCACCGCCAAAAAAGGAAAGTGTTTCTTTAATGGAATGGGTTGCGGTCATATCATTAAATACCGTATTGCTGACCGTGCAAAAATTCCGAATGGCTTGTTGGGCAATTATTGCCGCATTGACAATCGTAGGACAGCCGATAGCAATGACTGGAACCCCCAACTCTTCTTCGGTTAGAGCGTGACGGGCGTTGCCTACTCCTCCGCCTGGCTGGATGCCAGTGTTGGCCATTTGAATGGTGTTGCCGATTCGTTCTATATTTTGGGCAGCCAAGGCGTCCACTACGACCAACACTGCCGGTTTTACGTTGTCGACTACCCCTTTGATGACTTCATACGTTTCCAGACCAGTAATTCCCAGAACTCCCGGAGCAATGCCTGATACGGGGCGCATTCCTTCGACTAGTGCTTCCGGAGCATGCTCAAAGTAATGACGGGTAATGGGGCTGTATTCAATAAATTTTGGCCCCAGCGCATCAGCTGTAGCGCGCCAGTTGCCTAAACCAACCAGCAGAACAGTATCCTTGGGTTGGAGCCGGTTATTGAGCAGGACTGCCATACTTTTTGTCATGGCGCTGATAATTTCATCTTTTACATAGGGGTCATTGATTTTTAAAGGCGGGGATTCGATGGTAACATAGGTTCCCAGCGGTCTGCCCATGATCGGAACGGCTGCCGGATCTTTGATGGTTATGGTGGTTATTTTGATTTGTTCCATTTTTTCCACTTGTTCTTCCACGCCCTGAATTTCTCGCCCGGTCGTTCCCCGTACCAAATCCCGCGCTTCGATGGCCAGATCCACATGGAGATTAAAATGCTGCAAGAATTCATTCATTGTAAATTACCTCCTTTGCGCTTTATTATCATCCCAGATTGGCAAAATTATTCAGCTTTCCAAGCTAAACAGAAAAGTAAAATGGCGACTCGCGTCGCCATTTTGGGGAGAGGAGAATTTTGTAAAGTTGTTGGGGAGGGTTTGTTTTCCGGTTTTTTCTTTCCGGTACTTATATCATTGCCGATATTAGCTATAATATACATTAATAACAAAAGAATTTTTAAAAAATGCAAATTCGCCTTTTTAAAAGAAGGTAATTCTATACTGGAAGAGAAATTGACAAAGGAGAATAGACTTGCGAGTGATTTCTGGCTATGCGCGAGGTAAAAGACTTAAGGCTCCGAGTGGCTTGCA
>CAZACF010000115.1:0-3429 GCA_964483565.1 uncultured Syntrophomonas sp. | reverse complement strand
TATTAGATATAATATACATTAATGATAAAAATTTTTTAAAAAATATTTCAATTAAAATATCTATTAAAGCAGGTAATTTTATACTGGAATAGAAATTGACAAAAGGAGAAAAAATTTGCGAGTTATTTCTGGATATGCACGAGGCAAAAGGCTCAAAGCCCCCAGTGGTTTGCATACCCGCCCCATAACCGACATGATCAAGGAAGCACTTTTTAATGTATGGGGTCCAGATATAGCCGAGTCCCGCGTTTTGGATCTTTTTGCCGGCAGCGGCAGCGTTGGCATTGAGGCATTAAGTCGCGGAGCAGCACAGGCTGTATTTGTTGACAATGACAGGAACGCTGTCAAAGTAATTACTGAAAACCTACGCCATTGTGGCTTTGGTAACGGCTATGAGCTATATAATAACGATGTTTTCAGAGCTGTAGATATTTTTTTGCGGGAGCGTCGTTGCTTCGATTATATTTATATTGATCCGCCTTTCACCGAAGACCGATTATTTGACCGGGTCATGATGGTTTTAGGCGAAACGGAATTACTAGACCGGGAAGGGATCTTGGTAATCAGGACCAGAAGGAAACGTGAATTGGCGCCCACATTTGGAAAATTGACTAAATACCGGGAAAAAAACTACGGGGAATCAACCCTACACCATTACCGTTGGATAGAGGAGGATTAAAACCATGATGGAAATCTTTAGAATCCTGGATGAATTGGAATTGCTGTTGAAAGGAAGCCGTAAAGTACCCTTGACAGGCGGCAAATCGATTATTGAGACCAGCCGTTTTCTCGATCGGGTTGATCGTATCAGAGCGATCCTGCCGGAAGAGTTGGAGACTGCCAAGTTGATCATGTCTGAGAAAGAGCGAATCGTCAGCGAGGCTTGCGCTGAAGCTGACAAGTATTTGGAACATTCCAAGAGCCATGTTGCCCAGATGGTGGATGACAATGAAATTACCAGAAATGCCAGAGGAGTGGCCGAGGAAATTATTGCCCAGGGTGAACAAATTGCCGCTCAGATCCGCCGGGATGCCGATGAATATGCGGACGGCGTCCTGTCACACATGGAGATTGTTTTACGCAAAGGCCTGGAAACAGTCATTCAAGGCCGAGATGATATAAGAGAGGGACTTCGCGATAACGATTATTGATGATTACTGCGCATGGCCGTAAAAAGCAAAAAAACAATGACAATAAGCGTTGCCAGCATGGAATAGAGAGCCCAGGTCCAGGCGTCAAACGCATACAAGGCTTTGTAGTAAGGGATTGCCTGGACATGAACACTAGCCAGGCCGGTCAGCAATGCCAGCCGAAAAGTCAGGAAAGTTATTGTGACAGCCATTAAAACTTGCAATAAACGTGCCTGCAAATAGAAAGACAGACGTACCGGCGTTCCGGCCATAATGCTCATTACCTGGGCGATGACCGAAATGCCGCTGAATGCGAGTATAGCGCTGATGACCAGCAAGACGGACAAAATGTTGCTGGAATCATTACCGGCTGCCGTTCTAGCTCCCAGCGTCATTTCGAAAACACCCATGCACAGGCCATAAACTTGAGAATAATCCAGGGAAAAGATTTTCAGTCCCTGGAAGAGAATCCCGGCCATAACATCAATCAATCCCCACTGGCTCAACATGCGGGTAAGCACTGAAAACACAATAATGAACCCGCCCACGGCCATAATATTGCCCAGACTGCTGCGAATCGCATCCCCCAGCATGCTGGCAATGCTTACGTACCCCTCACCGCGTAGCGAGATTGCCTGGCAGGCAGCTTTCCAGCCGAAAGCGTTTTTCTTTGTTGCTATGGTGAGCTTGGTCGCTTTGTATCTTAACATTATACCCAGCAATAAATTGGACAGATATTGGGAGAAGGCCAGCAGATAGCCCGCCGCTGGATTGCCCAACATACCGATTCCGATGGCCCCAAGAATAAAAAGAGGGCTGGCATTATTGGTGAAAACCAGCAACCTTTCTGCCTCTTCGGCGCTTAATTGCTGCTGATCATATAATTTTCTGGTTAATATTGCGCCTACCGGGAAACCGGAAGTAAATCCCATAACCACCACCAAAGAGCTGCACCCCGGCAGACGAAACAGGGGGCGCATGACTGGTTCCATTAAAAATCCCAAGAAATTGATAAAACGAATTTTTACCAACAATTCGGCTACAATAAAAAAGGGCAGCAGAGCAGGGAGTACGATCGAATACCAGAGTTGCAATCCCTGGGAGGCAGCTTGCACCGTTGCTTGGGGATGAATGATCATGAAAAAAGCACATATCAGTATTATAATAATATAAAATGGCACGGCGAGATGGTTCATGGCTCCATACTCCCTATCGAGATTTGGTCTATTTATGTATATGAAGATGAAGGGGTCTATTAGAATAAGGAGGCAATTGTAAATGGAAAACAAGCAACCGGTAGTCGGACTGGTGCTGGGGGCAGGCAGCGCACGCGGGCTGGCTCATATTGGGGTGTTGCAAGTTTTAAAAGAAAACGGGATCGATATCGATTTTATTGTTGGCAGCAGTATGGGAGCCATGGTTGGAGCCATTTATGCCAGTGGAGCTGATATTTATCTGTTGGAAAAAATGTTGGAATGCATGAATACCAACCTCATGATTGATGTGCAGGTACCCCGTTATGGTTTTGTTTCCGGCAAGAGGATCGATGCTTTTTTAACCTTGCTGACTAAAAACAAGAGTTTTGATCAATTGGATCCACCGGTGGTGGTCGTAGCAACTGATCTCATCACCGGAGAAAAGGTGATCTTTGATCAAGGAGTGGTTACAGAAGCCGTTCGGGCAAGTATTTCCATCCCCGGTGTGTTTACTCCGGTGCGCCGGGATGATATGGTGCTGGTGGATGGAGCGGTGATTGATCGATTGCCGGTGGAAGTAGCCAAAGACAGAGGGGCGGATATCATTATTGCGGTGGATGTTACTTTTGGCCCGGATAAAAAGGTAGTTATAAAAAATACCATTGATGTCATTATGACGGCGCTTGACATAATGCAAAAACACCATTTCGAATTGATCGGTTCCCAGGCCGATATTTTGATTCAGCCGGCAGTTGGCAATTTCACTGGCCGGGATTTTGAATGCTCCAAAGACATCATTGCGCTGGGCAGAACGGCAACTCTTGACAAAATAGAGGATATCAAACAACGGATCAGTAATTTTGCATCCTGACTGGTGTAGTGGTAAAATCAAGACCGCCGGTACGCATGGCGGGTTCAGGGTACAGCAAGGCATAAATATCGGTGGCACGCCGGTCAAGATCAAGCATTTCCTGCAGCACCGGATGTTGCCTGTTTGACCAGGCTTTTTTCAGATCGCTGCCGCGTGAAAAAATTGGTAAATCTGTACGCGATTTAATTTCTTGCAGGATTTTCTGTCCCGATGGCGAAAATCCTAAAATGTG
>CAZACF010000114.1:4132-7812 GCA_964483565.1 uncultured Syntrophomonas sp. | reverse complement strand
TTGTCTACATCGGTACTCCGGGTGATGCCGGCTGGACTTTCACCCATGACCAGGGACGCAAATATTTGGCCAAGGAACTTCCGGAAGTAGAAACCATCTTCCTGGAGAATGTGGCTGAAGGTGCAGATGCGGAGAGAAGTATTGACCAGTTGGCCCAGCAGGGCTGCAAAGTAATCTTTACGACCAGCTTCGGATTTGGCGATGCTACGATTGAGGTTGCTAAAAAATATCCCGATATTGTTTTCATGCATGCCTCGGGCATCAACACCGCTGAAAATGTGGGCACTTATTTCGGCAAAATTGAACAAATGCGTTATCTGACCGGTATCGTGGCCGGCAAAATGACCAAAACGAATACCCTGGGTTATGTTGCCGCTTATGATATTCCCGAAGTGGTTCGCGGTATTAACGCTTATACTCTGGGCGCCCAGTCAGTTAACCCCAATGTTAAGGTTAAAGTCGTTTGGACCCATAACTGGATCGATGCCAATCTGGCCAAACAAGCTACCGACAGCTTGATCGAAGATGGCGCTGATGTGATTACCCAGCACGTGGATGCCACCTCTCCCCAGATTGCGGCGGAAGATGCCGGCGTATGGGCGATCGGTTATCACAGTGATATGAAAACCTATGCACCCAACTACAGCCTGACTGCTTCGGTTTGGAACTGGGGCCCCTATTATGTTGATGTAATCAAATCAGTTATGAATAACACCTGGAAGACTGGCGCATACTGGGGAGGAGCAGCCGACGGCATTATCGATCTGGCTCCGATTTCTGACAAAGTCCCGGCCGATGTCAAAGAATTGGTAGCTGCCAAACAGGCTGATATCAAGTCTGGAAAACTGGACATCTTTGCCGGTCCGCTCAAAGCCCAGGACGGCACCATCAAGGTACAGGAAGGCCAGAAAATGACCGATGGAGAAATTCTTGGTTTCAACTGGTTTGTGTCTGGAGTAGATGGTAAAATAGGTCAGTAGCCAATCCATTACAGCAGTTTTAGAGGCGGCTTTTAGCCGCCTTTAAATTTTAGCCTGATGGAAGTTGATAATACCTGATCAGACAGGATGCTCATCTTTGCAAACAGTAACGTCGGAAACATAATAAGTGGCCTTTTCGTCGGAGGGATATGGTTTGACAAGCAGTTTAATGATTGAAATGAACGAAATAACCAAGGCATTTCCAGGAGTAGTGGCCAATGACTCGATTAGTTTTCAGGTCCGGGCGGGCGAAATTCACGCTCTCCTGGGAGAAAACGGGGCTGGTAAATCTACCCTCATGAGCGTACTGGCAGGACTATACCAGCCCGATGCCGGCAGTATAAAAATTAAAGGTAATCCGGTCCATTTCCGTTCCCCACGGACGGCTCTGGCAGCTGGAGTGGGCATGATTTACCAACATTTTCGCTTGATTGACAATTTTACCGTGGCAGAGAATATTATTCTGGGGGCACCGGGGGAAGAAGTTATTCTGCACAGCAAGGCCATTGAGGAAGCGGCTAACCGTCTGTCCGAGAAGTTTGGCCTGGAAATCAATCCCCGCGCCAAAGTCAGTCAATTGTCGTTGGGTGAACAGCAGCGTGTGGAGATTCTGAAAATGCTCTACCGGGGATGCGATATTCTGATCATGGACGAACCTACTACCGTACTTACCCCCCAGGAAGTAAAAGAACTTTTCAAAATGATTCGTAAGATGGCCGATCAGGGCAAATCCATCATTCTCATTACGCATAAGCTGAATGAGGTGCTGGAAGTTGCAGATAGCGTTACGGTACTTCGCCGTGGCACCGTCGTTGGCAATGCCCGTACCGCTGATTTAGATGAAAAAACCCTTACCCATATGATGGTGGGCAAGGAATTGACCCCCAGTCACAGGCAAGCCCAGCAGGGTTCGCAAGAATTGATTCTAAAGCTGGAGCATCTCAGGGTTTTGGGTGATCAGGGCAATGTTGCGGTAAACGACCTGAGCCTGGAGATGTACAGCGGAGAGATCGTTGGTATAGCTGGTGTGGCCGGTAACGGTCAAAGGGAATTGGTGGAAGCGATTGCCGGACTGCGTAAATTCGCTGGCGGAAGCATCCGGATGGACGGCCGGGAAATTAGTTCGCTGGGCGTACGTGAACGTTTGGGCCAAGGAATCAACATCGTTCCTGAGGATCGTTTGGGGATGGGATTGGTTCCTAACTTATCGGTGATGGAAAATGCCATATTACATAACTACAATAAACCTGAATACTCTCGCGGGTTTGTGCTTAATTATAAAAAGATCCGCGCTTATACTAATAAACTGGTCAAAGATTTCGATGTTGCCCTGGCTGATATTGATCATCCGGTCAATTACTTGTCCGGGGGCAATTTGCAAAAGTTACTGCTGGGTAGGGAAATAAGCCAGCAGCCACGTTTGTTGATCGCCTCCTACCCGGTCCGGGGCCTAGATGTAGCAGCTACAGAAGCAGTCTTTGAGTTATTGCTGCAGGAACGGGCCAAAGGCACCTCTATTCTGCTCATTCTGGAAGACCTGGATGATATATTTCGTCTGGCCGATCGTATTGCGGTCATGTATAACGGGACGATCAAAGCAGTATTTGACATCCGGGAGGCAGATCTGGAGACCGTGGGTCTGCTGATGCTGGGCGGCGGAGGTGAAGTCGAACCATGATACCTTATAAATTTATTAAAAGAGAAACGGAATCACTATCTTCGCACATTATTGTTCCGGTGCTTTCAATCATTCTGGCGCTGTTGTTTGGTTGGGTATTTCTGTGGTTTTATGGTATCAATCCGGGCGAGACCTATCTGCGAATGTGGCAGGGGGCATTTGGCAGCAGTTATGCGATTTCCGAAACCCTGGTCAAAGCGATACCTTTGATGTTGCTGGGTTTGGGATTGTCACTGGCCTTTCGGATGAAACTATGGAACATTGGAGCCGAAGGCCAACTCTACATGGGTGCTTTTGCAGCTAGCGGGATTGCCTTGTTTTATGGCGATCTGCCTGCCTTGATTCTTTTGCCGGTGATGGCGTTGGCATCTTTTCTGGCCGGGGGCTTGTGGGGTTTGATTCCGGGAACGCTCAGAGCTTTCTGGGATGTAAATGAGACGATTGTTACCTTGATGCTGAATTATGTGGCTATTTCCTTTGTGGAAAGCTTTATTTTTGGCCCTTGGAAGGATCCGGCCAGCATGGGGTTCCCGCTGAGTCCGCGCTTTTCCCCCCACGCCTATCTGCCCTCGATTGGTGACAGCCGCGTTCATATCGGCTTGCTGGTAGCCTTGTTCGTGGCAATTTTGTTATATTTCCTGCTCAACTATACCAAATGGGGTTATGAGATCAAAGTAGTGGGCGAAAGCCATGCATCAGCCCGCTATACAGGTATTAATGTGGTCAGGAATATTATGCTGGTTATGTTGATTAGCGGTGGTATCGCTGGTCTGGCCGGAATGGTCGAGGTTAGCGGAATTACTCATCGTCTGCAGCAAGGAATTTCTCCCGGTTATGGTTTTACGGCGATCATTGTTGCCTGGTTGGCGCGTCTCAATCCTTTTGCGATTATTATGGTTGCGATTCTGTTTGGTGCCTTGCTGGTGGGGGGCTTTGGGCTGCAAATCTTTGGGCTGCCCTTTTCTACCGTACAGATGTTGGAGGGGGCGGTATTATTCTTCCTGTTGGGCGGGGAGATTTTC
>CAZACF010000114.1:0-4122 GCA_964483565.1 uncultured Syntrophomonas sp. | reverse complement strand
CAAATATCGTTTGCAGCGCATCGCAAAGGGGGATTAATAATGACTTTAGAAGCGACAATAGCATTGCTGGCGGCAACCGTAGTTGCCGGCACAGCCATCTTATATGCTGCCAGCGGAGAATTACTGGCGGAACGATCCGGGATCATGAACCTGGGAGTTGAGGGCATGATGCTGGTGGGAGCGGTTTTGGGATTTATTTTCACCGTCCGCACCGGCAATCACTGGTTTGGCCTGGCGGCAGCTATGGCCGGCGGGGGTGGATTGGCTGCCATCCATGCTTTTCTCACCATCACCCTGCGTTCCAATCAGGTGGTATGCGGTCTCGCTCTGACCATTTTCGGTACCGGCTTGAGCGGATTTTTAGGCAAAAGCTATCAGGGCACCCCTATCTCCGATCCTTTTCGGACGATCAACATTCCTGTACTGGCTGATATCCCGGTGTTGGGGCCGATCTTTTTTCAACAGGATGCCATGGTTTATATCAGCATTATGATTGCCATCCTCCTTTGGCTGGTGCTTTACCGCAGCCGCTGGGGGCTGAGTATCAGATCGGTGGGGCAAAACCCTGCCGCCGCCGATGCAGTAGGTATCAGTGTCAGCCGGGTGCGATATTTTTGTACGATCGTAGGGGGTATCCTGGCGGGCATGGGCGGGGCCTATTTGTCATTGGCGTATGCGCCTTCCTGGCAGGAAAACATGACCTCCGGCCGGGGCTGGATTGCAGTGGCTTTGGTCATATTTGCCCTCTGGAATCCGATGCGGGCCATTGTTGGTTCCTATCTGTTTGGAGGGGTGGAGGCGCTTACCTTCCGCCTACAGACTGCCGGAGTCAATATATCCACTTTCTACCTGGCTATGATGCCCTATTTGTTGACGATTTTAGTCCTGGTCATAGTGACCATCCGGATGCGTTCGGAAGCAGGTGCACCGGCTGCCCTTACCGTGCCGTATCACCGTGAGGAACGATGACCGTCGCTTAGATCAGGTGAATGCCAAAGGAGTAATTATGTTAGACAAAAAAGAGTTGGCCAGAGTATTGGAACGCGCTCTCTGTCGCGGCGGGGACTTTGCTGAAGTTTATGTGGAAGAGAAGCAGATCAGCAATGTGCTGTGCGAAGACAACCGCATTGAAAGGATTAACAGCGGCCGGGAAAAGGGTGCCGGGATAAGGGTGCTGAAAGATGGACGGACCGCTTATGTTTATACCAATGAATTAAGTCTGTCCGGATTGGAACGGGCTGCAGAGGTGGCAGCCCGCAGCTTCAGTGCAGGGCAGTCAGGCCAGGCTATCAATCTCACCCCGCGCCAAGCACAAACCTCCCTCACCTATCTGCGCATGCCCAATGAGGTGGCGTTTGACGAAAAAATCAGTCAGGTATTGGCTGCCAATCAGGCTGCCCGGGAGGTCGATGCGGAAATCCGACAAGTCACCGTGGCTTTGGCGGATGTACAAAGAAAACTGCAGATCGCCAATTCGGAAGGTGAGCTCACCGAAGAGGAGCAGGTGCGGGTGCGTATGATGGTCAATGCCATTGCCTCCCGCGATGGTATGATCCAGACTGGCTATGAGTCTGCGGGAGGTGCCGTAGGCTGGGAACTTATGCAACAAGTGGCCATCGAAGATCTGGCCCGCGATGCTGCCGGCCGGGCGGTGGCTATGTTATCTGCTGTACCAGCCCCGCTGGGCAGGATGCCGGTCGTGATGCATGCCGAGGCTGGCGGAACCATGGTTCACGAAGCCTGTGGACATGGCCTGGAGGCAGATCTGGTACAAAAAGGTCTTTCCATTTATCAGGGTAAATTAGGGAAAAAAGTGGCCAATGAGCACCTCAGCGTGATCGATGATGCCACCCTCCAGGGCAAATATGGAAGTTTCGGGTTCGACGACGAGGGAACTCCCGGACAACGAACCATTATGATTGAACAAGGAATTTTAAAACAGTTTATTAATGACCGCCTTACCGCCAGTGCGGACGGTTCCCCTCTAACCGGCAACGGCCGGAGAGAATCCTATCAGCATAAACCCATTCCGCGTATGACCAATACCTTTATCGCTCCGGGAGAAGATGATCCCGACAAAATTATTGCCCAGACCGAGAAGGGATTATTGGTCAAGAAAATGGGGGGCGGACAGGTCAATACCATCAATGGTGATTTCGTATTTGAAGTGCAGGAAGGTTACATTATTGAACGGGGAGAAATCAAACACCCCGTTCGTGGAGCTACCCTGACCGGCAATGGGCCCCAGGTACTGTTGGACATTGACCGAATCGGCCGGGATCTGGGCTATTCATTAGGCGTATGCGGCAAGGATGGACAAGGCGTTCCCGTCGCTGACGCCCAGCCCACGATTCGCATCAAATCATTAACGGTTGGAGGCATCAGCACCGAAAAATCAACTCCATCCATCAAGCGAATTCGCAGAAAGTGACCAGGGACTCGTGCGATGCCCGAATGTCAGGCTGGATGAAGACTATCCACTGGTTTTGCTTGCTCCACTTACGGCCGTCTATTCAGGCATTATGGGGGAGGGCAAATTATTTAGCCGCAATATATCGCAATCACCCTCCACTTTTGACTATTGAATTGGCAATTCGGTGAATTTTCACCAGTCTGACGTCTATGTATAACAAGCGAAACCAGGTAAGGTAAGGTGACAGCTAGTTGGATACGATTGAAAAAAAATTAATCACGGCAGGAGCAACCGCCCTTGAGGCCGCCCGCCAAAAAGCTGTGCAAGCAGAGATATTCCTGCTCTACAACAAGGAACTGAGTATTGAGCTACGTGATGCCCAGGTGGAAACACTTAAAGAAGCCGAACAAATCGGCATGGGCATCAGGGTGTTAAAAAACGGACGGATGGGTTTTGCTTATAGCAGTGACCTGAGCCGCCATGCCATCATCGAGGTGGTCGAACAGGCAGTAAGTATATCCGGCTTTATGCCCGCCGATGAAAACCAAAGTCTGGTGGAACCCGCTACTGCCTATCCACCGGTAGACTGCTTTGATCAGCAGATCACAGATACACAATTGGAAGTAAAAATTGCCCTGGCCCGCGATTGCGAAAAAGCAGCCCGCGCTTATGACCCCAGGATCACTCTGGTTGAGAAAGCCGCCTACGAAGACAGTCATTCCTTTACGCTGATAATGAACAGCCAGGGCCTGAACGCATCTTATCGAGATAACCTGGCCGGTATATATATTGCCTTGGCCGCCCAGCAAGAAGAAGAATCCCAGACCGGTTTCACCGTCATGGCACGTCGCCAATTGGCGGATCTAAAACCAGAAAAATGCGGACAGGAAGCAGCCAGCCGCGCAGTACGCAGCCTGCAAGCAACCAGTATGGCCTCGCAACAATTGCCCTGCGTTATGGAACCCTATGTGGCCACCCGCTTTATGGGATTACTGTTACCCTCCCTATGTGGCGATGCAGTATTCAAAGGCAAATCATTATGGGCCGACAGAATCGGTGAACAGGTAGCTTCTCCACTCCTTCACCTCATAGATGACGCAACCTTGCCCGGTGGACTGGCCAGTGCCCCCTTTGACGGAGAAGGCGTCCCCACCCGGCGCAATCAACTAATCAGCGACGGAACATTGCAATCCTTCCTCTATGATTATTATTACGCCGGCAAAGCCGGCTTGCCCTCCACCGGCAGCGGAAGACGAGGCTCTTTCAAAACATTGCCCGCCATCGGCAGCAGCAACCTGATGATCGCACCAGGAAGCATGGCACCTGGCCAAATGATCGCAGAAATAGAGCGCGGCCTTCTAATCACTGAAGTCATGGGGATGCATACCGCCAACCCCATTTCCGGAGACTTCTCCCTGGGAGCCTGCGGCATACTAATTGAACACGGCCAGTTACTAAGACCCATACGCGGCATCACCATCGCCGGCAATTTGCATAAAATGTTACAAAACATCGACGCTCTGGGCAACGACCAGCGCTTCTACGGAACCAAAGCCGCCCCCAGCATCCGCTTCAACCAGATCAGCATCGGCGGAGAATAAACCAGAAATAACCAACCCAAAATGGCTGAGCCAGGCGATGGCAAAGCCGAGCCCAAGACGGCAGAGCCAAAATGGCATAGCCGAGACGGCAGAGCCCTGAAACAATAC
>CAZACF010000113.1:0-7831 GCA_964483565.1 uncultured Syntrophomonas sp. | reverse complement strand
AGGAGCTGGGCGAGCTGATGGGGCTCAAACGGTATCTGACCGATTTTTCACTGGTTGCCGAGCGGGGTATCAAGGAAATGCCGATTTGGCGGGAGCTGCTGTCATACGCCATGCTGTTTGGCATCGCCGATCAGGTAGCGGAGCAAATGAAAGAGCTATATCCGCAAATTTCTTCCGAGCTGACCGATTACAGCCAAAGCATGGTGACCGCCTACTCGTATCAACACTTGCTATACAGCAATATGAAGAAAGCTGAAGAGCAGCGCGAGCAGAAAAAACGCAGCAGCGGAGGCGGCGGGTTTGCTTCCCGTGGCGGGGGCGGCGGCTCCATCGGCGGCGGTTCAGGCGGTGGAACGAGATAATGATTGCTTAACATACGGAGGAAATGAATATGGGCTTATCTTGACAACCAATGCCCCTTATTCGTTTTCCAAGGACGGCAGCACATGGCAGAACAATAATGTTTGCCGGGCTGACGACTATGATAGCCTGCCCTCTATTCTGAGGGTGGGCTTTTTCTGATTGCAAATATTATGAATGCAGGAAAAGACCTGTGGCCGAAAGAAATATTTACTGGGAAAGATACCCTGGCCTAAGCGACATCATTTTTGAAGCACTTATAAATAGTAATCGTAAAATGGAATGCCAGCAGTACACTCTCTTATTTGATAATAAAAATGTTTAGGAAATATGATCTGAAGATTGTTGATTTTAAGGTGTTTATACGAGCCGATTATACCAGTTTGCATTAGAAAGTTAGAATGTTCGGTGCCTGGCACCATTTTTCTTGTAAGAATTCTTAAAACAGGTACATATAGAATTTATATAGCTGACATTCGCTGCTCAATTATTCGAGGGGGGAATAAGTAATGTGTTTCTTTAAGGAAGAGGTGTACATCGGATATTCATTGGCAGATCTGGCCAAAGTCAGACAGGCGCTGGTCAATGAGGGCATCAAATATTCCTATCGAGTCCTAGATCATTCAGGACAATGGAGGGGTCGAGGCACCATCCGGGGCAATTCTGGGAGTATGGGAATGAATATGGATTATTCCAAACAGTATTCTGTTTCGGTGAAGAAAAAAGATGTTGAACAAGCCAGTTATGTCGTTCATCGAGCACTGCATTCATAAATGATAAGCTGGTCTGGGAGTGATTGTTGATGTATTTGAAATCAGTTTCCCTGCTCAGGGAAAAAGTAGCCTCCTTTGACGTTTATCCCTTTTCCATCCCGGCCATCAAGAACTTGGAGCAAATCGAATTTAAAAGCCGGGTAACTTTTTTTGTAGGTGAAAACGGATCGGGAAAATCCACCTTGTTGGAAGCAATCGCGGCGCAGTGCGGTTTTAATACGGCCGGTGGGGGGAGAAACAATACCTATGAGGTGCCGGCGGCGGAGGCTGCGCTGGGTGATTACCTAAGACTGGCCTGGATGCCCAAGCTCACCAACGGTTTTTTTCTGCGGGCGGAGTCTTTTTACCATTTTGCCTCTCATCTGGAAGAAGTGGACAATACCGGGTTCAGTGCTTACGGGGGACGGTCTTTGCACCAGCAATCCCATGGAGAATCATTTTTGTCCCTGTTCATGAACCGCTTTGGAGGGAAGGCCATCTATTTGTTGGATGAACCGGAAGCCGCCTTGTCTCCGGCCAGACAACTGGCTTTCTTGAGGATACTGCACGATCTTTCCGGCAGCGGTGAGGCCCAATTTATTATCGCCACCCATTCCCCCATCCTGATGGGCTATCCTGATGCGATTATATTGAATTTTGATGGCGACAAGATTGATGAAATTAAATATGAAATGACGGATCATTATCAAATTACCAAATATTTTTTACAGCATAAGGAAAAGATGCTGGCGGATTTATTTGCGGAATGACAGGGGATTATGGCTCATCAATACCGACCATCCGCATCAAGTAAAGGGCGTTGGTTGTTTGCGATATGCCAGTGCGTAACTTGTAATCAAACAGAATCTGATGGTTGGCATAATGCTCGGAAAAATGATAATTCTCCACAGCCAAGTCTGGCTCAGAGGCCAACGCTCCCAATTCAAGGTCATGAGTCGAGACAAGTCCCGCTGCCCCCATCTGGCTCAGTTTTCTTATGACAACCTTGGCGCCGCTATGGCGATCTTGGGAGTTGGTGCCTTTGAAGATTTCATCCAGCAAGAACAAGAGGTTATGGTTCTTGCCGGCAGCTTGAACAATCGTTTTTATTCTTAACAGCTCAGCATAAAAGGAAGAAATGTTTTTTTCCAAATTATCATTGACCCGCATGACGGTGTAAATATCCATAATTGAACAAGTAAAGCTTTGGGCGCAAACCGGGGCACCGCTGTAGGCCAGAACCAAATTCACCCCCACGGTTCTTAACAAGGTACTTTTACCCGACATATTGGAACCGGTAATCAGCAACACACTGCCGCTGCCTTTTAAATGCAGATCATTACAGACCCGGACATCCGCAGGCAAAAGTGGATGTCCCATGTTTTCTGCCGCAAGCGTTTGGGGTGTACTGGTAAATTGCGGAACGCACCAGTCGGGTTGATCGTAACGGATGATCGCCAAACTGGAAATCTCCTCGATTTTACCCACCACCGTAAACCAGGTCCGCAAGTTGCCGCCCGATTGTTGCTTCCATTTTTCCAAGGCAAACATGCAGTGATAATCAAACAAGAAAAACAGATTGACTAAAAAATAAAACAATTGACCGTATTGGAAATTCATCATATTCACAATCGAGGACAGTTTATCAATTTGCCTGGAGGCATGATTTTCGTCCGGATCAACCAGTTGCAGCCTTAGTCCGGATAGATAGTCTGATGAAAAATTCTCTGCTTCAATCAAAGTCAATAATTGCTTGAAAGTAATAATGGTGTCCCGATGCAGGTTGGTTACCCCGTAGGCATCCGCAGACAATCTTTGCCCCACAAATAACAGAACCAGCTGCGCCAATAGCATAACTCCCGAGAAGTATAAAAAACGGATATCTACCCGCCATGCCAATAAGAGAGAAATCATGGTGATGGTGATGATTGCTCTAATTCCCCAAATCAGCCAGGGGCGTCGGAAGAGAGGATTTTCGTTTTCTGCCCACGCAAATAGTGGTGCGGGATCGTTACTTCCTTTTTTAATAAAATTGCCTTCAGCCCGGAAATGCTGTCGCCAATCAAGCTTTCCAGCCAGCTCCTCAATAGCATCCTGTCTTGCCTTGATATGGGCAATATTTTTGCCAGGCTGGAGCAAAGTGTTGTGCAAAAATTCTCTGCCCAAAAAAGTGAAGGTATGATTAATCCACTGAAACACCGACCCTCGTCCCCAAATATCCAAGTCGAAACTGTAGGGGTGCTCGGGATCGAGATATTCCTCTCCTTGATCAGTAAAATCAACCCATCGCCCGGTGATTCTGGCCAGCGATTGCCGGTTGATCTCGGTCAGGGCATAGGCCAAATCCTTTCTTTTTTGCACTTTTTCATGCAGAACGATGAGCATAATAAAAGCAATCAATGAGCCGGCCGACAACACCATTGCCAGCACGACATATTGCAGATAATAGAGGAGAACACCGGCTATTATTCCCCCAAAGGCAGCCAAGCGAAAATTACTAATGAGATTGTACTGCTGACTGGCCTGATTAAATTCTTGCCAATATTTTTTTTCCCGGATTTGGTATTCATGTGCTGCGTTATTCATAGCGCGCTTTAAATACATTGTTAAACGGCATAGTAGTTTCACCTTCATGTTAAATGTTAGATAATGAGAACATCCTCACAATATCTAACGATAGTTTACTCTAATTTTGCATGAAAACAAAAGTCGGCTAGAAAATAATGATCAACCCATGTAAGAAAAAACGATTCTGAACTGTCTTAAGATACAGAGGGCAGCACACGGGAAGGGAGGGTCCAACACTGCAAACAGACTATAGTCACATGACGGCTGAAGATTTTTTCAACCAGGAGTATCCTCCGCTCTATCGTTATGCCCTGTATTTAACCGGAGATCAGGAAATCTCTCAGGATCTGTGCCAGGAAACCTTCCTGCGCTGGTTTCGCCGCGATGCTCAGGATAAAGTGGAAAATCCGCGCGCCTGGCTGAAGAAGGTGCTCAGTAATCTGGCCATCAATCACTTTCGCCACCAAAAAGTGCAAAGCAAAATTGAATCCGATTTTGATGAGGCTGAAGCCGGTGCAACCACCATGAATCAAGATTTGATCCGCTTGGAAGTGGAAGAGATCCTAGGTCTTATTCCCTGGAAGGACCAAATGCTATTGAAGATGAAAATGGCAGGCATGACCTATGCCGAGATGGCTGAGGTGCTGGACATTTCCATCGGATCAGTAGGAACCATGCTGGCCAGGGCTATGAAACGCTTTAAAACCCTTTATGAGGGAAAGGAGGTCAGTAACAAAAATGAAGTGTCCGGACGAAGGCAGGCTGTTGCTCTACCTTGATAAGCAGCTCAGCCATAATGAAGTTCAGCAAACAGCCCATCATCTGAGCATCTGCCCGGTCTGTTCAGCCCGACTGGCAGCCTTGCAGGATGATTATAATTGCACGGTTCGCAACCTGACGGGCTTATGGGAAACCTGCCAGGCAGCTCCGGTTGCAGGATCGGCAAAGGTCTGGCAACAGATCCAAAACCATCAACAAATTGAAAAAAGAGAGGTGTTTGCCATGAAAATCAAGAAGTATGCGATTGCCGCCGCCTTGGTGCTGGCTCTGACTGCGGTCGGATCCATGCCATCGGTGCAGACAGCGGCTGCCAATCTGCTGCAGATATTCCGTGTTGAACAGGTCGATACCCTGACCATGACCCCGGGAGATATCCAGAAGATTGAACAGGCCATTTATAATGGTGCAGGCAGTATCGACATTGAAGAATTTGGCAGCGTACAGTCGGTAGGGGAGAGCGGTCAATACAAATTAGAAAGCAAAGACTTGGCCGGACTGGATTTCCCGGTCAAGGCTCCAAGCTTGACCGATGAGTCTGCTGTTGGATACAGCTTGCAGAAGTGCCCCGCCATCGAATTCAGACCTAAAGTGGAAGCGGTAAACCAGTTATTAACAACGCTGGGCGGCCCATATCAGCTGCCAGCGGCCCTGGATGGACAGACTTGTAAATTCACCATGGGGGATGCCTTGATCAGCACCTATAATGACTATGAATTGATGCAGGCACCGGTGCCGCAAATCGAGGTTCCTGACGGGGTAAATGTAAAGCAAGTGGCCCGGGCGATGGTGGCCTTGCCGATCTGGCCTGAAAATATCAAAACCCAGTTGGAAGCGGTAGGTGATTGGGAGCACACTTTGCTGATACCGGATGAAAATCCGCAAAAGGTCAGCATTCATGGAACGCAAGGAGTTCTCCTTGAGCATGAAAGGTATCGGGTCTTGATCTGGCAGGAAGAGGGTATGCTTTACACACTGCAAAGCCAGGGTAATAACCAAGTCGATTTAGTAGCCATCGCGGAATCATTGAGGTAAACGAATTGTTAATCGAAACTTACCATTTGTCCAAACAATATGAGCAAAACAAAGCTTGTCAGCAGATCTGCCTCTCCATTCAGGAGGGGCAGGTCTTTGGCTTGCTGGGACCCAACGGGGCAGGCAAAAGTACCTTGGTCAAAATGTTGCTGGGGCTGGTTTATCCAACCTCCGGACAGGCTCGCGTATTGGGATATCCAGCCGGACATCTTCAAGCCAAAAAGCAGACCGGTTATTTGCCGGAGCTGTTTCGTCAATATGAATGGCTGAGCGCCGCAGAACTCCTGCGGCTATATGCACGAATTTACGATATACCCTCCTCCCAACAGAAAGTGAGGATTGCGGATACCTTGCAGTTGGTTGGTTTGCAGGGAAGAGAACAAGAGCGTATCAAAGGTTATTCCAAAGGCATGCAGCAAAGGTTGGCCCTGGCCAGTGCCATTTTACATAAGCCGGCCTTGCTGTTCCTGGATGAGCCCACCTCGGCCCTTGATCCCATCGGACGCAAAGAGGTGCGGGATATTATTGCCGGGCTGAAAAACCAAGGGACGACGATTTTTCTGAACAGTCACCTGCTTAGCGAAGTGGAGATGACCTGTACTCATCTGGGCTTTATTAATCACGGAGAAATGGTGGAATGCGGGCCAATGGAGGAGTTTATGCAGCAGCAACATGAAATCACCCTGACGGCCGAAGCGGTGCCGGTCAGCCTGGTCAATCGCTGGAAGCTGGAAAAACGCCTGATTGCCCAACAGGATCAAACCTATCTGCTGGCAGTTGATAAAAAAGAAGAAATACCCCTGCTGATAGAAACCCTGGTAGCGGGGGGAAGCCGAATATATAAGGTTGAGAGCCGCCAGCGAGGGCTGGAAGATGTGTTTATGGAACTCATGCAGGATTAACGGAGGAAATAAATGAAATGAAATATATTATCCAGCTTACCCTGAAAGAAATTATGAATAAACGCATTCTTCATATGGGGATCATCATGACCCTGCTGTACCTGCTTCTCTACGGTGTGGCTTTACACTATTCTGCCAAAAACATGGTGATGGACGGCATGGAAGCCTGGTATACCCAGCTCATCGGCTATCAAATGCTTACCCTGGGATGGTATATCTCCACCTTTCTCTGCGGTGCGCTGGCGATTTTAATCGGGGCCGGCAGTCTTTCCAGTGAGATCGAGAGCGGAACCATTCTCGGACTCGCCTCCAAGCCGGTTTCCAGAAGGGCCATTGTAGGCGGAAAATTTCTGGCTTATACGATGGTTACGGCACTCTATAGTGCTGTATTGGTGGGCGCGATAGCCCTGCTGACCAAATATTATTTTGGTTTGCAACTCAATCCCATTGCGCTCTTGTCCGGTATCGCTCTGTTCATGCTTTTTCCGGTTCTCCTGCTGGCCCTGGCCCATTTGGGGTCAGCGCGATTCAGTACCATGGCCACCGGGGTGGTGACCTTCATGCTTTTTACCCTGGCTATCATCGGCGGGTTTATTGAACAAATTGGAGCGATGATGGAAAACGTTTCCCTGGTCAACGTCGGGGTGGTTGCCAGTCTGTTGCTGCCTTCCGATGCGATTTACCGTCTGGCGGTGGACGTGGCAGCCGGGCCCATGGGGCAGAGTTCGATTGCCTCCTTCGGTCCTTTCGGCACCGCCTCAACCCCCAGCACGGTTATGCTGGTTTATGCCCTGCTCTATATCATGGTCATGCTGCTCCTGGCTTTGCGGGCCTTTCAGAAACGCGATTTATAAGGGGAAACCAAATCCCCGCCAGATGCCAATGTCCTTAAGTTAAGGGTAATAGAAAACATCAAAAAAAAGCATCGCGAAGGATGGAAAACGTCTCGCGATGCTTTTTATTAACAATAATTATTCGACTTGATTAAAGATTGAGATCGTTGATCATTGTTTTTCATCGAGGAATTACAGGTATAAATCGTTCAGACCGGATTTCCAATTAGCTTTTTGTGGTTACCTTAATCCAGAAGCCCGAATTTTCCTGGGCACCTTCCATTTCCTGGTCATCGATAATAATTTGCGGTGCTTCATTCATATCCTGTAGATCATTTTGTATTTGTTTTTCCATAAGCGTAACCTCTTTCACCCAGCAGTCATAGTCAACTCCCAAAAAATCCTGATTATATCTTGAAAATTCCAATTGAGCCTGCTGGCCGTTTTCAGATTTCACCCGAAGGCTGACATCCGCATTATGTGCCCCGGATGGATTGGTGCAAAAGCCTTGTCCGGCATATTCCACCGATGCTATTTCTCCGGGTACGAATTGAAGTTTTTCATTGATAGTTTCTCCTTAGTTATTCATTCTAATTTAAATTAG
>CAZACF010000112.1:0-7834 GCA_964483565.1 uncultured Syntrophomonas sp. | reverse complement strand
CAAGGTAACTTCCACATCTCCCTGCAAACTGGTTGGCAAAGCGATGATGCCCGGTTTTATATGGAGGTGAGGCTGGAGGATTTTCCTGATCACCAGGATACTGGAGCTAAATAGCTCCACCACAAAGAGTAAAAACAGTTTTATGACAGCCCATAAAGTAAACAGGTAGTACGTACTGGTCATAAAGCGGCGTAATCCGAATAATACCAATAAGCCGATCAAATAGCCGCTCAGGAAACGCAAGGCGCTCCAATCGTCCTGGAGAAACATCCATAAAATCCCGATGAACAAATTAATTAAAACTTGCTGAGAAATAAGCCGTCACCTTCTTTCTGTCCGCCATCACAGGTGGTTGCGGTGTAAAACCGCATCAATGTATAGGTCGGGGTTCTGAAGTCCTTCGACCGCCAGATCCACAAATTCATGAATACCCTCTGCTCCCAATCCCAGGGCAATGGTTAAGGAGGTCAGCAGGGCAATGGGCAGCAATAATCCTAGACCGGTTCCATTCTCGTTCTCTTCGCTCATACTGGTATGCCCCCAAAACACGTTCAAGAATATTTTCATGACTGAGTATAAGACCATCAGGCTGGTCAAAAGACCGATGCCACCCAGCCAATAGTAACCGGCCTGAAAAGTTCCTTCGGTTACGAAGATTTTGCCGATAAAGCCGCTCAAGGGAGGGATCCCTGACAAAGACAGGGCAGCAATAAAGAACATCCAGCCCAGGTAGGGATGCAAGCGAATCAAGCCGCTAATATTCCTGATTTTATCGGTGCCGGTCAGCTGTATAACCGTTCCCGCGGAGAGGAACAGCAGCGCTTTGACGATCATATCGTGAATCAGATAATAAATGGCGCCTCTCATGCCGACTATGGAAAAGGAAGCAAATCCGGCCAAAATAAAGCCCACTCCGACCACCACATTATAGGTGACAATTTTTCGGATATTCCAATAGGCCACCGCTCCCATGGCGCCCAGAAGCATGGAAAGGCCGGCCATAATGCCAATCAAGAGATGGGTAATCTCCGGCTGATGGTAAAACACCAGCGAGAACAGGCGAATAATGGCATAGATTCCTACTTTGGTCAGCAAGGCCGCAAACAGGGCCGCGATAGCAGTAGGGGGAGCACCGTAGGAGCCGGGCAGCCAATAAAAGAGAAACACCGCTGCTTTTAAGCTGAAGACGATGAGAAACAGCAGTGCCACCACGGTCATCAGACCTCCCTGGCCAGCTTGCGCTACCCGTACCGAGAGGTGCGCCAGGTTTAAGGTTCCGGTAATGGCATATAAATAAGCAATGGCGATCAGAAATAGAAAAGAAGATACCATGTTGATGATAATGTACTTAATCGATTCTCTCAGCTGGACTTGGCTTCCTCCCATGGAGAGCAGTACATAGGAAGCTACCAGCATTACTTCGAAACAAACAAACAGATTAAAAATATCCCCGGTCAAAAAGGATCCATTTACCCCCGCGATTAGGAATAGGCACATGGGGTAGAAGTAATGTCGTTCTCTTGGTCTGTCCAGCGAGGCAAAAGCATACCAGATACAAGCCAGACTTACCAGGGCGGTGGTCAAAATCAGCAAAACCGCCAGCATATCGGCCACCAGAGTAATACCAAAAGGCGCTTGCCAGCCGCCTAAATAAAGTACTTGGATTCCTTGGGTTTTAATTTGCTGCAGTAAATTCATCGCTGTCAGCCCAATCAGGGCGGTAGCCAGCAGGCTCAAGCAGCGCTGCAAACCCAAATGGTTTCTGAAAATAACCAGTATTAGCCCCATCACAAGGGGAATGATAATCGGCAGTACGATCAGGTTATTCATCATTAAAACCTCTTAATTGCTCAATGTCATCCGTACCCAAAACTACATAAGCACGATAACTCAATACCAAAAAAAGTGCGGTGGTGGCAAAATTAATGACAATGGCGGTTAAAATCAGAGCCTGAGGCAAAGGATCGCTAAACGAGATCTCATTTAAACCCAGCAGAGGGGGGCCGCCCTTTTTTAATCCGCCCATGGTCATAATCAGCAGATTCACCCCATGGCCAATGATGGACAAGCCTAAGATAATCCTGAGCAAGGTTTTGGACAAGATCAAATAAGTTCCTATAGCGAATAAAATTCCCACCACGATTGACATCAAGGTTTCCATTTAACGATCCTCACCGATACTCATAATAATGGTCAAAGATGTTCCTATGACCGCCAGAGCCACTCCCACATCGAATAAAACCGCGGTTGCCAATTTGGTCTCGCCAAACACCGGGAGATTGACAGACCAGGTTGTCTGGTACAAAAAGGACTGTCCGGCCAGCATGGCGCCTACTCCGGTAAGAATTGAGATCAACACTCCCAGGGCGGCAACTAATTTGAAATCCAGGGGGATGTAGTTGTGAATCGTTTCGATGCCATAAACCAGAAAAAGCAAGGTAACGGCCGCTGCCAGAGCCAGCCCCCCAATAAATCCTCCGCCCGGATAATGATGTCCCGAGATAAAAAGATTGATCGCGAAGGTCAGGATAATTACCACCGCTACCTTGGTAATGGTTCGCAGAATGACATCATTGGTTGGCTTCATCTTTTTGACCTCCCCCCGCACGGAGTTTTATCAGGGTAAAAACTCCCAGCCCGGCCATCGTGAGTACCAGGATTTCCAGCATGGTATCAAATCCCCGGAAATCAACCAGGATGGCATTGACAATATTATTGGCCCCCGCCAGTAGATCAGCTTTTTCATAATAGCTGGAGATGGAGGGAAATAGCCGCATAGCATTGGCTGACAAAGCCAAAATGGTCATCACCAGGCCAACTCCCGCCGCGATGACAGCATTTACGGCTTTAAAGCGAAGGGGGTTGTTTTCCTTACGCAGTTTGGGCAAATGGTAAAAACAAAGTAAAAACAGCACCGTGGTCACCGTCTCCACCACCAACTGGGTAAGTGCCAAATCCGGTGCCCGAAAGAGGACAAACAGGAATACCACCAGTAATCCCAAGGCCCCAATAGCAATCACCGCCGTTACTCTGGAGCGGGCTAAAAGAACGGTTACCGCAGTAATCACCAATCCGATCAGTATGGCCAGTTCATACAGGCTAACCGGCCCATCCTGAGTAGACCCGCCGGGGAGGCCCTGCCATAACAGCATGGCGCCTCCCACCAGCACAATCATAAACCCCAGGATATAGATCAGGTAATCCCTGACCGAGCCGGTCATATAGCGTCTGGTGAGGGCCAATGCCAGTTCTTCCGTTTTTTCCAGGGCTGATTCATAGAAAACGTTCAAAGTCAGTTTCCGGGGGTAGTAATGATAGATCCGCAGCCAGATTGACATGGTTTTGTACAGCAGGATTCCGACCGCCACCAACCCCAGCGTCATCCATAATTCAGTATTAAAGCCATGCCAGGCGCTGACTTCTATTTGCAGAGATGCGGCCATGGTCGGTAAAACTGCCTGCCAAGCCGGGATGAATAAAAACTGAGAAAATGAATGGGGATAGAGAAAGATAATAATGATCAGTACCGCCAACAGCAGGGGCGGGATTAACATGCCAAACGGTGCTTCATGAGCTTTTTTCTTGGTTTTCTGATCTTTGGCCGGGCCCAGGAAGGTCTTACACAAGACAATCATACAGTAAACAAAGGTGAAGACACTGGCCATCCAGCCGATAGCGATCAGGATTGTACCCCAGCTTTGCATATGGAAAACCGGCATTTGGGCTGCATTTAACAGCGCCGTAAAGAATAACTCCTTGCTTAAAAAACCATTAAAAGGAGGCAGGCCGGCCATGGCAAAGCTGCCGGTCAGGGCCAGCAGGAAGGAAACGGGCATTAATTGCAGCAAGCCCCCCAATTTTCTGATATCCCGAGTGCCGGTTTCATGATCGATAATCCCCACCACCATAAACAGACATCCTTTAAAAGTAGAATGATTGACCAGGTGGAAGATGGCCGCAAAGATGGCGATCGCATATAAGGCTGCCTGGTTGGCCAGATCAAAATACAAGGCCGCCGAACCCAGCCCTAATAAACTCATGATCAGCCCCAGTTGGCTGATGGTAGAATAAGCCAGGAGGGCTTTCAAATCGGTTTGCTTGACGGCGTTAAGGGAACCATATAACAAAGTAATCAGGCCGGCACTGGTTACCAACCAGAACCATGCGCAGCTGCCGCCAAAAATGGCGGTGAAGCGGGCCACTAAATAAATACCCGCTTTTACCATGGTGGCGGAATGCAAATATGCACTGATCGGGGTAGGGGCTTCCATGGCATCCGGCAGCCAGGTGCTAAAGGGGAATTGAGCCGATTTGGTAAACGCACCCAGTAAAATCAAAATCATGGCCGGGATAAACCAATCATGGGATTGGATCATCCCGGCTCTACTGATCATCTCCCTAATGCTGTGGGTATCGGCCATCATCGACAGCAGAATGAAACCGGCCAGCATGGCTAATCCGCCCATGACGGTAATCAGCAAAGATTTACTGGCCGCCGCTCGGGAACTCTGCCGCTCAAACCAGAAGGCAATCAATAAAAAGGAAGATATGCTGGTCATTTCCCAAAAAGCGTAGAGGGTAAAAATATTATCAATAAAAACCAGGCCCAGCATGGAACCCATAAATAAAAGCATGTAGATATAGAAATTATGCAAAGCTTCTTTATGCTTGGACATATAATAAATCGAATACCATATGACCAGAAATCCTATCCCCGTAATGATTAAGCCGAATACCAGGGACAGCCCGTCAATATTGGCGGTCAGATTAATATCATAGGAGGGTATCCAGGGCAGGGTTAAAGCAAGCGACTGGCCATTGGCGATAGAAGGAACCAACGATAAAAGGTAGAAAAATATCATCAAGGGGATAACGAAGATGAACCAGCCGATATGAATTCGCGGGTTAAACTTTTTATAGAGCAACGGAACTACAAGCGCAGACAGAAACGGAGCAAATATGATGGGGTAGAACCAGGTCATCCATCCCCCTCCTTATCAAGTATTGTTTGAGGATTCATCCAGCAGCCAAAACAGGTTGACTGAAAATGCCCCATGAGTTATAGTCATTGTTAATTCAAGGGCCGCTTGGCTATCAGGCGAACTATATAGCGATTCCGAGGTGAGTATTAATGGTAATGAAAAGTAACCGCAACCGCATGGACGAAGCGATCCTCGTTTGTATCTATTATGGACCCAATGGTGAACGGCTCATACGGCGAGGCAGTGTTATCGCCAAAACATTTAACTGCCCATTCTATATTCTAACTGTCGATCCCCAACCTGTCGATGAATTAGAGGCCGAAAAATCGGATTATCTCAGCAAATGGAAAAAACTTGCTGATGAGCTCAATGCGGATGGTTTTATTCTAAAAGATAATGACAAACGCCCCACTTATAAAGTTATCGCAGAAATAGTCCGGCAAAAACGCATCACCCAGATTATTATCGGCCAAACCGCGCAAAGCCGCTGGGAACAAATGACCAAGGAATCAATTATCAATCAACTATTACGCGAAATACCCTTTGTGGATTTGCATATCATCTCCGTGTCCCGTTATATAAAGGATCCGCACAGTAATTATGAAAAAGGGGTGCGCTCCTATCTGATACAGGAAAATGATTACTATCGTCTCGCTTTTAAATACTGCAAAGATATCGTTTATGAAGGTATCTTTTTCAAAGAAATCGGAACCGATTTCAATAACGGAATATTCAAATTCATGAAAGAAAATGAAACCTTACTGGTCGATGTCGTCGAAGACATCGTTTATGATTTATGTTGTGTGGAACTAGCCCCCTACCGGGGTGAAAATAACAATACCTAGTCTAAAGGTTGCTGCGTTTAAGCTAACCGTGACCTGATTACAATTTTTTATTGATTCTGCTCAAAAGCCTTGTTTTAGGGTTTGGTTGGTCACTTTGAAGAGCGTCCCAAACAGCAATGAAGTAAGTCCACAATCGCTGCTCATGCTCATTAAAGCCCAAACACCTTCGATATATCTGCAAAAGAATGGGGTAAGATCTTCATTATAACATATATGGCTCGGGAAGGTTTTGATCTCAGGCTACTTTACACTGCTTTAGACGTCAGGCGATAAGCAATTGTCCTGCCATATTTATCATCAAAAATCTCATGTCAAATCGTATTTCTATTTTCCTCTCATGCATCTCTTGAAAGTTTAATTACCATCTTCAATTAAAAAATGCCCGATAATTACCGATATAGATATACAGACAAATCGATATTTCATAGGGGTTGATTTTATGGTGCCCTCAACCGCTCTAACAACAATACTTAAAGGGGTGTCTATGCATGGGAAATTATCTAGACCTAAACGAAATTCAGCTCAGTGCACTTTCGGAAATTGGTAACATTGGGGCGGGCAATGCAGCTGCAGCGCTGGCCGAATTTATGTCTGATACAATTATGATGTCGGTTCCCGAACTACGGATTATTGATGTAAACAGTATGACTACCATCTTGGGCGGACCTGAAAACGAAATGGTTGGAATTCTAGTGACCATGAATTATGATGTGCGGGGCATGTTATTGTTTCTGCTGGAAAAAGATTTTGTCTGCCTGCTGATCAATGTTCTGATGAATAAGAGCATTAACGACTTTACTGATATTTCGGAAATAGATATGTCCTTAATCATAGAAATCGGCAATATAATGGCCGGCTCCTATGTCAGTGCAATTGCCACCATGACTGACCTCGACATTCGTCTTTCCACGCCTCAGGTAGCTATTGACATGGTGGGTGCCATCCTTAATTATCCAGCAGCCTATTTCGGAGTGATGGACGATAACCTCCTGTTTATTGAAGGAAATTTTTTAAGCGAAGAAAACATCATCAGAAGCCATCTGCTAATCATGCCGGAACCAGATTCGTTAAATCTTATTTTTGAAAGTCTGGGGATGTCATAATGAGCAATTTAGTAGTCGGTATATCAGATCAAAAAGTTGCTAATACACCCGATACGCTCACGACTTATGCGCTCGGTTCCTGTGTATGCATATGTCTTTATGACAATCTGCGGCGGATTGGCGGTTTGGCTCATATTTTACTTCCTGAAGCTTTTGGTGATGTAAGCGGGCAGAATATTTATAAATTTGCTGATACAGCGATTGAAGAGTTGGTCAGGGGAATGAAGAAACAGGGCTGTGCGCACCTGCATCTGACTGCCAAAATTGCCGGTGGTGCCAATATGTTTATCAGCGAAGGCAAAAGCATTGGCGATCGAAATGTTGAAACGGTCACCCGAGAGCTGCAAAGGCTTAGAATCAAACTTGTAGCGCAGGATACCGGAGCGAATTATGGCCGGACAGCCATATTCAATACGGAAGATGGTTCGTTGACGGTTAAAACACTCGGCAGAGGAAATAAAGTTTTCTAGGGGTAGGCCGCAGGTGGAGTTTTGCGAACCTTAGGGCATGTATCGCCAGGGGATTTATGGTAAAATCTATTAATAAGGATAAAGGAGGTTAAACCATGCTCATAACAACCACACCCACTATCGAAGGAAAACCCATTCGCGAATACTTGGGACTGGTGGCCGGAGAGGCAATAATGGGGGCCAACGTAGTCAGAGATATTTTTGCAAGCATTACTGATATTGTGGGCGGACGCTCCGGTGCTTACGAGGCCAAGCTAAACGAAGCCCGCCGCATTGCTGTCGAGGAAATGACTGAAAAAGCCCGGCGTTTGGGGGGCGATGCTGTAGTTGGAGTTGACCTTGATTACGAGGTGATCCGTGATGGCATGCTGATGGTGTCTGCCAGCGGAACTGCCGTCAAAATCCTTTAATTGGTGGATTAACGATAACTAGGG
>CAZACF010000111.1:0-7844 GCA_964483565.1 uncultured Syntrophomonas sp. | reverse complement strand
AGACTTATGCAGTTTATCGGGATTGAGCCGGAAAGATATCAGGTGGCATGGATTTCCGGGGCAGAAGGCATCAAGTTCCAGGAGACCATGACCAAACTGGTCAATGACGTCAAAAGGCTGGGACCCAATAGAAAGCTGAGGGATGCGCGATGAAAGAAATAACCAGCAAACTCCAGGAAATTGCCACCCGGCTTTTTAATGAAGATAAAATCGATGTATTCCTGGCCTGGGAAAAAGGGGAGCACGATTTCCAGACCAAATCCTATGTGGCTCGCAGCATCGATGATGTTAAAAATATCGTTTTTAACGATTACACCATTTATAACGTATCCAATGCCCTCTTAAAATTCCGGGATGGGCATGAAAGAATCGGTATTGCCGTCAAAGGATGCGATTCCCGGGGCATCGTCAGGCTGCTGGAAGACTTGCAGATCACCCGCGACCGACTTTATATCGTCGGCATTCCCTGCCCGGGATTAAAAGACCCCCTGGCCGCAGCCAGAGCTTTTGGCGGCCTGGGTAAAAAGGAAAGCGAAGCTGGATTGGCTAAGAAATGTCTGGAATGCACCCAGCCCAACCCGGTTATTTATGATGAATTGATTGGCTCTGAACAAACTCCCCGCCAGCAGGGTGACCGCTTTGCTGCAGTACGGGAGTTGGAAGCAATGACTCCCGATGAACGCTATCAGTTCTGGGAAGATACTCTTTCAACCTGCATTCGTTGTTATGCCTGCCGGCAGGTATGTGTAGCCTGTGATTGCCGTACCTGCATATTTGATGAGATGAAGCCCCAGTGGGTGGGACGGGAAACCAATACCACCGACAACATGATGTATCATCTGGTCAAACACGCCCATATGGCGGGACGCTGCATTGAATGCGGAGAGTGCGAAAGAGTCTGTCCGGTAGACATCCCGTTGATGCTATTGAATCGCAAACTGATCAAAGACGTGGGAGAACTCTTTGGCGGGCCCGAAGCCGGCCTGCAGTACGTGGAGGGTGGCAAACCTGCCCTGAGCGTCTACCGCGAAAATGATCCCGACAATTTCCTGTAGGAGGTGATAAATGTGAAGGTGTTAAGCAAAGCCAAGCTCGAAGCAGCTTTAAACAAACTGAGTGAAAGCAATGAAGTATTCGTACCCATGCAAAAAAAGGCCCAGAGCGGCTATTTACCCTGGAACAGTTTTGTATCCGGCCAGGATGAACTGATGCTGGAAGCCCTGAACGTTTATCAGTCCCCTAAAGGTGCGGTATTGCCCCAAACGGAAAAAATGTACCGCTATAAACAGGGCGGCATGGAAATAAACATTGAGGAAACTTGTGAGGATTCCCATCCTAGTATTATTTTTGGTGCCCGGGCCTGTGATGTCAAAGGGATTCTGGCTATGGATGAAGTCTTTTTGACTCGCGGCTATGAAGATAGTTTTTACAAGGCACGTCGGAGCGCCAATACCATCATTGCCAACGCCTGTTATCAGCCCGGCCCCAACTGTTTTTGCAATGCCATGGAAGTGGATTGGGTTAATCCGGCCGGTGCGGATGTCATCCTGCGGGACGGAGGCGAAGCCTTTGTGTGGGAAGTAAAAAGTGAAAAAGGGGAGGCTGTTACTGCCCTTATTGCCGATTTGCTGGAAGAAAAAGAAGTGCAGCTGCCACAGCCTAAACCTTTCATCCGCAATGTGGATTACAGCGGGGTGGCGGAAAAACTCAAAACCATGTTTGATCATCCCCTGTGGGATGAGTTGTCTGAACCCTGTGTAAACTGCGGGATGTGTACGTATGTATGCCCTTCCTGTTATTGTTTTGATATTCAGGTGAAAATGTGGGGCGAAGAAGGTTATCGCTTCCGCACCTGGGATTCCTGCATGTTTGAAGAGTACACCCGTGAAGCCGGCGGCGGCAATCCAAGAGGCGCCAGCAGAGAACGTTTCCGTCAGCGCTTCCTGCACAAGCTGCAGTTCTTTACGGAAAGATACGGCACGCCCTTGTGCACCGGCTGCGGCAGATGCATGATCGTCTGCCCCACCGATATCAACATTGTGAGGATTATCGATGCAGTAAAGGAGGCGGAAGTCAATGACTGAGAAGGATCACAAGTGTACCTGCAACGAACAGCCACTGGTTCCGCAGATTGTTGAAGTAATAGATATCATTGACCGTACCCCGGATGTAAAAAGCTTTTTTGTAAAAAATACCGATGAGAGCGGCTTGCCTTTCCAGGTCGCTCCCGGTCAATGCGGCATGGTTTCCCTGCCCATCGGTGAAGCCATGATTTCCTGCACTTGGCAGGAAGAGCAGGAGTACTTGGAGTTTGCTATCAAACGAGTGGGACTGCTGACCGATGAACTGCACCAAATAGAAGTCGGACAGCAAATCGGGTTGCGCGGACCTTATGGCAACGGCTTCCCGGTAGAAGATTGCAAAGGCAAGGACATGGTTTTTATTGCCGGCGGAATCGGGCTGGCTCCGTTACGTTCCTTTATTAAATATTGTTTCAAACATCGCGAAGATTACGGCAAGATCACCATCTTGTACGGATCCCGCAGCCAAGCAGACCTTTGCTTTAAAGAAGAACTGTTTGATCTCTGGCCCAAAGAATCCAATACCGAAGTGTTTGTCACCATTGACAATGCCGAAGCAGATTGGGATGGTCATGTAGGATTCGTGCCGGCTTATCTGGAAGAACTCAATCCCAATCCAAATGGAGCAGTAGCCGTTGTCTGCGGCCCGCCCATCATGATCAAGTTTGTGCTGCAGTCCCTGGAGAAAATGGGCTACCAGGACGATCAGGTCATTACCACCCTGGAAATGCGGATGAAATGTGGTATCGGCAAATGCGGCCGCTGCAATATCGGCAGCGAGTTCATCTGCCTGGACGGCCCGGTTTATTATCTGCGACAGCTCAGGGATCTGCCCCCGGAATGGTAAAATAGGTTATAATAAAGCTCAAGGTAAAGCCTCCGCTTGCCTTGGGCTTTTTTGTTGAAAAAAAGCTTCCCGGGTTCCCCCGGCAATTCTTGCTTGCGTAAGCGGGTAGGGGTCTTGTTGTGAAGAAAAAGGTTCCCGGAAGCTGTCGGCAATCTTTTGATTGCGCCAGCAAGTGGTTTCTAATTTTGATTTTTGTAATTGATTTGAGCCGGATGAAAATGTGTGGCAGGCTCGATTTAAAGCAAGAGGTGAAGAAATGAAAGTTTTCAGGAAAGCAGAAGTTGAAAAAATTTTGGACCGGTTATCTGCGCATGCCGAGGTGTATGTACCCATGCTGCGGGGTCCAGGGTCAGGATTCTTTGCCTGGCAGACCTACGATGAAGACTTTGATGATCTGGTGCTGGATCGTCTTAATGTTTATCTGCCTCCCAAACAGATTATCATATCGCCGGCTGAAAAAACCAGTTTTAATGCTATTACGGATGGTGAGCCGGTAAATGAAAAAATTATATTTGGGATTCGCGGCTGTGACATCCAGGCAATCGCTTTTTTGGATGAATTTTTTGCCCATGGGGTATCCGGAGCAGAGTTATATCAACAGCGCCGCGATCATACCACAATTATTGCCAATGCCTGCTATCACCCCGCCCCCAGTTGCTTCTGCAGCTCGATGGGGGTTGATCCGCTGGAACCGGGCGGGGCGGATGTAATTATTCGTGATACCGGCGGCAGCGGTTACGTTTGGGAAAGTCGTACAACCAAGGGTGATAGGCTCACTGAAATTATTGCTGATTGGTTGGAGGAAAAGGAAGCTGATCTTCCTGCCCCTCTGCCGTTTAGCTTAAAAGTAGATCTCAATGGCATGACGGAGAAGATTGGCGAGATGAGCGATCATCCCCTTTGGGAAAAACATTCCGAAGCCTGTCAAAGCTGTGCGCTTTGTACCTATGACTGCCCAACCTGTTATTGCCTCGATTTACAGGCAGCCCACTGGCAGGAAGCGGGGTATGCATTCAGCTGTCTGGAAAGCTGTGCATATAAAAATGAAGCGTTAAGCGCAGGGGGAGTGAGTTCACTGGAAGCAGCTACGCAAAGATTCCGCCACCGCTTCCTGCATAAATTGCATTTTTATCCCCAGCGCTACGGTAAACCTCTTTGTACCGGCTGTGGACGCTGCATCGCCATCTGTCCCTCCGATAGCGGGATTGCTAAAATCATTGCCGAAGTACGAGAGCCTGATTTATCTGCCCGCTAGGAATAAATAGCATCCCAAGAGAGGAATACTCAGTGTATCCGTTGCATGATATATTTATAAGAGTATTCAACAAAACCCCCTAATATGGGGGATTTTATGCTTGGCAAAAGGCAGAAATGTTTCACGTGAAACATTTCTGCCTAAAAAATGCCTGAAGATTGGAATTTGTGCCCAGAGGAAATCGCAAAGTTTTGAACTTATTACACCGACTCTATTTGAATGGTAACTTTAAACAAATCCCCATCGATATCAACCTGAAAACTGCCCTTCTGAATTTCGATCAGGCTTTTGGCAATTGACAGCCCTAACCCGCTGCCCTGGCTGCTGCGTGCTTCGTCACCTCGTTTAAAGCGTTCCATCAATTCATCGGCCGATACATTCAGTTCAAAGGCGGATATGTTTTTCAGGGTGAGTTTGATCTCACTGCCCAATTCTTCAATATCGATATACACCCGGGAGCCTTCCTGAGCGTATTTGAAGATGTTGGACAACAGGTTTTCCAGGGCTCTCCATAATAGTTTGCCATCGGCTTTGACCAACATTTTTTCCTGGGGATGATTGAACTTGAACTCCAACTTTCGATCCTGAATCTTGTCATCCAGTTCCCCCAGCCCTTGCGTAATCAGGGAGACGATATCAATGCTTGCAAGGTTGACCGGCATATCCCCGCTGGAAGCTTTGGCTGCTTCAAACAGGTCGTCGGTCAATATTTTCAAACGCTGTGACTTCTGGTCGATTATTTCTATATACTCCTGCGCCTTGTCGTGATCTGTTTCCTGTTTTAACAAATCCACATAGGTGATGATTGCGGTCAGAGGGGTCCTCAGATCATGGGATACATTAGAAATCAATTCGGATTTTAATCGTTCACTTTTCACTTCGTTGACAACTGCCTGATTCAAACCGTCGGTAATATGATTGATGTCAGCCGCCAAACGGGCAAACTCACCGTCACCGGGGAGGTTGATCGTATGATGGAGATCGCCATTCTTGACCTGTCTGACCCCTGCCTGGAGGAGATTAAATTCCTTTACCTTTTTGAGGGCCAGCCAGCATGCCAACCCAATGGTGATGGGGAACATGAAAAAGGTCAAGCCAGCGATGAGGGGATAACCGATCACGATTAATATTACTTTTACGGCAGTAGAGCCGGTGTTATAGATGTCCTTGATAAAGACGAACAGCTTGTAAAAGATGACATAAGTCAGCGTGTGGCGCAGAAATGATTTATTTTTCAGATGTTTAACCATGGCCAGCACCAACACCAATCCCATGGCCGCAATGATAAAGGTGACCGGAAAAACAAATTGGTATAGCCGCAGGTGATCCAATACCACTAGAGCACCTGCTTCTGAAGCGATCAGCAAGCCGCAAAGACCAATATTCAGATCGTTGTAGATCCGGTCTAAAGGATTAAAGTGGACCACGTTGTCTGCTCCTGGACGACGTCCAATGACCCACAACAGATATAGAAAAGCCAGGAAGAATCCCAGCGTCAGCCCGGCTATTTGGTTTACACTATTGGCAACCAGGGCTTTGGCTGCTTTCCATTCAGTTATTCTGGGGTTCAAAAATTGGTCAGTAAAGGCAAGGTACATGACGTCCTGCTGATTTACCTGATCAATGGTTGATTGAAACCAGCCATAACCGGTGTTGGTTTTGATATCCTCCGGATAAACATCCTGCTGGTATCCGGCCAGGGTTATATAGGATGGAAAGGTTTTAAAATAGGCGGCTGTCTGGTCGGAACTGTTGGTAAATTCTGTATCACCGGTTTTAATATAATAAATGACCCCTTCAGATTGTTCCAGATCGCGCAGCGCAGCATTATAATCTCGCAAATCATTCTGAATTAACCGGTCTTTGATCTGGGAGATGCGGTCGGCATACTCACCCTCAAACATGGCGTAATTCTCTTCATTGCTTAATTTAGGATTATAACGGTTGGAGTTGTAGGTGAATTCCTCGAATAAATCATCGGTTGCGTTCTTGATTTCATCTGCAGATATGCTACTGCCGCTTAAAATGAATTCCTCACTTTTGTATTCCTGGGTGATTTTCCTCAAGTTGTTCAGGATACCACTGGTTTCATTGATAAAATCGTAGCTTGAGAAATAACTGTTTTCATTCATTACCTGCAAATCAGTGCTATGCGCTCTGTAAATATTAAAAAATAAATTTATGGCCCCACTGAAACAGGCCACCGCAATGATAAAAACAATCAGCTTGGTGATTGTTGACTGGCTAAATTTTTTCCACTTTGTATCCAATTCCCCACACCACCTTTAAATATTTCGGTTCTTTGGGATTGATTTCTATTTTTTCCCGAATCTTACGAATATGTACCGCCACCGTGTTTTCCACGCCGAAGGCATTTTCATTCCATACTTTTTCATAGATCTCATCGATGGAAAATACCCGCCCGGCATTGGCGGTCAGCAGTCTCAGTATTTTATATTGAACCGGAGTCAGTTTGACTTCCTCGCCGTCTACAGTCACACATTTGCTCTCATCATCAATTTCCAGTCCTCCGCTGCGAAAAACGTTTACTTTGGCCTCCAGGCTGCCCAGCCGGGTATAACGGCGCAGCTGTGATTTTACTCGGGCAATTAGCTCCAGCGGGTTGAAGGGCTTGGTAAGGTAATCGTCCGCCCCCATGTTCAGGCCGATAATTTTGTCGGTATCCTCGCCTTTGGCGGAGAGCATGATGACCGGTATATTATGGTTTTCACGAATCTTTAAAGTTGCTTTCATGCCATCCATTTTGGGCATCATGATATCCATGATAATCAACTGGATAGAGTTGTCTTCCAGTGCCTGCAAGGCCTCCAGGCCATTATATGCTTTGAATACGGTATAGCCTTCATTTTGCAGGTAGATGCCGATAGCATCCACAATCTCTTTGTCGTCATCGCATACGAGTATATTCATGAAGTATCACCCCTGTTTTTCTGGTCATGCATTTATTATCACATCCTTATCATCCAACTTTAAGGTTATGATAGCAATCAATTATTACGAAACCAGCAGGGGAAATCTTAAGAAGTTCTTAAGATTGGTAATAACGAGGTCAATTTCAATTTATTCGATCAAGGCTCTAATAAAGGATGACATTTAAAAACCGGCCTTATAAAAGACCGGCTTTTAAATCAAATCCAAGAATTATTGCTATCCGGCAACGATTCTGTTTTCTGCATCTCAGTATCCTCCGAATATGTCGCTATGCGTCCCGGTACGAACCAAGGTCAGCACAAGCACATCGTCCTCAATGCGGTAAACCAACAACCAGTCCGGAAGGATGTGACACTCCCGATACCCGAGCCAGTTTCCGGAAAGTGCATGGTCTTGGTTTTTCTCCGGCAACGGCGTTCCCATTGCCAGCAATTCAATGACCTTTTCCAGCAAATCGATTTTCAAGCCGCGTTTCAACGCCAGCTTATAGTCCTTCTTAATTGCGTAGTAGGCTTTACAATGTACTTTGTTTTTCTCATTTTCTCAGGTCTGCGAAAAGCTCATCCATATCGTTATAACCTTTCACGGATGGGCCTTTCGCAATCCTTTCCGCTTCGAATATGGCCATAATTGTTTCTCTGTTGGGCTGCAGGGTAATATTAAACGGAATCCTGCCTTCGCGGATCGACTGGCGTACAAAGATATTAAA
>CAZACF010000110.1:0-7885 GCA_964483565.1 uncultured Syntrophomonas sp. | reverse complement strand
TTTCTTGACGTATATTTATCGCCATGCTACCATATATCTATAAATGGAGTTGCCGCTTTTGCTCAGGCGGCAGGTTCTAAAACGGTTTAGACCGCCTTACTCAAATATGGCGGTCGTGTTATTTTCTGTATACCAAAAACAGAGAAACAACACCAATGATTACCAAGCAGAATTGAAACAACTCGCTGTATGTAACCATGGGCATCACCCCCCTCAACAGGATGGGTGAACCTTAAACCGCCAAACGGCAACTCCAATATTTATTTTATCATAGACGTTAAGCCCCTACAGCCATCTCCCACGCCTTCAAAACAGGCTCGGCTGACATAGGAACTACTAAGTTGCCCCCTTCCTTTCTGGCGGTTTTGATTGAAGCTGTAATTTGGGCTTGCACCGCCGGGCAGTCTGGCAATACTACATATATTTCATTCCCAACGACTGTTTTCTCTAACTTAAACCAGGGGAACAGGCTTTGTGGAAACGGCTTATTGGTTGATCCGCCCTGTAGTTTGCTTCTGCGCTGCCGATCGTAGGTTATGCTCCATGAAAATGGCTCTAAAGTTTGCCATAGATGGCTTATAGCGAATCGCATTTCTTTTTGCCTTGGAGTTGTTTCTCGTAGGGCATATTCGATAAATTCCCTATTGTTCGCAGAGATAAGGATCTTGCCGGTAACATTTTTATGTCGGAGATACTTAACTGCCGCTATCGTGCCCAAGCATTCGGCCATTCTAGTGGACACGAGTCCGAAGTCAACCGTCGCAGAATATACGATTATACCAGTTATATTAATGTTAACCATTCCGGGAGAACTGGAATTTATGCGAAGGTTAATGATTGAATCACTTACCTTGTTATCATTAAAATCGAATACGATCTTATTGCCATCTAGCCGGAGAGCAGCTTCGAAAGGTTTGCCTTTTTTAGAGATAAAACCTTTTACGATTTGGGTCCTGCCATTTTGGCAAAGATCTTTGAGCATATCTTGAGTGATTACCTTTTTTAAAATAACCTTATTGATAATAAAACCGCAGCTTGGGCATTTGTAGTTTATCGACTGTTCCTCAATATTTGCTTTCTTGCATATTGGGCATAACATACTCAACCCCCCTTAAACTAAACTCAAAAAACCGAATATTCCTGCCAATGCCATTAAAGTTAATTGCCAATCGCAACTTATTGCGTCGATTATATACATACTTACGTATTGCATTTCCATTGGCAACCCTCCTTTTCTGACCCTCCCCCGTGACTAAATCGGGGGCTTTCAGCTCCGACTATCGCAACACCTTCAGAAAAAGGGAATGGGATAGCGATAAAGCAACGAATATCCCAATAGTAGCCGTTCAACTCGAACTTGCTTTATGCCGCAAGAAACTTAATTGATTTAAAGTTAAAGGGGACATGGTATTTTTTATAAAGAATAAATCATTTTTGGAAACCAAGGATACAAACATACCTTGCCAGCAAGAAAAATAATAATATGGCAGCAGGAAAAAACTGTATGAAAAACGAAGTCCCACTTATGATGGGAATGGCCGCAAAATCATTATTGAGTTCCTGAGATATATCGCACAAAATATAGTTGAGTTGTTTAAGAATCAAGTATTAAAAACACCTGATCATATTGCAGTTGTATATGAGAAAAAGCAATACACCTATAAGCAGTTGGATGAGATAACTGATCAGCTTGCGAAATACTTGAAAACCCTTGGCGTGAAGACAGAAGATAGCATTGCAGTACTGATCGACAGAAGTGAATATATGGTAATTTATCCTCTGGCCATAGTAAAGGCAGGAGCCGGATACATGCCCCTGGACTATACCTTTCCCACAGACAGGCTTGAGTACATGCTGAAAGACGCTCAGGTGAAAATCGTGTTAAGTGAAGGAGATAAGCCCGAAACATATATTCCAAGCTTTGCAGGAACAGCAATAAAAAGAGAGGAATTATCTAACCTAAATGATTATTCACATGAAAAACAGGGGGTAAAGGTACCCCGGACCAGGAAGTGACAACGCTGCTTTACTGATATAGACAGGTGATAAAAAAATGAAAGATATTGTGGATACCACGCGAAAAGAGAAAGCTTCATTACAAGCACTCTTCGGAAAACAAGAACTGCTCGCCAAAGTGATAGAATATTTTCCCTACCCGATTGAGATTTATGCTGCAGACGGAACATCGGTGCTGGTCAATCAGGCTTTGCTGAACGAGTACCATGTTTCTGACCCGGACATGATTGTCGGCAGATACAATATATTAAAAGATCCTGACATTATCAAAACAGGCCAGCTTCCTATGTTAAAGCGGGCTTTTCAAGGGGAAACGGTTTTTTTCCCGGAGGTTAGAGTGCCGTTGGAGGAAATTGCCCGTAAATATGACATACATGATTTCAATGTGGAAGCTGTATATCAGGACATTACCGTTTTTCCGATTCTGGATGATTTTCAACGGGTGACACATGTAGTAGCCTTGCTGATTAATCGGAGAGTTTATCGTGGCCAGGATGAAATTGAGCGGGCTAAAGAATATATTGAAACCCACTGGCTGGACAAGTTTGACGCCAACGCAACGGCAAAGGCGGCGTTCCTCAGCAAAGCGCATTTCACCAAGTTGTTTAAAAAACGAATCGGAGTAACTCCGCATGAGTATTATATCAACTATAAAATCAGCAAATTAAAGGAAAAATTGCTCGATACCAACCTTTCCATCACGCAAGCGTTTGCTGCCTGCAATGTAAATTACAACAGTCATTCTGTCCGGGTATTTAAAAGCAAAACCGGGAATTCTCCTTCCGATTATCGTAAAAGTCAGCTTAATGATGAATGAGGGTTAATCCATGCAAGATCAGGTTGAGAAGGCGCCAGACTTGGTTACATCATTCCCGTCACACGATGGGAATCAGGAACTGCTGGCGCAAATTTTTGCTTTATTTCCCTACCCGATTCAGATTTTTTCCGCCGATGGGACAGCCCGCCTGATAAACCAGGCGACACTCGAGATGATAGGCATTCGGAGCAGGGAATTGCATGTAGGGATATATAATGTTTTTGAGGATCCGATTGTGCTTGAGCTGGGGGTAATGGATCAGGTCAAACAGGTATTGTCGGGACAAACTGTATATATTACTGATTTTAATGCGTCCTATAAGAATATGATGCGCCATTTTGATGTGGAAGACCGAGATATTCAGACCATCAGCGCCGACATTACTTGTTTCCCTTTGGCAAACACCGAGGGGGTAATCGATCACTTTGCTGCGGTTTTTCTCTTTAAAAAAATATACCGGCGAAAAGAGGAAGTTGAACGAGGCCGACAATACATCGAAGCGCATTGGCAGGACAGGTTTGACGCCAACGCAACGGCGCAAGCGGCATGCCTCAGCAAAACCCATTTTACGAAACTGTTTAAGAAGCATACCGGTATAACCCCCTATGAGTATTATATCAACTATAGAATCGGCAAACTGAAAGAGAAATTGCTGGACACCAGCCTTTCTGTCGCGCAAGCGTTTGCTGCCTGCAACATGGATTATAATGGGCATTCGGCAAGATTGTTCAGAAAGAAGGTTGGCGTTACCCCGTCTGAATACAGGAACAAGACAGAATAAAATGAGGTACTTTCTATATTAATAATGGCGAGCCAGGCTGTGATGGGGTAAAAGTCTGGCTCGCTTTGCATTTAAAAATAACATTATCCGTTCTAATTATAAGCATTTTCAAACTATTCTGAGGTTCAAATGATGAATAAAATACAGGTAACTATACTCTGATCTAAGAAAGGAGCGTTAACATGAAGCTGAAACCTGTTATTCTGTTGGCCGCACTTTTTATCACTGTTTTCCTGGTGCCGGCGACGGTGTCTGCGGCTCAGGCAGAGCCTGTTCTTGAGGCTCCGCAAAATCTTACCGTGGAAGTCAGGCAAAATGAAAAGGGAAGACCGTATTTTGATGTAAAATGGACAAACCCTGCCAGTATCCTGGAACTGGTGAAGTATTGGGATGAACATGGCGAAGCCCCGTTGGAATATCAAATTGATATGAAGGTAGGCAACGGAGCTTGGCGCAATGATATAGGAGAGTCGATTACAGGCAATTCGCTGCATGCCGGGTATGATGAAACCGGAATTTTTGCAGTCGAAAATGTAAAATTCGATCCGATCAATGAAGGACATATGGACAATGTGGACATAAAGGCCAATCTTTACAGTGTCCGGGTAAGATATGCCTATTATATACCTGATGAAGAGAATCAATACTATCTCTACGGTCCCTTTTCCAATGTCGTATCAATAGGGGTTGCTTCCTATTATGAAGAGGTCAGCGAGTGGGCCTTGCCGGAATTGCAAAAAGCAGACCAATACGGGCTGATTCCGGACATTCTCAAGGGGGCAGACATGACCAAACCCATTACCAGAGAGGAATTCTGTGAACTGGCGCTCCTGCTCTATGAAAAGTCTACCGGAAATATGGTTCAACCGGTCTCGCCCAACCCCTTTAGCGATACTGCCAATCCGCAAATTCTAAAAGCTTTTGGGTTGGGAATCACCAAAGGAACCTCGGCGACTACTTTCGCACCGCAAAAGACGGTTTCCCGGCAGGAATGTGCAACCATGCTGTTTCGTGCCATTAAAGCAATCGCTCCCCAAGCCGATTATTCCATCGCTGGTGTAGCCGATTTTCCCGATCAGAAGGACATTGATGCCTGGGCAGTAGAGAGTACCAAATATATGTTTAAATTAGGAATCATCAAGGGTGACAACCGGGGGTATTTCATGCCGAAGGCTACGACTACGGCGCAGGAAGCCTCTGCTTACGGTACTGCTACCCGGGAAGCGGCGGTGCTGATGACGGTCAGAACCTATGATAAGGCGCCGGATATTAAAATATCCGGCGCACCATCCTCCCCACCGGATCTCAATGCGCCGGAAAAGGCAATTAACAACGTTTCTCTGCCGGAAGATGTCCGGGCCAAATTGCCGGACGGTTATCCCGACATCCCTATCGCTGCTGATGCAGAATTCGACTCCTATTTCGGCGCAATTCTTCCCAGCGGCGAGGATGAGATTGTCATTGCCTACAAGTCAGAACGAAGTTTGGCGTCTCTGAATTCTTTGTATGTGGATTTTTTGAAGGATACGAAGGGTTTTTATACCTACCAACAAGATGATGGCAAGCTTTATTCCGTTCACGGCGTCAAGGATGGATTGGAGATTATGATATCCGTTGCGCTTAGTTTGGGAAATCAAGTGGGGATATCGCTCAAACCGTATGTGGAGTATTAGCCAAAAAGGGGTGTTCGCATGAAAAGCAAAGGGACTGGTGCGAAAAGAATAATCGCGCTTTTTTTATCGGTTGTACTTGTTCTGACCATGTTTCCGGTCAGTCTGTCAACCGCATTTTCTGCAGTTGAAAACACCGGGACGGCTCACGGGATGGCTGCTGCTGTATCAGGGGCAGAAGCCAATGTTGCCGGTGACATGAGTGTACTGAGCACGACTCCAACAGTAACTGCTATAACCGTGGAAAGACAACCCAAACTGAACTACACCGTCGGAGAGGCACTGGATTTGGCTTCTTCTGATGATTACGGGAATTTGATCTGTGAAAATTTGTTGGTAACCCTGCATTACAGCGATGGATCTACGATAGGACCGATAGAATACAGTGATTACGCGTACATGGGAATTACCACCGAGCCCGCCCACGGAACAATTCTGACGGCGGAAGATGACGGCAGAAAAGTAAAGGTAAGCTGCAATGGCCATTATGACGAAACCGCGCCTTTAAAGGTAACCGGCGTACCGGCGGACGGGGCCTACTTGTCCCCGAACCGGGCTGATTTTGACAAGAATCCGGCCTATCAGGCCGATGTCTATACGGAGCTCCAATGGTGGCATAATATCCTATCTGTTACGGAGGTGAAAAATGGGCTGGCTTCTGTAGGAACAGAAAACTACAGCGTTATTCAGGACAATGAAAACAACGATTTTCTAATTATTAAAAAGGAATATCTGGCCGCCCAGCCGGTAGGCGAACTGGTCTTAACGGTGGAGTTCAGCGCAGGGGCCAGCGCCAGTTTAACCATCAACATACAGGACACAACCGATATGACTCCGCCCAGTTGGCCGGAAGGGAGTGCGCTGACTGCCACGAAGATTACCAGTAATAGTGTGAACTTACGCTGGACCCCAGCCCAGGATGACCTGGGGGTGGCTGAATATAAGATATATCAGGATGATATTCTGGTGGGGACATTTGCCGGCACGGTTAACGAAACAGAAATTATCAACCTTTCTCCCGCTGCCACATACCGCTTCCAGGTATTGGCCAGGGATGCCAGGAACCAATGGACTTCGAACGGGCCCAGCCTCACCGTGACTACCCTGGAGCCGCCCATCAGCAATCCGCCCGGTTGGCCGGCAGGGAGTACGCTGACCGCCAGCAACATTACCAGTAATCGTGTCAGCTTAAGCTGGACCCCAGCCCAGGATGATTTGGTAGTTACCGGCTATAAAATCTATCAGGACGGTGTGCTTATTGATACCTTGGACGCCACGGCTCTTGCCTGTCAAGTTACCGGACTTGCGCCGGCGACCCCGTATGATTTCCAGGTGCAGGCCGGAGACGTGGATGGGCAGTGGACCAACGATGGACCCCAAGCAAGGGTTACCACCGATTCACTGGCAGTGCCGGAGATCGTAGAATTAAAGCTTAATACCCCGCGCCAGAACATTAAAGGCTCCTTTTATATGGGAGATACCGTGGAAATAGAATTGATTTCCACGGAAACCGGCTTGCAGCCCGAGGTCACGGTAAACTGCCGGGAATGGAACAGTGAACGATCCCTCATCGAAGAAAAGCCCCGCTCGGTCACTTTGGCCGAAACATCACCGGGCAGCAAAAAATACACTGCACCATTTATACTCACGGAAGGCATCTGGGAAATCGTTTCTCTGGAGGCTCAATTGCCCGGGAGCTCACCATTGACAGCAGAGATAAACAGTCGGATAGCGGGTCGGCTGAAGGTATCGGTGCAGCTGCCCGTTGGAATGGATCCGGCGCAGTTGGCTGCGTCATTGGTCACCATCAGCAGTGCGAAAGGTGGCGGCAGCTTTACCGGGCATTTTACTGACGGGAATATTACGGTTGAAGGCCTGGATAGCGCGCAGGATTATATGCTTAGACATTTGGATGCCGGTTATCAGTTGCTGTATCAGAGCCAGGCGATTGATATCAAGGGCGGCTTGGAAAAGGTGCTCAATTATGAGATAGGCTCCCCTGCGCAGGTCAAAGTCCGGGTTATTGACGATGATACCGGGCTTCCGCTCAAAAACGTCATGGTTACCGGCAAATCAACCCGTATTGGGGGTACCATGGTAAAGCGCTACGCAAAAACGGATGCCAATGGCTATGCCGCAGCCGAAGCGCCCTATTTTATAAAAAATGCGTTAAAAGGTTCACAAATTGAGTTGTCCACCACCTGTAAAGCATATGAAAATGATGGATCCGACTGGTACCAAGATGGGTCTTTCAATGCAGAAATAACAGCAATCGGTGACAATGAGTATGAAATCAGGATAAAGAAAGCCCCCATGGTAACAGTCACCGGTACAGTAAGAAACAGCAGCGGCGCTCCCCTAGTAGGTGCTTATGTATATCTGCGAAAGACAGTATATAAAGACGGTATTCACGTCGTAAGCATTAGCTTAAATACGGAAACCGATGAGCAAGGCCATTACACCCTGGAGCTAGCTAAAATACCGGGCGAAATTGAAGTAGCTTGTTATAAAAGTGATATGGAGAAGCATGAAACACTTGTCCTGGAGGAGGGAATCAACACCCTTGATATTACCATTCCCCCCTATGTAATGCCCACGGTA
>CAZACF010000109.1:0-7897 GCA_964483565.1 uncultured Syntrophomonas sp. | reverse complement strand
GCCAAACTGCACAACACCATGGCTCCCTATGCAGACGAACTGTTGGTCTTCCCGACCCGCGCCATCGGCAAAAATGAGAAGGACTATGCGATTGCTTTTGCGATTCCCGCGGATGCAGAAGGAGTTTATCTGATTGCCCGTCAGGCCATTTCCCTGGAGAGAGACGAAAATCTCTATGCGCCCTATACCGATTTGGCTGATATTGAGAGTATGACCGTTTTTGACCATGTTTTTGTTCCCAATGACAGAATCTTCCTCAATGGTGAAACCGATATGGGCGGCATGCTGGCACTGCTGTTTGCCCTTTATCACAGACACAGCTATTGTGGATGCAAACCTGGCATCGGCGATGTTATTCTGGGAACTGCGGCCCTGCTGGCTGATTACAATAACGTTGCCAAGACAGAGCACACCCGCGATACCTTGGTTGAATTGATTAGTGTAGCCGAGCTGGTTTTCGCCGCCGGGTTTACGGCCAGTGTGAAATCAACCAAAGCTCCGTCCGGAACCCAGGTTCCGAACATGATTTATGCCAATGTGGGCAGACGTCATGCCGGTCACCATATGTACAGCGAATATGCCGCCCTGTGTGATATTTCCGGTGGTCTGCCGGCAACCCTGCCGCTGTCAAAGGAATACAACAGCCCAGTGGTTGGGGATTTCGTACGGAAGTATTCCAAACGTCGTGCCGGCGTATCTGATGAAAATGCTTATCGGGCATTTGCACTGGCCAGCGACATTTTGACCGGTGAAGTTGGAGCAGCCCTGCTGGTTGCTGGTGTACATGGCGGCGGATCGCCAATCATGGAAGACATCGCTATCTTCGGCGGCTATGACATCGAAGGCAAGAAAAAATTGGCCAGATACTTGGCTGGCATTAAAGAAGACTAGGAATTATTATCGGTTGATTATAGGGGCAATTTTCGGATTGCCCCTATTTTTATATGAATGATTACGTGCGATAATGATATAAAGAAGTTCTACATGCTGCAATCGTGAAGGAGGTATTTTGGTGGGAGAAAAGACAATGAAAGCATTGGTTTACCATGAACCCCATAAATTCAGTCTGGATGAGGTGCCAGTACCCCAGATTCAGGCTGCGGATGATGCGGTAATTAGAGTCACGCTGGCAACTCCATGTACATCAGACATTCATATACTGGAAGGACATATGCCCTTTGTGAAAGGCCCGATTATTTTGGGACATGAATTCTGCGGAGAAATTGTGGAATTAGGCCCGGCAATAAAAGGTTATGAAGTGGGGCAAAAAGTACATTGTCTGCCGGGAGCAATGTGCAATCAATGCGACATGTGCAAGAGTGGTTATTCGAGTTTCTGTGAGACTGGTGGCTGTTATGGCACAGTGAAAGGCCTGAATGGCGCTCTGGCAGAGTATATAAGAATACCTCATGCGGATCAATCCATGATCATTATTCCCGAAGGTTTGGTAGAAGAAGACGTATTACTATTGGGCGATATGCTGGGTACCGGTTATTTTGGGGTCACCAATGGCGAAGTTAAAAAAGGTGACACAGTGGCGGTATTTGGTGTTGGCCCGGTAGGGATGTGTGCCTGCATTCTGGCAAAAAAAGTATTTGAAGCAGAAACAGTAATCGCCGTGGACCTGGCCCAATATCGATTGGATGCTTTATTAAAGGCCGGGGTGGTTGATTATGTGATTAATTCCAACGACGAAGACCCGGCCAAGAAAATTCGAGAAATAACCGGACGGCGAGGGGTCAATGCAGCCATCGAAACTGCCGGAGTGCAGGGTACGATTACTGCTGCTGCAAAGTCCCTGGCCATTGGCGGGATTCTATCCACGGTCGCAATTTTTGCTAAACCCATGGAATTGCCTCTTCAAATTATGCCCAACCGAAATAATCAGTTGAGAACCGGCATCCAACAATGCGCAGGCATGGATGTCATGATGGAGGAGATCAAAGCCGGCCGGATTAATACCCGGTTTATGCAAACCCATCGTTCACCTCTAAACGATATTATTCAGGCCCTGGACATTTTCGGCGGCAATAAAGACGGCTGCATCAAGTATTTAATTACTCCCTACGAGAGCTAAAATGTAATTCATAGCTGCAAACTAGAAATGCAATGAAAGGGCAGTGCCGCAGTGATTGCTGACGGTGCTGCCTTTCCGTTTGCTTGCCCGGATCGATTTGATCTGCTTATTATTCGCAAGCGGGAAATCATTTCGGTTAAATGGCATTTTTGCTATAATGAAAGGCAAAGCAAAAAGGTAGACTGTAGATAGAATGGGAGAAAGGAACGGGTCTCATGAGCGATGTTCATACCAAGGCAAAATCTTTTTTTATCGCCGGTAGTTCGCAACAGGCACTGCTCCTTTTGCATGGCTTCACGGCATCTCCGTCAGAAGTGAGGCCGACGGCAGAGATTCTGAATAGCTGCAACGGCTGCAGTATAAGCAGCATTTTGCTGCCGGGGCATGGGACAACACCTGAAGACCTTAATGCCGTCTGTTGGCAGGATTGGTATCAGGCCGTGGAAGAGGAGTTAAAGACATTGCTGGCCAGCTATCAACAGGTTTTTATTGGCGGCTTGTCGATGGGGGGGTTGCTCGCTTTGCATGCCGGGGTGAATTTGCCTGGTTTGGCGGGAGTCATAGCCATGAATGCCCCCATTTATTATCATTATGCCGTCATTCCGATATTATCAAATCTAGCCGGCATGATGACTCCCTATTATCGAAAAACCGGTTTGTCGAAGATTAGAAAACTCGAAGAACAGGGACGTTTCGCTTATCGGGTCATGCCCTTGAAAGCATTCCAAAGTATGAATCATCTGCGCAAGATCGTCATGCAAGAGGTAAATGAGCTGAAAATTCCGGCTCTGATTTTGCAGGCGCTGCAAGATGAATCCGTTCATCCGCGCAGTGCTGAATTCCTGTTTGAAAAAATCCAGAGTCAAAGCTCTAGACTGATCTCGCTTCCCTACGCTACCCATATTGCTACGATGGGACCCGCTAAAGAGACGATCGCCCAGGAAATAGCCAAATTTATGGAGATGTAGATATAACGATTAATTTATGGAGGTACAGTAATGAACCGGGAAGAAGGACTAATGCTGCTGCAACAGCATTTGCAATCAGACAACCTGATTAACCATAGTTTAGCAGTCGAGGCGATCATGCGAGGCTTGGCTGACTATCTGCATGAAGACGTTGAAAAATACGGACTTACCGGACTGTTACATGATATTGACTATGACGTAACTGCGGATGATCCTCAGCGCCATTCTTTGCTGGGAGCACAAATACTAACTGAGATGGGCCTCGATCTTGAGATCGTTCAGGCGGTAAAAGTGCATAATGACATGCATGGATTGGAAAGAATATCATTACTGGATAAAACCCTGTGGGCAGCTGACCCGGTCAGTGGTTTTATTACCGCCGCTGCTCTGGTCCGACCTGATAAAAGTCTGGCAGAAGTACAATTAAAGTCCCTGAAAAAACGTTTTAAAGAAACAGCCTTTGCCCGCGGTGCCAATCGCGAACAAATGAAGAGTTGTGCAGAACTGGGGCTGGAACTGGAACAATACCTGGAAATCGCTCTGCACAGTATGCAAAAGATCGCCCCCCAAATCGGCTTATAAGTTTAAAAGGCGCCCCAAAGGGGGAAAATCAGGATGGTAATCAACCCAAGCGGGGAAATGATTTCGATTAATATAAAGGTGGAACAGATGATAAACAAAGAAACCATAATTAATTATATGCGTCAGGAGAGTTATCGCCCGATGTCATATAACGATTTGCTGGAGGCCGTACAACTGGCAGAAGAGGAGCAAGGCAGCTTCAGTGAGTTGATCGGCAAACTGGAAAAAGAAGGCGAGATCGTTCGTACGCGGCGAGACAAATATGGCCTTCCTGACATGATGAATATTTATCGGGGGATCATGAAACTCAGCCAACGTGGCTATGGCATCCTTATACCCGATCAGCTTGACGCACCGGAGATATTTGTATATGGACGCAATCTCAACGGGGCCATGCACGGAGATCGGGTTATGGTGCGTATCCATGAACAGGCCAATGATGAACAGCGTCCCGAGGGAGAAGTAATTCGAGCCATTAGCAGAGCCAATCAAGAATTGGTGGGAACTTTTGAACGAGGCAAGCATGCTATGCAGGTTATTCCTGACGATCCCCGCCAGATCTATCCTATTAACGTCAGACCCAGCAGTAAATTAAAAATAAAGAATGGCGATAAAGTGTTGGTCAAGATCAACAGCTGGCCGGACAAGAAAAAATACCCGGAGGGTACCATCATAGAAGTTTTTGGTCGTCAGGGGCAGCCCGGGGTGGAACTGCAGATCGTCATCAAAAAACATGGACTGCGGGAGCATTTTCCGCCTGCTGTGGTGGAAGAAGCCCGCACCGTGGCGTTGCCGGTTAGCCAGGAGGAAATCGCCAAGCGTCATGACCTGCGAGCTTTGCGAATGGTTACGATTGATGGTGAGGATGCCAAAGACCTGGACGATGCCGTTTCCATTGAAAGAATTGCCGGAGGTTATCGCCTTGGGGTGCATATTGCTGATGTATCCCACTATGTACGCGAGGACAGTAAACTCGACAAAGAAGCTTTGGCTCGCGGTACCTCGGTATATTTAATCGACAAGGTGCTGCCTATGTTGCCGGCTGAGCTTTCCAACGGCATCTGCAGTCTGACCGCCGGACAGGATCGATTGGCGATAACCTGTATGATGGATATCGATCATAAAGGCAAGGTTTTCAAGCACGATATTTTTCAATCCGTCATTCATGTCAAGGAACGCATGACCTACACCGCAGTCAATCAAATCATCACCGACCATGATCCGGCAACGAAAGAACGTTACCGTGACCTGGTTGATGATTTCCTGCTCATGAAAGAGCTGGCTGATATCATCCGTCAGGAACGCAATAGCCGCGGTGCTTTAGATTTTGATTTCCCAGAAAGCAAAGTAATTGTGGATGAGAACAGCTTCCCTATTGAAATTAAACGCTTTGACCGCGGTATGGGGGAAATGCTGATTGAAGACTTCATGATCAAAGCCAACGAAACCGTGGCTGAGTATATGTTCTGGCAGGAAAACCCTATTTTATACCGGGTGCATGAAAAACCGGAAGGAGAATCACTGGGCAAACTCAACAAAGTATTGGGCGTTTTTGGCTATAAAATTCCGGAGAACAAAGCTGAGCCGTTCGTATTTCAGAAAATTCTTAAAGACATCAAAGGCTCACCGGAGGAAAATGTGATTTCCTTGCTGGTGCTGCGTTCTATGAAGCACGCCCGTTATGTTCACCAGGCCTTGGGGCACTTCGGGCTGGCTTCCAAATATTATTGCCATTTTACCAGTCCCATCCGGCGTTATCCGGACTTGATCGTACACCGGGTTCTCTCCCTGGTGCTGGAAGGTAAAATGAACGGTAAAAAGAAATCGGTTCTGGAAGCCCGCATGGGCCAATACGGAGAACAATCGACCCTGCAGGAAGCCAAGGCCGAAGAAGCCGAAAGAGAACTGGTAGATATCAAGAAAGCCCAATATATGCAACAATTCATTGGAGATGAATTTGATGCGCGCATTTCTTCGGTTTTATCCTTTGGGTTCTTTGTAGAACTTCCCAATACGGTTGAAGGTCTGGTGCATATCTCAACCATTGCCGACGATTACTATATCTTCAATGATCGTGCCTATACACTGACCGGCACCCACAACGGCAAGAAATACGCTATCGGTGACCAGGTGAGAGTACAACTGGTAAGCGTCGATGTGGACGCTGCCAAAATTGACTTCGAACTGGTTTAATGAGAAAGCCAATCAACGCGACCAGGATGACCAGACAGTTCATGATGATTATGGCTGGAGGATGATAACCATGGGCTGGAGGTGCATACAATTGACAAGCAAGCCCCCTCGGGATTATAATGATGAAGCATAAGAAGATACACCCTGGCTTTGGCGTATTATTTCTACCCGAGGCGAGGGTTTCTTTTACGAATATCCTTAGCGAGGTGAGACCGATGGGCAAAAAAGAGGGCATTAAGCCGGTAGTGGATAACCGCAAAGCAAGACATGAATATCATATTAAAGACGTTTATGAAGCGGGCATGGTGCTGGTAGGAACCGAGGTCAAATCCTTGCGGGCCGGCAAAGGCAACCTCAAAGATGCTTACGCCGTGGTCAAAGGCGGCGAGGTTTGGGTGAACAATTTCCATATCAGTCCTTATGAAAAAGGCAACCAGTTTAACCATGAACCCTTGCGGCCCAAAAAGCTTCTCTTGCACAAGAGCGAGATCAATAAACTCTTGGGAATACAAAAGGAGTCCGGCTACACCTTAATCCCACTGAAAATATTTTTCAAAAATGGGTTGGCAAAAATGGATCTGGCCGTAGCCGTCGGCAAGAAAAATTACGATAAACGCGAAGACATAGCCAATCGTGATGCCAAACGGGACATTGAAAGGGTTATGAAAAGCCGCAATCGAGAAAACTAAGGAGTTTTACAATGATGCTACCTGAGTCTGCAGCCAAGCCTGAGCATGAACATGGTTGCATCTTGTAATATAAACAGGATAAATCAAACCAAGTTGATCTGGAAATTGATTTCCGGCCAGAACAATCCTAATTAATACCTGCTGACAAAGTCCAACCATGGTATTATGATAGTAGAGCAGTTAATCCCAATGATTTAAGGGGGCGTAAAGGTTTCGACGGGGGATAGGATGGGTCGAGCAGCGAGCCGAGTTGTCGCCAGCTCGTTAAAAAGGTGAAAATTCAAATTAACTGCAGAAGATAACTTCGCACTAGCGGCTTAATGCCGCTCGTCCGGCCAGGTTTCCTAACGGCCTGGTGCAGGGCGTCACTTAGTTAGGGTACCCTGAAGCCTTCTTTCTCGAGGGGCTTTAAGGGGAAAACAATCGGGGATAGCCGAAGGAAGCTCGTTCGTGGGCGTCCGGTTGGCGAAATCAAATCACGGACTGCGCTCGGAGAGACTGGACTGGTCTTACTTTCGGACGGGGGTTCGACTCCCCCCGCCTCCACCATGTGAATCCTCAACCTTTTTGGTTGTTGTGAGTTGAACCATAACTTTTCCGCTCCGGAAAGCTTATGCTTCCAAAAAGTTTAGGAAAGGTTATGCTTCCATCAGCGAAAAGCCGTTAAATAGGTGTTTCTTTATGAGTGGTTAATCGTAGGCCCCATTATATAGGTAATAAGTTTAGGAATGCTTATGATTCCATTTTGCGGTTTCGGAAGACTTATGCTTCCAATCGCTTGTATTAGAAAAATATGGGATGCCTATAAATCGGGATTTATTTATACACATAGGGAAAGCTTATGCCTCCACTGAGGGAAAATATATGGTTCAACCGATAGTTGTTTTAATGATATAGAAGGATAATTAAGGGCCTCTTCAAAATGAAGAGGCCCCAGACTGTCAAAGAACCCCTGTTAAAACCATGTTTTAGCAGGGGTTTAGTGTTAATTATGATAAAATAATACAGGGTGATAAAATTGCTTGAGCGTGCAAAGAATTTGAGAAATAATTTGCAGATTGTGGACTTGGAAGGAATGGTCCCCCAGGACCATCTATTAAGAAAAATAGACAAAGTGGTTATACACATACCCCGATGCCAATACTACATCAGCTTAAGTTGAATGCAGGATTGAGTATAAGGCAAATTTCCCGCCTAACTGGCCTGGGATTCAACATCGTAAAACGGGCATAATGACACAACAAAAACGTCCCCTTGTGTCCCTCGTCCCCGAGTGTCCCTTAAAAGGTTTTGCACCGTTCTGATAGTCACTATGATGCTGTTCCCGTATAGGCCATGCCCGGCTGAATTACCGCTTGACCGGCTGCGCCGTCCCAGTACACATTGAA
>CAZACF010000108.1:0-8102 GCA_964483565.1 uncultured Syntrophomonas sp. | reverse complement strand
ATTTGCGTACGGGTGACCGGGTAGGAGGACAAGTCAGGCCACCCAAGGATAGTGAACGCTTCTTTGCCCTGCTGAAAGTTGAGGACGTCAACGCCCTGCCTCCGGAAGAATCAGGCAAACGCATTCATTTTGATGCCTTGACTCCACTTTATCCCACCCAACGTTTGACTCTGGCTACGGATTCAGCCGAGCTTTCCACCCGCATTATCGATTTAGTGGCCCCCATAGGCAAGGGCCAGCGCGGCATGATCGTTGCTCCTCCCAAGGCTGGCAAGACTATGCTTTTGCAAAAGATGGCCCAAGGCATTACCACTAATCATCCGGAGGTTGAATTGATCATCTTGCTGGTTGATGAAAGACCGGAAGAAGTCACTGACATGCAAAGGTCCACGCAGGCTGAAGTGGTCGCCTCCACCTTTGATGAACCGCCGGAAAATCATGTCAAGATTGCTGACATGGTGCTGGAGAGGGCCAAACGACTGGTGGAACACAAACGGGACGTAGTCATTCTGCTGGACAGCATTACCCGTTTGGCCAGAGCCCACAATCTAGTCATACCTCCCAGCGGCAGGACACTGTCAGGCGGGATCGACCCTGCTTCCCTGCACAAGCCCAAAAGATTTTTTGGAGCGGCCCGCAATATCGAAGAGGGCGGCAGTCTGACCATTATTGCCACAGCTCTGGTGGAAACCGGGTCGCGTATGGATGATGTCATTTTCGAAGAATTTAAGGGCACCGGCAATATGGAATTAGTGCTGGATCGCAAATTGTCTGAGCGCAGGATATTCCCGGCCATCGACCTGAAGAGATCCGGAACCCGCAAAGAGGAATTACTCTTTAATGCTGATGAGATGGGACTGATGTGGAATTTGCGCAATACCTTCAGTGAATACAATTCTGTGGAAACGATGCAGATGATGATCGATACCATGAAAAAAACCAAATCCAACGACGATCTTCTCCGTGCAGCACCGATCATTTTCGGTAAAAGAGAACCATCCCGCAAGAACGGCAGCAAATATTATGAATAAGAAGCTTTTATTCTGCCAAGAATAGAAATACGCTCGTATTTTTAATTTGGGCAGAATAGAGGTGAAAATATATTGCATGAAAGGTGGATAAGCCTGTTACTGGCAGGCTTGTTTTTGGCTGTTTGCATCCACCCTGCTGAGGCACGTTTTATTGAAGGAAAGACCAACCTATCCAAAGCAAATGACCGTAATGCAAATACTGCTGTTTTATATCGTATAGAAGCCGGCGACAATCTCTGGTCTATTGCCAGACGTAATGGAGTAAGTCTGGCCAGTTTGATGTCGGTGAACGGGTTGCATGAAAAAAGTGTTCTTAATATTGGCAAGGTCATCAAAATTCCTTCCGGCAACAGCAAGTTTCATACGGTGCGTGGCGGAGAAACCATGTGGAGCATTGCCGCCGGATATGGACTGAGTGTGGCCGCTATCGAGAATGCCAACCCGGATAAAAACCCTGGTTGCTTGAGCATAGGTGATCGCTTGAATATTCCTCAGCGTAGCTCCGGAGAGTTGCTGCAGGCATCAGGACCTTCACGGGGCATATCTTTTTCCGGTTTATTTTCCTGGCCGCTTACCGGTATCATTACTTCGCATTTCGGTTGGCGGAAATCGGGTTATCATCATGGCGTTGATATAGCCAACAAGCTGGGAACGCCGATTAAAGCCGCGGCGGATGGAGTAGTCACTTTTGCAGGCTGGAAAAGTGTTTATGGACGTACGGTGATAATCAGTCATGATGACGGAAAAAGCACGCTTTACGCCCATACCCAAAAGATCCTGGTAAAAGAGCAGCAAAGAGTGAAACGAGGCCAGGTGATTGCCCGGGTTGGGGTCAGTGGAAAAACGACCGGACCGCATTTGCATTTCGAGATACGAACAGGGGAAAAATGTTTTGATCCCCTACGTTTTTTGCATCAATAAAGCCACCCTGGATAAGTGCACCCCCAACGTTGGACACAAAAGTTTAATGTTTTGGAGGTGCACTTTTTTATGAAGTACAACTATGAGACTGGTGTCGCTTTAAGGAGGGGCTTTTTTTTATGGTGAGAAGAGGTATAATTGCATATATGCCGGTGCTCCATGCTTTGCCCGGTCAGATGCTCCCAGCCCAATGCTGACGGTTGATGTTCTGCACCAGGCAGTTTAAAACTTTGACAGAATTTGAGGTCATAGCATGTTCTTAACACTTTATGCCAACCAAAAAGGGGAGGCCATGGAGAATCCTGCAGTCATTATGTTGGGACGCAGTGGCTCGGAATGGGTAGAAGCCGAGCCGGGAGAGATGATTCCCCTGCCCAAGGGGGCCTCATTGGTATCGTTGCCAGGTTTTATTCCCGTCGGACTGGGCCGACAGAATGGTGAGCTGCAATATTTTTCCAGCCAGCCCCGCGACAACTGCCAACCAATAACGGCGGTGGCCGCGCTCTTACCCCAAGGTTTTACCCGTACGCTGTTGCCGGCTTGTGTCAGTCCTGAAGCCAATTCGATGCAATTGCTTGGTTATGCGGCAGTAGGATTTAAGGATAACCAGATCTGGGTGGCGGCGGTTCAAAGTGACGAGCATCGTAAATGGCATCCTCATTATTATAATACTGCTGCTTTGCCGCAGCGGATTGACCGCCTGTTGCGTAAATATCCTGAGAATAGGATCCTGCGTCAGCTGGCACGCTGTTCCATGCAATACAGCTGCTATACCGCCCAAAATCTTTTTTATGGCCGCTGGGAGGCAGGAATCCCCACCATGACGTCTTGCAATGCGGACTGTATCGGTTGTATATCGGAGAGCCACCTGGAGGTGGAATCGCCCCAACACCGCTTGGATTTTTTACCTACAGTTGAGGAGATAAGTGAAATCGGTTGCGAGCATCTGCTTCATGCCCGGGCTGCAATCATCAGCTTTGGCCAGGGATGTGAGGGAGAACCGTCGTTAAATGCGGATCGTTTGGCAGCATCAATTCAAGCGATACGCCAGAAAACTGATCGGGGAACCATTAATATGAACAGCAACGCAGGTTTTACCGAGGGAATCATGAAAATGTCAGATGCCGGTCTGAATGCGTTGCGGGTCACGATATTTTCCTGCCAGGAAAAAAATTATAATATCTATCACCGGCCCAGGAACTATCGACTTGGGGACGTGCTAACATCCATAAAATATGCCCATGACCATGGTCTCAAAGTTTCACTTAACCTTTTAACGTTTCCTGGGTTTACCGACCGGGAAGATGAAATAGAAGCCCTTCTGGAGGTATTGGCCGAGGGTCATGTGGATATGTTGCAGCTGCGCAATCTAAATATTGATCCCCAGGCATTGTTCAGTCGTTTCGAAGCGGGTGGTGAGATTATGGGGATCAGAAATTTAATCAGAATCATTCAGCAAGAGATGCCCCTGGTACAGATCGGATCTTACACGCACCCGATCCGCTGACCAACTCATATCCAGGCTCGGTTTTTATGAAGGAATAAGGAGAGAATAATTTTGGAAAGTAATAAAAAACTAATGACTGCGCGGGAAATGCAGGCCGTTTCGGTGGGCCAACAGATATCCGGCAAGTTTTTGATTCTGGACAGGGTGTACCGTAAAACCAAGGACGGCAAGGATATGTATAACCTCAAACTGGGTGACAGTAGCGGGGATATAGATGCTGTGGTATGGGAAAATTGCCGACTTACCGGTACACTGGCCAGTGGTGAAGTGATCGGGATCCTTGGGGACATGGGCAATTTTGCCGGCAGAAATCAGATCACCGCCAGGATCATTAAAGTATTGGAGGAAGACCCCAGTCTTTATGTAAAACAGGCTGAGAATCTGGAACAATTAAAGCAACACTTTGATGAACTGGTAGGAGCGGTGCAGGATAACTGTCTGCAGAATTTAATAAAAAGAGTATTCGATCCCCCTGCCAAGGAGATATTTTTCCGTGCTCCAGCTGCCAAAAGGATTCATCATAACTATCCGGGGGGATTGCTGGAGCACAGTTGCCAGGTAGCTGATCTAGCCTTGAAGATAGTGGATTCCTATCCCTATCTGAACAAAGATCTGCTGCTTTTCGGTGCCCTGGTACATGACATTGGTAAAATCTTGGAGTTTAAAAATGGAGCAGCTCCTCAGTATACAACCGAAGGCAAACTGCTGGGGCACATTGTCATTGGCAGCGAAATGATCGGGCAGGAAATTAATCAATTACGGTCCGAGGGGTATGATTTTCCGCCTAATCTTGAGTGGATGATCAAGCATATGATTTTGAGCCATCACGGCACTATGGAATTTGGTTCGCCGGTTATCCCGCTCTTCCCGGAAGCGTTTGCCCTCCATATGGCGGATAATCTGGATGCCAAGATGTATATATTCAAGAACAAACTGCAAGAAAACAGCGGGGAAGAGGAGTACTTTACCAACTATGACAACTATTTTGCCCAACAATTTTTTACGTATCGCTATCCTTCCCAAGAAGAGATGAAAAACCCCCAATAAAATAAAACAGACGGATTGACATGCAGATCAATTTTTATTTGTCTTTTCTCTTTTTTCTTGATATAATGTTTTTCGCAGTCTGTTGCATTGGACTACATTGGTTTTAACCGATCATAGATAGTAAATGTACTGAAACGAGGTGAGTGCTTTGAAAGAGAAAATACATCCCAAATACGCAGTGACAACTGCCAAATGCGCTTGTGGCAATGAGATGCCAATCGGTTCCACCAAAGAAAACATAAAAGTGGAGATCTGCTCCAAATGCCATCCCTTCTACACAGGTGATACCCGCAGAATTGTTGATACCACTGGTCGGGTCGATAGATTTAAGAAAAAGTACGGGTTAGCTTAGTAAATAGCAGGGCATAGCTCCTGCTTTTTTCTTTATTACAGCGATTTTGGGGTGACGACCTGAAAAGAATCTGAAGAGACGTTTCGGGGGGATATTACATGCTGGATAAACTGGCAAGTCTGGAATTGAAATATAATGAACTGACCGATCATTTGAGTAATCCCGAGGTGATTGCAGATCAGAGCAGATTTCAGAAGTATGCCAAAGCACACGCTGATCTGACTGATGTGGTCACCAGTTATCAGGATTATAAAAAAGCCTGTCAAGAACTGGGAGATAGCCAGTTGATGCTGAAAGAAGAAAATGATCCGGAGTTTAAAGAATTGCTGCTGGGAGAGATCCAGACGCTGCAGGAAAAAATCGCGGTTGCAGAAGTACAATTGAAAATACTGCTGCTGCCCCGTGACCCCAATGATGAGAAAAGCGTTATTATGGAAATCAGAGCGGGAACAGGGGGAGAAGAGGCGGCCTTGTTTGCCAGCGACCTTTTCCGCATGTATTCCCGTTATGCCGAGGAGCAAGGCTGGAGAATCGAAATAATGGATTCACATTATACTGAACTGGGAGGCATCAAAGAACTCATTTTTGTGGTTGATGGAGTGGGTGCTTTCAGTAAGTTAAAATATGAGTCGGGGGTTCATCGTGTGCAGCGGATTCCCAGCACGGAATCGGGCGGCAGGATCCATACTTCAGCAGCTACGGTAGCTGTTTTGCCGGAAGCTGAAGAAGTTGACGTAGAAGTCAATGATAATGAATTGAAAATCGATGTTTATTGTGCCAGCGGGCCTGGCGGACAGTGTGTCAACACTACCCAATCAGCGGTGCGTATTACCCATATGCCTTCCGGTTTGGTGGTTACCTGCCAGGATGAAAAATCCCAGCATAAAAACAAAGCGCAGGCTATGCGTGTTCTGCGAGCACGTTTGCAGGAAATGATGGAGGCCGAAAAGAATGAGGAAATGGCCGGCGCCAGAAAAAGCCAGGTCGGTTCGGGGGACAGAAGTGAGCGGATCCGAACTTATAACTATCCTCAGGGCAGAGTAAGCGATCATCGCATTAACCTCACTTTGCATAAACTCGATCAAATTATGAACGGCCAGTTGGATGAAATTATTAACGCGCTGATGGCCAATGATCAGGCTGAACGCTTAAAAAAGGTGGAGTAAGTGGGGAATGTCTGGACAATAAAAGACCTGCTTCAATGGACGACCCGGTATTTTTCGGACAAGGGCATCAATGAATCCCGCCTGGAGGCGGAGATCCTGCTGGCCCATGTATTGAAAAAGGATCGGGTCTATTTGTATGCAAATTACGAAGCGCCAGTCAATACAAATGAAAGAGCGATCTATAAGGAATACATAAAAAGACGTATCAAATCAGAACCTATCGCATATATAACCGGCCACAAGGAGTTTATGTCATTGGATTTATTTGTCTCTCCCGAGGTGCTTATTCCGCGTCCGGAAACGGAATTACTGGTGGAAATCGCCCTAAAAGAAGCTCGGGATATGAACCCGGTAAGAATCGTTGATGTTGGAACCGGCTCCGGCGCGATCGCCGTGAGTCTGGCCTATTATCATAAACACGCGCAAGTCTATGCCAGCGACATTTCTTTACCGGCCCTGGAAATTGCCCGTCAAAATGCTGGACGTCACCACGTAAATATTGATTTCCGGGCGGGTAGTTTGCTGGATTCTTTTTTGCCCGGACAGGCTGAAGAGCCGGTTGATTATTTTGATATCATTGTGGCCAACCTGCCTTATGTTCCAGAAACCGACCGGGCCACACTTGAGCTCCAGGTGCGCAATTATGAGCCTCATGGAGCCTTGTTTGCGGGTGAGGACGGATTGGATTTATATCGTCAATTGATCCCTCAAGCCCGAATGCTGATGCAGGCGGGAGCCGTGTTATTGTTTGAGATTGATCCCCGTCAACAAGCGCTCATTCCCTCCATTATGCAGGGATTTTCCCCAGTGAAGGTTATTAATGATGCTACCGGCCGAGCCCGGGTGGTCCAAGCCAGGAGGAGCGAGGATGATTGAAACGCTTTATATTAAAGTGGATGCCAGACATCCGGAACCATCCCGGATCCAACAAGCGGCCCAACGAATCCGTCAGGGCGAACTGGTGGCTTTCCCAACCGAAACAGTTTACGGGCTGGGAGCTGATGCCATGCAAACCAGGGCTGCGGCCAAAATATTTGCGGCCAAAGGGCGACCGGCCGAACATCCTTTGCTGGTGCATATCAGCCGGATGGAACATGTCAAAATGCTGGTGACAGACATTTCGCCAGAGGCCCGCCTATTAATGAAGCATTTCTGGCCGGGCCCCCTATCCATCATTCTGCCTGCCAGACAGCAGGTGCCGGAGATTATTAGAGGCGGTTCGAGTGGAGTGGGTCTGCGTATGCCGTCCCATCCGGTAGCTATCGCGCTGATTAATGCGGCGGGGCCGTTGGCAGCCCCCAGCGCCAATTTATATGGGCGTCCCAGTCCCACCAGTGCCGATCACGTTAAGGCGGATCTTGACGGGCTTATTGCGGCGGTGCTGGATGCAGGAGAAACCGGCAGCGGACTTGAATCAACCGTAATTGACCTCAACAACAACTTTAAAATATTGCGTCGTGGAGGAATTCCGGTTGAAAATATAGAAGCTCTTTTGGAGAAAAAAATTGATCTGCCAGAAGCTACTGTGGTTGAGCAACCAGCTTATACCAGTTCGGTTCAGGTAGTACTAAATAAAAACGGCAGTGAGCTTATCCAACGGACAAAAGACCTGCAGCAGTTAGACAAAACTGTGGGATTGGTACGATTGCCGAATTCCAAACAGTATTATCCCTGCCGATTTACCAAAGAATATACATTGAAGCTGGATATTCCGGGACATTCTTTTTTTTCTATTTTCAGAGATGCTGAAAAAGAGGAAATAGATGTACTGCTGCTTGAACCCCTGGATGAAAATAACGGGGGTCTGAGCGAGGCAATATTGGATCGTATTAGCCGGGCAGCTTCCAGATAATATGGAGGAGTTGCTGTAATGAATGGTCAATTATGGACGATTATTCTGGTAGCGATCGTACTGGGGGCAGATGCATTTTCTCTCTCCATGGGGATGGGAATCAAAGGAGTCAGCCGTCGCTATGAAATACGTTTTTCTCTGCTGGTAGGGCTTTTCCATGTTTTCATGCCCCTGCTGGGCTTGAGTCTTGGTCTGGCTGCAGGAAAAATATTGGGGGTATGGGCAG
>CAZACF010000107.1:0-8144 GCA_964483565.1 uncultured Syntrophomonas sp. | reverse complement strand
ACATCTTCCCGCCCGGCCTGTCTGCTGATCAGGTTCTGTTTTTCATTCTCAGCGAATAAAAAGTCAATAAAGCGGTTTACATATATTTCCATATAAAATTTTAAAACCCTTCTATTTTTTTCAAAAATATTAATAAAATATTTATGTCGGCTGGCGTGACCCCGGCGATCCGCGAAGCCTGGCCGATGGTCTCCGGCTTGATTTGCTCCAGCCTTTGGATGGCTTCGGAAGACAAGGTCTTGATTTGCCGATATTCCATGTCGGCGGGGAGGGCTTTGTTTTCCATTTTTTCAAACCGCTTAACCTGTTCCTGTTGTTTGTTGATATAGCCTTCGTATTTGGATTGGATCTCCAACTGCTCGCGGATTTCTTTTTTAGGCTCAGCAATGAGGCCCAGCTCGATGAAATCTGTCATGGTCACTTCCGGTCTGCGCAGTAATTCCCATAAGGATACCCGATCGCGGATTATCGCACTGCCAATTTCTTCGAGATAATCGGTGATTATGCTGTCAGCGGGGGTAAAGGTGGTTTTCTCCAGTAGATTGCGCAGTTCTTCCAAGTGGGCTTTTTTATCCATAAATATCTCCCAGCGCTGATCGCTGACCAGGCCGATCGCTCGTCCTTTTTCGGTAAGGCGCAGATCAGCGTTGTCCTGGCGCAGCAGGAGCCGGTATTCAGCCCGGGAAGTCAGCAACCGGTATGGTTCATCTGCTTCCTTGGTGACCAGATCGTCAATCAGGACGCCGATATAAGCTTCACTGCGTTTCAGTACCAAGGCCGGTTTATTTTGTACTTGGAGGGCGGCATTGATGCCCGCCATCAATCCCTGGGCCGCAGCCTCTTCATAGCCGGAGGTGCCGTTGATCTGCCCGGCGGTAAACAAGGCTTCCACCACTTTGCTTTCCAAACTGAGTTTGAGCTGGGAGGGAATCACATAATCGTATTCAATGGCGTAACCGGTTCGTAAAATGCGCACCTGTTCCATGCCGGGTATGCTGTGCAGCACAGCCAGTTGTACGTCTTCAGGAAGACTGGTGTTCAGTCCCTGGACATACATTTCATCAGTATCACGGCCTTCCGGCTCGATAAACAACTGGTGGGATTGCTTGTGGGCAAAGCGAACCACCTTGTCTTCAAAGGAAGGGCAATAGCGGGGACCTTTGCCTTTAATGACACCGGTAAAAAGCGGTGCCCTTTCGATATTATCCATCACGATCTGATGGGTCTCGGCAGTGGAATGGGTCAGCCAGCAAGACATCTGTTCCCGCCGGGGAAGATCGCTGATGAAAGAAAACCAAGGGGTATCCTGATCGCCCGGCTGTTCGATGGTCTTGCTAAAATCGACACTCTTGCGATCAACCCGGGGCGGTGTCCCGGTTTTGAATCGTCCCAGTTGAATGCCCAGTGACAACAAACTATTTGACAGTTCCGTGGCCGGGTATAGATTGCCGGGGCCGCCTTCATACATGAGATCACCAATAACGATACGGCCTTTGAGGTAGGTCCCGGACGTGACTACCACCGCCTCGCACAAAAACCTGGCTCCGGTGCGGGTGACTACCGCGCAGACCCGCCCTTCATGTGCTTCTATCTCCACAATCTCGGCCATCAACAAATGCAGTCCGCTCTGCTGCAAGATGGTCTTGCGCATTTCCTTTTGATACTCCTGTTTATCAGCCTGAGCTCGTAAAGATTGGACTGCAGGTCCTTTGCCGGTATTAATCATCCGCATTTGAATGCTGCTCTTGTCTAAATTTAATGCCATCTCTCCCCCCAGGGCATCAATTTCCCGTACCAGTTGTGCTTTGGCCGGGCCTCCCACGGAAGGATTGCAGGGCATGAGGGCTATACTTTCTATATTAAGTGTGACCAGCAGGGTGCTGACCCCCATCCGCGCTGCTGCCAGCGCTGCTTCACAGCCGGCATGCCCGGCGCCAATCACAATCACTTCATATTTTCCGGCTTCGTATTTCATCATTTACCCCCACAAATTTAACTATTTGCCGATACAAAAATCATGAAAAATACGCTCCATGACTTCTTCTTTCAATGACTTGCCACTGATTTCACCCAGACTCTCCAGTGCTCCCCACACATCAACGCCCAAACAATCAAGGGAAACCTGTCCCATCTGTTGCAGCGCATTCTGCGCATAAGCACGGCTTTTTAGCAGCGCATTCTTCTGGCGCAGGTTAACCATTATTTCCATGCCGTCATCGTTGGGCGTTCCCGGCAGGAGCATGGCTTCGATCGCTTTCTCCAGTTCATCCAGACCTTGCTCTTCTTTGACCGAGGCACGGATGAGTTGGGCGGCGGCAAATTTGTCTGCCAGTTCTTCTTCCGTAATGGCTTTGCGCTCAATGTCTTCCTTGTTGACCAGCACCAATCTTTTGGCTGCGGGAATGGTTTGAAAGATCTCCATATCCTCTCCCGCAAGGCCGGCCTCAAAATCCAGCACCAAAACGACCAGATCAGCCTGGGCAATTAGTTCGCGGGATTTCTCCACCCCGATTTTTTCGACCCGATCCTCAGTCTCTCTAATGCCGGCGGTATCCATCAGTTTCACCGGTATGCCCCGCACATTGATATATTCCTCCACGATATCCCGGGTGGTGCCGGGAATATCAGTAACGATCGCTTTTTCTTTACGGGACAGGGCATTTAAAAGACTGGATTTACCCACATTGGGTTTACCCACAATGGCCAGCTCTATGCCGTCCCGATAAATTTCTCCCCGGCGGGCTGATTCCAGCCATTGATCAATGACCATGATGATTTCTCGCAAGATCTGTCGAGCTTGCTCCTGGTCAAGGTCGCCCACTTCTTCAGGAAAATCAAGGCTGGCATCCACCATGGCATTCAACCCCAGCAGCCGGTCCTCCAAATCCGCGATAAATTCACCGCTGCGCCCGGATAGCTGCTTTACCGCCAGTTGCAGTCCGCGCTCGGTCTTGGCACGGATTATATCCAATACTGCTTCGGCCTGTTCCAACCCCAGCCGGTCGTTTAAAAAGGCCCGTTTGGTAAATTCCCCCGGCTCGGCCAGCCTGGCTCCCAGCTGCAAACATCTTTGCAGACAGGCGCGCAGTGCGGCTCCCCCGCCATGGCAGTTAATCTCCACCACATCTTCCCCGGTATAGCTGTGGGGAGAACGCATGACACCAATCAGCACTTCGTCTGTCCGGGTATTGTTTTCGTCCAAGATCCAGCCCAGATTGAGCGAAAAGCTGCGGCGTTGGCTGAGCGTGACTTCCTTATTATATGGAAGAAACATCTTTTCTGTCATTTCTATCGCCCCGTTTCCGCTCATGCGGATGATTCCGATCGCACCTTCACCGGGCGGCGTAGAGACGGCGGCAATAATATCGTTGCTCATATCATCGGCTCCATTGATTTTTTGATTATTATATAATACCACAAGTAAATAAAGAAAACTCACCTGCGTCATTGCCTACTCGGCTGACGCTGGTGAGTCTCGATTTTTTCCCTGAATCTCATGGTTTATTTTTTTAAGGCAATAACCACCTTGCGGTTAGGCTCATCGCCCATCGAATAAGTCACGATCTGGTTGTCCTCTTGCAAAGCCGTATGTACAATCCTGCGCTCCTGGGAACTCATCGGCCGCATGACGACATTCTTCTGGGTTGATTTTACCTTTTCAGACAGCCTCAAGGCCAAGGATTCCAGCGACTCGTCTCTTTTTTTACGATAGTCTTCCACGTCCAGGATCAATCTGATTCTTTCGCCCCGTTTGCGGTTAATCATTAATCCGGCGATGTATTGCAGGGAATTTAGCGTTTCTCCTTTGCGTCCAATCAACAACCCCATATCTTTGCCAATAATGTTGATTCTCACGGTATCTTGCTCAGCTGTGATGGTATCGATCTCATGGTCAATCTTCATTTTAATGAGCAATTCTTCTACGATCAGGCGAGCTTCTTCAGCCGGATTGACCTCTTTGCGGGTCACTTTTACGAGAGCGGGTTTATTGCCAATCAGTCCCAATAATCCCTTGCTTCCTTCTTCCAAGATCTCGATTTCAACCTCTTCTACTGCGCAACCCAGTTCTTCCAGCGCTGCCTGGATGGCATCATCAACGTTTTTGCCCTTTTTTTCTACTGTTTGGACTTGCATTCTTAGCTTTTCCTCCTTTGTCCTTCCCAGCGTCCTTGGTTTTGCCATTTGCCTTGCCGTCAGCCGAGGTGCCTTCAATCTTTGGCTTGTCAGTCTTGTCGCTGGCCTTGCCGTCAGCTTTTGCTGCAGCGGTAGGCTTGGCACTTTCCTGTGTTTCCATTGTAACTGTTGCTGATCCTGTACTAGCTACCATACTTTTCTTCTGTGAGTTTACATATAACTGTTGAATGATACCCAAAATGTTAAAGACTACCCAGTATAATGGTAATCCCGCCGGCAGTTTGTACGCAATAAAGGCCATGAATAAAGGCATAAAATAGAGCATGGTCTTTTGCGTCGGGTCTTTACTGTCAACCATGGAGATTTTTTGTTGATAGTAAGTGGTAGCTGCCGCCAAGATGGCCAGAATGAACCAGGGATCCGGTTTGCCGATATTGGGGATCCATAAGAAACCAGCGTGAGCGAGGTTGACAAATTTGAAATTAAAGAGGGCTTGGTAAAAAGCGATAAAAATAGGCATCTGAATCAGCAAGGGCATACAGCCGCCAAAAGGGCTTACCCCATGCTCTTTATATAATTCCATGATCTTCTGTTGCATGACCTGCGGATCATCTTTGTATTTTTCCTGAATATATTTGGTCTTGGGTTGAATCTCCTGCATGGCCCGCATCGAATGCATTTGCTTTTGGGTCAATGGAAACATCAATAATTTTATGGCTATGGTCATAAAGATGATCGCCAGACCGTAACTGGGCAGGCCCATTTGGACGGTCAGACCATAGGTAAAATCAATGACCCCTGCAAACCATTGAACAAAACTACTCCACAAATTAAAACCCTGCTATTGATCCCTTGTTTCTATAGCAGGTGCCACCTCCTTAATTTTCAAGCGTAAGAAATTTGCCAGTTTTATGGTACCGGATCATAACCTCCGGGATGAAACGGATGACATCTACTGATTCTTCTGACTGCCAACCATCCTCCTTTTACTGCACCATACTTGGTGATTGCCTCAACAGCATACTGAGAACAGGTAGGGTAGAAACGACAGGAAGGCCGCTTTAAAAAGGAACCTTTTTGATACATTTTTATAAAAAATATAAATACTTTACTCAAACCAATCTGGCCTTCTTGGCAGCGAACAGAAAATCTTTTTCCAACGCTGCAAATATTGCTTCCTTTATATTGAACCTGGCTACGATCACCAGATCATGACCTTGCCCTAATTCCGGCAAATGCTTTTGTATAATCGCTCTCAGCCTTCTTCTGGCCTGATTTCTGAGCACCGCGTTGCCGACTTTTTTGGAGGTTACAATGCCAAAACGGTTGTACTCCAGATGATTGTCCACGATAAAAACAATCATATATCTGGACTGAATCCTCTTACCGTTTTTATAGATATACTTATAATCTTCTCTGTTGCTGATCCTGTACTTTTTATTAAGCATCCCGAGTCCTTTATCGGTACAGTCAAGCCCGGCCTGCGCTGTCTAATGACAACCAAAGCCGCGGCTGTACTTATTCTCTTTTCTTAACAGTGCCCGACAAAAGCATTTTTATGCGCTGTCGGGCGATTCCAGGCCTGCAAAGAAAATAAAAGGCCGCTTTGAAAACGACCTATGCAGAAAGTGTCTTTCTTCCTTTTTTCCTTCTCAGCGCCAGTATTCTCCTGCCGCTGGCGGTTGACATTCTTTTTCTGAAGCCATGCTCTTTCTTTCTCTGTCTGTTCTTGGGCTGATATGTCATTTTCACGATTGAATTGCCTCCCTTGTTTTTTCCAGTACCTACTCATTATATTTACAAAAGCGTGCTTATGTCAAGGCTGGCGCCTTTCTAAATACTTCTATTTGTGATTTGAATCTGCTATGATTAATAAATACACTATATTTTAATAGACGCACTTTCGCAAGTAATTTATATCATCGCTTTCCTTATATATATAGACTATTTTTCACAATATCCACAAGTTTATTATTTTCCCCAGGAAATTATTCCACAAATCAACAGGAGGCCTCTTTTATGTCCTATAACCAAAACCTGATCGTTGTTTGGGAGAAAGTTCTTGAAACCGTTCGTAACGAAATTGGATCCACCAGTTTTGATATCTGGTTTTCCAAAGTCAAGTATAACACCAGCCGCGATGAGAAAATCTATATCACGGTTCCCAATACGCTTACCAAGGAATGGATCGAGTCACGTTACCTGGAAAATATGCAACGCTATTTCCGTGAATTAAGCAGCCCCGATATATCACTTATCCTTACTACAGAATCAATAAAAAAGAATACCTATATCTCTCCGTTTAATCCCAAATATACCTTTGATACCTTTGTCGTCGGCAACAGCAACCGCTTTGCCCATGCGGCCTGCTATGCTGTGGGGGAGAGTCCGTCCAAGGCCTATAACCCACTTTTTATTTATGGCGGGGTCGGTCTGGGCAAGACCCATCTCATGCAGGCCATCGGCCACCGCATTGCCAAGAATTATCCAAAATACTCGGTTATGTACGCCTCTTCGGAACAATTTACCAATGAATTGATCGGTTCCATTAAGGATGACAATACCTCCGGATTTCGCAATAAGTACCGTAATATTGATGTACTGTTGATTGATGATATCCAATTTCTGGCTGGCAAGGAACGTACCCAGGAAGAGTTTTTTCACACTTTCAATACTCTGTATGAAGCCAACAAGCAATTGGTCATTTCCAGTGATCGTCCCCCCCGCAACATCCCAACCCTGGAGGATCGTTTGCGCTCCCGTTTTGAGTGGGGATTGATTACTGATATCCAAACGCCTGATCTGGAAACCAGGGTAGCTATTCTGAGAAAAAAAGCCCAGAATGACAATTTCAATATTCCCTACGATGTGATCGACTACATTGCCAATTACATTGATTCCAACATTCGTGAACTGGAAGGGGCACTGGTGAAACTGGTGGCTTTCGCAACCATCAACAAAATGCCCTTGGATATGAAGACCGCTACGGTTGCCTTAAAAGATATCCTGCCCCCACCCGGACCGAAACAGATAACCATTGAATGCATCCAGAAGGAAGTCTGTAAATACTACGGACTTGAACTGAGCGAAATGTTGTCCAAGAAAAGAAGTAAAAACCTGGTTGTACCGCGACAGGTAGCTATGTTTATATGCCGCAAAATGACCGACGCTTCTCTTCCTTTGATTGGAGATCAATTTGGCGGAAGAGATCATACCACCGTTATTCATTCTGTGGACAAAATTAATCGGGAGATGACTGAACAAGCTGAACTTTCCGCAGTGATCAAAGAATTGTATAAAAAAATTGATCCTGATTATGCTGACTGATAGGACAAGTTATCAACATCATTATTAAACGTCTTTAGGCGGCATAATATCTTGCATCCATTAGCTTGTCCACATTATACACACTACTACTACGGTTACGACTAGCTTTTAATAAATAATAAATAAAAAGAGCGGAGGTTAAAAATGAAACTGAATATCGAAAAAAGAGAATTATCTTCCCTGACTACCATGGTTTATCGCGCCGCTTCCAATAAAAATACGATCCCGGTTTTGTCTGGACTTTTACTGGAACTTACCCCGGAAAAAGGTCTGACCATGACCGCTACCGATATGGAAATAGGTATTTGTGCCAGCACCAGTAATGTTGACGTGCTCGAAGCCGGCACCGTTCTGGTCAATGCCAATTATTTTGCGGATTTTATCAAGCTATTGCCGGATGGTAATATTGCCATGGAATTGAATACCAGCACTTCCAAGCTCAATATTCATTATGGCCGTTCCAAAGGCAATATAAACATCTACCGTGAACAGGATTATCCCGCCCTGCCCATCGATAAAATGGAATATAAATTTTCCCTGGCGCAAAATGCTTTGAAAGAAGCTTTGCGCAAGACCGTATTTGCCGCTGCCACCAACCATTTTCGCCAGGTGTTTACCGGGGTGTTGTTTGATATACAAAATAATAATCAGCTCAGGGTGGTTGCCTCCGATACCCATCGGAT
>CAZACF010000106.1:1745-8225 GCA_964483565.1 uncultured Syntrophomonas sp. | reverse complement strand
CCAAAAACAAAATTCGGTACGTCTGGAAAAGGACCTATATCAAGAAATTCATACCAAAGAAGCCGCTTATCCTTATCAATGGCAGTTCCAGTTTACCCGGATGGAACATGACATTCCCTGTTTGAACCAGGGGATCACCATAGCGGTTGACGGACGCAGCAAGCAGGTCTCTTCTTACCGCCTGGAATGGCCGCAGATGGAGTTCCCTGATCCGGCCAAGGTAATGCAAATGGAAAAAGCCAATCAAACCTATTTGCAGATTCAGCCGATGACGCTGCAATACCAGATCATCTATCCGAGTTTGATTAACAGAAATGAATCCTCAGGCGAATACAAGCTGGTTTACCTTCCCCAGGCCGAGGTGCAAAACCGGCAGAGCAACATGATCGATGCGGTTAACGGTGAACCGCTCAACTGGGATGGAACAGCGGTGACCGATGGTCTGCAGCCGCGCTTGTTCACCGACATAGCCGGCCATTTTGCCGAGAAGGAAATCTCCATGCTGGGTCAGGCGGGAATCATGACGGAATATGGTGAGACTTTCCGCCCCTCTGAACAAATCGATCTGGTGACCCTGTTGCGTGCCATGCTGATGGCCCAAAACAGTTATTATGATCCCGGCCGGGTCAGTGATGAGGAGGTCATGGATCAGGCCTTGCGCAACCATTGGCTGAAGGAAAAGATGGATGCCAAGACGCCTGTGACCACCGGACTGCTGGCGCAGTTAATGGTGCGGATGCTGGATGTGGAATTTGTCGCTCAAATGCCGGCTCCGGCACTGCAGGCACCCTATCAGGATTTCAAGAGCATGAATGATGATCTGAAAGGTTATGCTGCTTTATGCTGGGGATTGGGCATCATCAAGGGCGACGGCGTCAACTTCAATGCCGGCCATCAGACTACCCGCGGTGAAGCTGCTGCTGTACTGGTGCGTACCATGACCACCGCCGGGCAAAAAAATAATTCATACTAATTGAATCAGTCTGCCGGTCCTATAAAAGTATGATGTCATCCTGAACGAAGTGAAGGAGCTGGTTCTGCCGGGATTGTCCTTGGGGGACGACCAAGGTGAACAGTCGGTTACCATCAAAGCAACCCCGCTGGCACGGGATGAAAGCATAGTAAAATAACTCAAACGTCTGACGTTTGAGTTATTTTAATTTAAGCTGGGCGAGCAGCGCTTGCATATCAGCCGGCAGGGGGACTTCAAATTCCAGACGGTTCTGGGTGCGGGGCTGCAGGAAGGAAGTCCAGCCGGCATGCAAAGCCTGCCGGGCAATGAGCGGGGAAGATTGGCCGTAAATAGAGTCGCCACAGACCGGATGGCCCAGATGAGCCAGATGGACGCGAATCTGGTGGGTGCGGCCGGTTTCCAGGCGCAGGCCGAGCAGGGTGTTTTGCTGAAATCTTTGCATCACTGCATAATGGGTCACGGCAGGTTTGCCGTCGGGATCGATCTGACGAAATACTGAACTGCCCGGCAGGCTTCGACCGATGGGCAGTTCTATGCTGGCCTGGTCTGTTTGTACCTCTCCGTCCACCACAGCCAGATAACGACGCTGGATCTGGCCGGTTTTTTGCTGCCGGAACAGGGCCTGATGGGCATACTTGCTCTGGGCGACCAGTATCAGTCCGGAGGTGCCTTTGTCCAAACGGTTGACGGGACGAAACAGGTTGGATTTGCCCTGTTGCTGCCAGTAATGGGTGACGGCATTGGCCAGCGTTCCCGTCATTTTGTCCTTGACCGGATGGACGGCCAAGCCAGCCGGTTTATTAATAATGATTACGTCCGCATCTTCATAGATAATATCGAGGGGAATAGCCTGCGGCAGGATGGGGTTGACTTCCTCCAGTTCCAGATCAACCGTAACCAGATCACCGGGCTGCAGGCGGTAGTTGGTATGGGCAAAAGCACCGTTGACACGGATCTTTTCCTGCGCTTTGAGTCGTGCCAGCAAGGCATGGGACAGGGGCAGCTTTTTTTTAAAAACATCCCGCAGATAGACCAACTGATCCTGCGGATCACATACGTAGACCAGCCTGTTCTTATCCATGCACCGCCCATCTCCTTGCATCTTTCTTAAACCGTGGCTGCCTTTGATCTTATCATGGTGGCGGGTGGGGTGCAACCGCTGGATTCATGATGGGGGGAAACTTGACCTAATTGTAAATTAAGGGAATAATGATAATAAACCGGCTATAGCCGGTTAAAATATGTTACGGAGCATATTGGATGATGAGGAGGTTTTATTATTTTATTGCCATACAATCACGACGTTCAAACCACGCTGCAAGATTTGAATGTTGATCCCGCGACCGGACTGAGCAGCCAGGAGGCTGCCCGACGGCTGGCTGAACATGGCCCCAACAAGCTTGCTGAAGGCAAAAAGAAAACCACCGGGCAGCTTTTTTTGGAACAGTTTAAGGATGTAATGATCATTATTCTGTTGATTGCCGCCCTGATCTCTTTGGTGGTGGCTGTGTATGAAGGAGAAGGTTATTTTGAGCCTTTCCTGATCCTCTTGATCGTGGTACTCAACGCAGTGATCGGAGTGGTGCAGGAGGGCAAAGCGGAAAAAGCCCTGGAGGCGCTGAAAGATCTATCCGCACCGCAGGCCCGGGTGGCGCGTGACGGCCGGGAAATGATCATCGACGCGGCGCAGTTGGTGAGGGGCGATATCATCCGCCTGGAAGCAGGCGATTTTGTGCCGGCCGACGCCCGGCTGATCGAGGCCAACAGTTTAAAATCAGAAGAATCAGCCTTGACCGGAGAGTCTGTTCCGGTGGAAAAAGACGCCGGGATAACGGTTGAGGAAAATGCGCCCTTGGGCGACCGGCTCAACATGCTCTATTCCGGCTGCAGTATTACCTACGGAACAGCCCGGGCGGTGATCACCGCCACCGGCATGGATACCGAGATGGGCAAGATTGCTGATCTGCTCAACACTTCCGATGATACGCAGACGCCGCTGCAGCACAAACTGGCAGAGATGGGCAAATACATTGGCTTCCTGGCTCTGGCAATCTGCGCGGTGATTTTCGTGATCGGGCTGACCAGCGGTATGGATATAATGGAAATATTCATGGTGGCGATTGCCCTGGCGGTCTCTGCCATTCCCGAAGGTCTGCCGGCCATCGTAACCGTGGTACTGGCCATCGGGGTGCAGCGCATGGTGAAGAAAAATGCCATTATTCGCAAGCTGCCGGCGGTGGAGACACTGGGCAGCGCTTCGGTGATTTGTTCGGACAAGACGGGGACGCTGACCCTCAACCAGATGACCCTGGTCAAAGCCTTCAGCGCCGCAGAAATGCTAACCGAAAGCATCAGTGAGAACAATACCGCGCCCATTCAAAAACTGCTGCAGTATGCCACGCTCTGCTCGGACGGCAGTGTGGAATTTGATGCAAACGGGCGGGAAACACACCTCGGGGATCCCACCGAAACGGCCATCGTGCTGGCTGCCTATAAAAACGGTATGCCCAAGAAGGAGCTGAACCGGCTTTATCCGCGCCAGGGTGAGCTGCCGTTTGATTCCGACCGTAAACTGATGACCACCGTCAATCAAATGGACGGCAAATATATGGTAATTGTCAAAGGCGCTTTTGATGTCCTGGCGGAGCGCTGCCTGGCCGGCAATGTGGAAGCCGGGCGGCAGATGACCGATGAACTGAGTGGTCAGGCGCTGCGGGTGCTGGCGGTGGCCTGGAAAGAAACCGACCATCTGCCGGAGCCGCTCACCCCGGACGTACTTGAAAACGGTCTGACTTTCATGGGACTGCTGGGCATGATTGACCCGCCCCGGGCGGAAGCGCGGGATGCGGTGGCGGTTTGCCGCGCGGCCGGCATCAAACCGGTCATGATCACCGGAGACCATGTGGTGACGGCGGCAGCGATTGCCCGGGATCTGGGCATCATGGAGGAAGGCGATGAAGCGGTTACCGGGGTAAGCCTGGACGCCATGACGGAAGAAGAACTGCAGCAACGGGTTGACCATATTTCGGTTTATGCCCGGGTCTCCCCGGAAAACAAGATTCGCATCGTGCGGGCCTGGCAAACGCAAGGCGCGGTGGTTTCCATGACCGGGGACGGCGTCAACGATGCACCCGCTCTGAAAGCGGCTGATATCGGCTGCGCCATGGGCATTACCGGCACCGATGTAGCCAAAGGGGCTGCCGATATGATCTTGACCGATGACAATTTTGCTACCATTGTTGACGCCGTCCGGGAAGGCCGAGGCATTTATGATAATATCAAACACACCGTGGGCTTCCTGCTGGGCACCAATATCGGCGAGGTGCTGGTGGTGTTTATCGCCATGCTGATCTGGCAGGTGTCGCCTTTCCTGGCGGTGCAGTTGTTGTGGATCAATTTGGTGACGGACAGTTTGCCGGCCATCGCGCTGGGCATGGAAGCGGTGGAGGATGATGTGATGCGCCGCAAGCCCAAACCCAAAGGGGAGTCGATTTTCGCCGACGGATTTGGCTTGCGCATCATTTTGCAGGGAACCATGTTTGCTGCGCTGACCTTGATTGCCTTTATAGCGGTTTGGAAGAGTACCGGGAATATAGAAGCGGGCCGTACCATGGCCTTTATCGTACTGGCCGGCACCCAGATCTTTCATGCTTTTAATATGCGTTCACCGCATTCCTTGTTTGAAATCGGATTCTTTAGCAATAAATATTTAAGTATGGCCGCACTGGCTTCTTTGTTCCTGATCTGCCTGGTCATTTTCATTCCGCCGGTGGCGGCTGCGTTTGGGATGGTTCGCTTGACGGTTCCCCTGTATTTGGCAGCTCTGGGTCTGGCGCTGGTACCGATTCCGGTGCTGGAATTGTATAAAAGGGTCATAAAATGATGCGCTTCAGGCACTTTGTATTCTGGCTGCCGGTGATTATCTGGAGCGGATCGCTTTTTTTCTTGTCGTCGCAAACCGCCAGCGAATCGACTCGTTTAAGCGGAGAAATGATTCGTATGCTGCTAAGCTTTTTCCAGCCGGAATTCTTACAGATGACTGCCCTGCAGCAAACTCAAGTCGTAGCCAGCCTGCAGCATATCATCAGAAATGCCGCTCATTTTGGCAGCTATTTTATCTTGGCTTTGCTTTGTATGATTGCTGTGCGGCAGCATCAAATCAACCTGACCTGGAAAGCGGCTATTACGGTGGTTTTGTGCCTGGGTTACGCCTTGACCGATGAACTACACCAGTTGTTCGTAGCCGGTCGGGCTTTTGAACTGGTTGATCTGTGCCTCGACCTGGGCGGAACCTTGCTGGGGCTGGCGGTCATGCTGGTGATAGCGGGATTAAATCGAAGTAAAGTAAAACGGCAGGTGCCTCGTTAGGGGCACCTGCCGTAATAAAAGGACAATCCGGCCGGGCGGATATTAACCATTAAAACGGGCAAGGCATGCTTCAATGACAGGTGAAAGTGGGGGAGCGAATGGAAGGCAGGGATAAAATCATTATTACCGGCAGCGGTCGGGTGGCTTATTTTGTGTACCAGTTTGCCAGTCTGTTGGAGTATGAAATCGTTATCCTGGATAATGATGAAGAAAGTCTAACACCGGAAAGGTTTCCGCTGGCCGATGCCTTGATTGGCGGAGACATTATCGAGAATCTTGGCGGTTATGAAATTCGTGCTACGGATAGCATTGTGATTGTGACTCACCGTCATGAATTTGATGAGGCGGTGCTGAAAAAGGTTATAAATTCACCAGCCAGATATATCGGGATTCTCAGCAACAGAAGGCAGGTGGTTGCTTATTTCACCAAGCTGACCGCCATGGGAATCCCTGATGAACGGATTGAGAGAGTCCACGCGCCCATTGGGCTGGATCTGGGCGGGCAAAAGGCATCGGAAATTGCTTTGTCAGTCGTAGCGGAGATCCAGGCGGTGAAATATGGCCGCTCGGGAGGTTTTATGCTGCTGAAAAACCGGCACAGTCAGAACGTAAAGCGCGATGAACTGTTTTAGGATTTTTCCCATCACACCGCTATCGCCTTCACCCCGGCAACCTTATTGGTGTTCTTAACCCGAGGGGTTAGGATACATATGTAGTACCCGAAGGGTGCGCCAGCCAAAACATAAACCTCTGCGATTGTATCTGTTGTTTTTCAGATTTTGATATGGGGCTTCGCCATGAGCGTTTTACTATGAACGAGAGCTTGGTGTGAGGTTTATGCATTGACTTGCTTGGGGTGCGGTCTCTTGACTGGCTAAGTTTGTGTTTTTTGCTTTGCTCTGTTTGCCCGGATTCTTTTTCTTGGTCGGGAGTCTCGTTTTTGGGGAACGGATGGTTTTCTATTCTGTGAGCTTTCTTGGCGTCGTTACGTCCCATCACACCACTACCGCCTTCACCCCTGCGCCAGCCAAAACATAAACCTCTGCGTAAGGTTATTTATTAATAGACGGAAGATTGCGTCTGGGCAGTGGGGGGGCTGGGGTCGCCTTCCCGGATCAGGCTTGTCGAACGGAGTTGGG
>CAZACF010000106.1:0-1735 GCA_964483565.1 uncultured Syntrophomonas sp. | reverse complement strand
ACCCGAAGGGTGCGCCAGCCAAAACATAAACCTCTGCGATTGTATCTGCTGTTTTTCAGATTTTGATATGGGGCTTCGCCATGAGCGTAACTTAGTCGTTTTATAATGAACGAGAGCTTGGTGTGAGGTTTATGCATTGACTTGCTTGGGGTGTGCTCCCGGATCAGGCTTGTCGAACGGAGTTGGGGCTAGGGGGTTAGAAATAATTTGTGATCAAGGGGATGCATTGCAGGAATTCCAAATGCAGTTGTCTAATAAATCATAATATTAGGATAATTTATAACAGGAGGGATGGCAATGGAAAAACCTTGGCTGAAAGAATTTGCAGAAGATGTAGCCAAATGGCGTCCACTGTGGGAAAAGCACTACGATGTAGATGTGCCCAAAAATTTTGAGTATCCCGATTATCCCTTGAAGTACTGGTTCAACAAATGGGCGGAAGAGACGCCGGACAAACCCTATTTGCTAATGGGTGATGTTTCTATTACGTACGGTACCGCCAACAATCTGGCCCGCAGGATCGCCAATGCCCTGCTTGATCTGGGGGTGCAAAAAGGCGACCGGGTGGCGATCATGGCCCCCAATGTTCCGCAGTACGTTCTATCCCTGCAGGCACTCTTCAAGATCGGTGCGATTGAAGTTCCCACCAACCCTCTGTATACGATTCCTGAACTGACCTTGCAGTTTAATGACAGCGGCACGGAGACCGTCATCGTAATGGCGGCTTTTGCTGACAAGGCCATACAAATTATGCACGACCCATCATCAGCGGTAAAGCGGGTAATCGTCTTCCAGGTGCCCAGTGCGGCGGTGGAGATTCCTCCCGGAGAAGGGATTTACGATTTCAACCAGCTGGCCATGGCGGCCAGCGACGCCGAACCGAATATTGAAGTGTTTGCCGATGATATTGCCCGTCTGCAATATACGGGTGGAACCACCGGCGTTCCCAAGGGCTGTGTGTTGACCAATGCCATTATTTTCTCCCAGGCCAATCGCACCGCGGTTTGGACGGCAGGAGGTTTTCATTTGGTACCCCGGGAGGAATTCCGTACGTTGTGTGCCATTCCGCTCAACCATATATACGGCTTTAATGCCAACGTCAACGTTTGTTTGTTTACTGGCGGGAGTATTGTCCTGGTGGCGCTGCCCACTCCGGACAACCTGCTGGAGGCCATCGAACGTCATCGTCCCAACATCTGGGCAGCGGTTCCGGCCATGATTATTGGGCTCAACAATCATCCCAAAATCAAAACCGCTGACATCACTTCGCTGAAAGGGATCTTCTGCGGGTCGGCGCCGCTGGCGGTGGAAGTGATGAATGAATTTGAACGGCTGACCGGGGGACGCATTCTGGAAGGTTACGGCATGTCGGAAACGGTCAATATCCTGACCGTGACACCGGTCTTTACCCTGAGAAAACCAGGCAGCTGCGGGATCGTCTGGCCGGATACCGATCTGGTGGTGGTCGATGTCGAAACCGGTACTGAAGTCATACCCCGTAATGAACTGGGTGAATTAATTGGACGCGGACCGCAGATTATGAGGGAATACTGGAACAACCAGGAGGAAACCGACCATGTCCTGCGGGACGGTTGGTTATATACGGGTGATATCGTCAGGATCGACGAAGACGGTTTTGTTTTTATCGTTGACCGCAAAAAGGATATGATCCTGTGCAGCGGGTTCAATGTTTATCCGCGCGATATTGATGAAGTACTGTTTGCCCATCCTCAAA
>CAZACF010000105.1:0-8236 GCA_964483565.1 uncultured Syntrophomonas sp. | reverse complement strand
CGCCAGCCAGTTTGCTTAAAAATCTTTCGCCGGCATCCACAAAAACCAGATTCATATGCATATGGCGATCGAATGTGTCGATCACCTGCTCGGATTCTCCTTTTCGCATCAACCCGGTATCAACGTAGACACAAACCAATTGATCCTGCACCGCCTTATGAACCAGGGCGGCTGCCACGGAGGAATCAACCCCGCCGCTCAGGCCGCAAAGTACTTTTTTGTCGCCCACCTGGGCACGAATCTCTTCGATCTTGGCACTGATAAAATCGCTAAGATCCCAGTCACCTTTAAGACCGCAGATATCAAACAAAAAATTGCGCAGCAACTGCATGCCTTCCACAGTATGTCTGACTTCAGGATGAAACTGCACCCCGTATAATTGGCGAGAGCTGTCATTAAAAGCAGCAATTGGACAATTGTCGGTAACTGCATCAATCCGAAAGCCTTCCGGCACGCTGACAATGGAGTCGCCATGACTCATCCACACCTGGGTGGGAGGATTGACATGCTTAAATAGTTGACCCGGTTGGTTGATGGTCAGGCTGGTACGTCCGTATTCCCGTAATTGGTTTGGTTTAACAACACCACCTAATTCATGAGCCAACAGCTGCATACCGTAACAAATCCCCAACACAGGGATTCCCATGGAGAAAATGCGGGGGTCGCAACGCGGGGCATCTTCCCCATGCACGCTGGCAGGTCCGCCCGTCAAGATGATCCCTTGGGGGTTTTTTTCCATGATTTCAACAAAGCTGGTATCGAACGGTATCATCTCACAATAAACCGATAATTCTCTTACCCGCCGGGCAATCAATTGATTATACTGGCCCCCAAAATCCAAGACCAGCACCATTTCTTTTTTCATTCCCTCACTCCTACTTCTTATAAACTGACGGATCTAAAATGCAAATCGCCGGATATTCACGATAGTATTCTGCGTAATCAAGTCCATACCCTACTATAAACTCATCGGCTACGGAAAAACCTATATAGTCAGGAAAGGTATTGGCTCGGCGGCGCGATGGTTTGTCCAAAAGGCAGGCAATTTTTAAGGTCTTGGGGTTTCTCTTGCGCAATATCTCGCACAGGTAGTTTAAGGTCAGTCCGGTATCAACGATATCCTCGACGATTAAAACGTTTTGCCCTTCGATGGAATAGTCCAGGTCTTTCATGATCCTCACCTCACCTGAAGAAATGGTTGAAGATCCGTAACTGGAAACGTCCATAAAATCAAGGCGCAGGGGTACTTCGATACGTCTGACCAGGTCAGACATAAACATAAAAGCTCCCTTTAATATCCCGATCACCAGCAATTCTTCCCCGCTGTATTCCCGGGTAATGGACTCCCCCATCTGGTTGATCCTTTCTTTGACTTGTTCTTCATGATATAGTATCTTGACCTGATCCAGATCCATCTATAATTCCTCCTTATATAAATAGGATTATAACAACAAACCCCGTTGAGGTGCAATTGATGGCGAAAATTTCCCTGCATACTTTGCATTCACGGCCTCACCTGTGTTACATTGCTATTGTTGATAGATTACTTATATAGCGCCATTGTACCCTGCATGATTTAGAAAAAACCTAAATGATTTGTATACCCGGGAGTTGATCAGATTGAAAATTGAAACCCTTGACTTACATGGGCTGAACAAGATGGAGGCCAAAGCCAAGCTCGAACAAAACCTCGAGTGGATGATCAGCCACGGGGTCGATGTCCTGGTTATTAATCACGGCAAAGGCCGCCACAGCAGCAATTTTGCCGTACTCAAAGCCGAAGCTCGTAAATTCCTAAAAGATAACTCTGCCTTGGCAGAGGCAGGCTATCTGGCTGTCTACGGAGAATCGGACCTTCCCATCGCGCTGCGTTACGACGAAGGCAATACTCTGGTAGTAGCACGGGGCCAGGAGCATACGTATATGGGCGGTAGCGTACAGCAGGACAAAGACAAGCGAATTTTTTCCGAGGATGGCCGCACTGAGCGTAAAAACAGTAAAAATATGCGCAAAATGAAAAAATATCGCTAGTCCTACTTGATCGATTATTGTATCGTGTGAAATTTATGCATATTATTCCATTTTGTGATATTCAAACTAATCGCTTACATGTTATTATTGAGTTAGATCAAGATCACCTTGGTCATTCAATGAAACATAGGGGGGGGAGTATGAATGGTGGAATTAAATGATTTCGAGATTCGCTATACGGTAACGGTCGATTACAAAGGGGAAGTAAAAGACGGCAAACCAAACGGCAAAGGCAAGGCTACCTTCCGGGACGGCGGAATGTATGAAGGCGATTGGGCAAACGGCAAGCAGGAAGGCTATGGCAAAGAGTATTACAAAGACGGCATCCTGCGCTACGAAGGCGAATACAAAAATGGATTGCGGCATGGGACCGGCACAGTATATTACAAAGACGGGAGCCAAGGCCACAGCGGCAAGTGGAAGTATAACGAACCAGCCAAATAAACAGCCTGATCACCTTGATATCAATAAAGTCCGCTGCCTCACAGAATACAGCGGACTTTTATGATTTTCAAACACATAGTATCCGGGAATCCGCCAGCAATCTTGGATGGTGTCAGCGGTTGGGGTCTATCCTTGCGTTTCAGGCAGAGTAAATCCGATCAACTGCGGGACAAAGCACCCTCCATCCCATTCCAGGCTGGAGATGGAGGCTGGATGGAGGTAAGTATCCCAGCGCTCGCTGCCCAGAAGATGATTAAGAACCGTCTTGATCAGTCCGCCGTGACTAACCACCAGCACCGTGCCTGTATGTCTTTTGGCAAAATCCCCCAACGCCGACAGGGATCTGGCCAACAATTCGTCTATCGATTCTCCCCCCGGCACCTTGATGGTCAAATTATTGTTGAACCATTTTTCATATTCCTCTGGAAATGCACGGCTAACTTCCTCATACGTCATGCCTTCCCAGCTACCAAAGCCGATTTCCTTCAAGCGTTTATCAATCTGCACGGGCAACTGCAATACCCGACCGATGATTTCTGCCGTTTCTCGGCTGCGGATCAGGTCGCTGCAGTAAATGGCCTCGATTTTTTCGTGATCCCGCAGGTAACAAGCCAGCCTTTCTGCCTGCCCCCGGCCCTTGTCATTCAGTACAATATCCATATGTCCTTGATATTTTTGCAGGGCATTCCATTCCGTCTGTCCGTGTCGAAGAAATAAGACTTTCATTATGATTCCTATGCCTCTTTCATTGCTATTTTAATCAGTACTCAATGCCCCGCCGGGCTTTGCAGTCCTGTTTATAGGGATGCTTGATCATTTTCATCTCGGTGACTAAATCAGCCAAAGCAATATACTCTGCGTCTGCATTCCGCCCGGTCAGGATGATTTCCAACGAAGATGGAGCTGTCCGCAGTAACCCCATCAATTCATCACCGGGAATTAACTTGAAGTTGACTGCCAGGAAGATCTCATCTAAAATCAGCAGATCATACTGCCCCCGGGCAATGGTTGTCTGGGCCAGTTCCCAGGCCATGCGGGTCTTCTGCCTGTCCAGCTCAGTTATATTATCCGCTCTCACCAAGCATTCCCCGCATTTCTGGCAGGTCATGTACCCACTCTTGATAACCGCAGCATGAGTACAGGTACGCCCAAATTGAAACACTTCAATCCCCAACCGGTCTGCCGAGGTCAACTCACCGCTATAGGTGCTGCCTTTTAGAAACTGAATCATCCGGGCTTTAAATCCATGCCCGGTCGCTCGCATGGCTAGGCCCAGGGCCGCGGTGGTCTTGCCCTTACCGTCTCCGGTGTAAATTTGGATCATTATCTGCCCTCCAGTTCATGAAATACACCTTAATTACAACAGTAATTATACACTTTTATAGAATACGGTTAAAAGCTTGTAACGGTATTATGTCGGTGAATCAGGCTTTTGTGAACAATTATATTGTTTCACTCTTCTGTCAATGGTTATATTTACCGCTGGAAACTGCGTTTTTTTTAAGCTAATAATGTAAAAAAGGAGGTAGACAGCTATGAAAAAAATCCTGTCTTGCATCATAATATTTTCTTTTCTTTTGCTCCCTCTTTATGAACACAATCAAACGTCCCCAGTCAACAAAGTAGAGGGTGTCTTTACCACCACCACGGTGAAGCAAGTGCAAATCACGGCCAACTCTTTGAGCTTTCGCACCGGCGCCAGCACCAACCATCGCATCATCAAAACCTATACTAAAGGAACGATTCTGGACGTAATTGGCAAGATCGGCAAATGGTATGTGGTCAAGAACAACAAGGATACGGTAGGATGTGTGGATGGCAGATATGTGAAGGCCTATACCGCTCCATCATCAACAAATGATTCCTTCAACACCATGCAGAATGAAATGCTGGGCTACATAAATGCTGACCGCAAAGCCAATGGACTCTCACCATTAACGCTGGATAAAGCTCTTTGCAACGGAGCTTACCTCAAATCCAAGGACATGGCCGTAAACAATTATTTTAGCCATACTTCCCCCACCTATGGCAGTCCTTTTGATATGATGCAAAGCCTGGGAATCAGTTATTCGGCGGCTGGAGAAAATATCGCCCTTAATAGTAGTGTTAAGGGAGCCTATGATGCTTTCATGAATTCATCCGGGCACCGCGCCAATATTCTGGGCAAAAATTTTGGCAAAGTTGGGCTGGGCTTATACCAGGATGGCAACTACCTGTATGTAACTCAGTGGTTCACCAATTGATGTTAAAAAATTACTCTTTTCACATTTAGCCTATAATCACATTTTTTTGCAAATATTTGTATGATCAGTATAAACATTGCGAACTATCGTTTTTTTGGTTATGTATACTTAGATAAATGCCCCCATGAAAGAAGGAAGGAAAAATGCATACCAGCACTGCCAATCTGCTGCTGCACGGGGGGTAATGTCCGGCCTGGCTGTTTACTCATATGAAAGCCCTCTCGACGGCCATTATTGAAGTAATTATCGAGCACTCCGGGACGGAAGAAATTTTTAAAAAGGCGACCCATACTGGTTCCAGGCTTTGGGCTGTGTGGTGGGTTTTGACTGGCATTCTTCCGGCGTTTCCACAACCGTTTGCGGCGCTTTAAAGGAAGGACTGGTGCAACTGGGGCATGATGCAATCAAAGGACTCAATCGCGAGCTCCATAAGGTTCAATCAACCCGGATCTATCTTTTGGATTTAAACATTTGTCCCAGCTTTACGGAAATGGGAGTTTGTTCTTCCTCTAGAGTGCATAATTTATCTCTTATGCCATCAAAGAAAAATTCTCCTCCCTGTAAAAGAAGATCAAAATCTGTATTGCGTTTATTGAATTTCAAACGCATTTTATTATTCTCCGCAAACGCAACTTCCTTGAGAATTATATCGAACAAGGATAGCTCGTCATCTAAACAATTGTAGAGATACATAGCAATGTTTTCAGGATTTGGTTCAATGATATTAAATGGATATACATCATTTAATACAATCTTATCATACCGCATAAGAGTGGACATAACTGCCGATGATACTTTGCCAAACCCAACAAAATTGTCATTTTCCAGCGGAACTTCGACTTCAACTCTTATCCGCCAATCATGATCGCATATTTGCACGCTCGAATCTTCATTATTCTCAAGGTATCTCACTTCCACATCGGCATTAAATTTCATAATTGAGTTACTCTCTTCAGCCTGATTCCAATCCATAGCATCCTGCGGCAATTCATTGTTGCTAAGTCTAATAGAATAATTTGTAAAATGATTTAATTGTGCAAGATCAGCATCGATTTGTTCTGCACACTTTACTTCTAAATCCTCCCCAGGAATATTGAAATCCTGCGGTCCCTCCAGCGTGTATTCGCGCCTCATCACCGACTGTTGTAGGCTGATATCATTGGTTAATACTTCACTGACAGGTAGAATTATATCGACGGGATCAATATTCGCCTGTTCTCGCCGGGAATATCCGCTCTTCATTGGGTATATTTCCATTATTTCTTCTGCTTCTTGTTTGTTTTTTTCAGCAGCTAATGTATCCATTTGCTTGTTAAGTTCACTGATTTCCAGTTTTATGTATTTAATTTGCTTTTGTTGAGGGTAAACGATCTTTTGTGCATTTTTAACTATATCGGAAACTCTTTGGGAAGCATGGGTGAGTATTTCCCTTGCTATTGTCTCGCTTTCTGCCAGAGCTGCATTGACATAGTCCTGTCTCGCTTCATAGGCAATAACTTGTGATAACAAATCAGCAGACTTTTGTAATACCAATTCATTATCAGTTTGTATATATTTAAGCTGATTTGATAGTGCATCCAAGACTGAAGCATCATCATTTTGGCTTTTGACTGAATTTATATCCATAGCGATCAGCCCCTTTTATGCAAACAACTTTCTTAACCAATTAATTTCTTTTCAGTATTCTTTTCTTTTGTAACGAGAGTTGGGGTAAATGCAATCTCTTCATTTGGATCCATTATTTTCTCCAGAGATGATTTGTATTGATCGATTCGGCCATAAATATCCTGTTTGAAAAGTTGCACTTGTATGCGCAGCAGTTCCAATTCCTGATTCTTGTGACGCAGTTCCTCATCTGTCTCTTGGATTAGGATTTCTGACCTGGCTCGCGCTTGTGCCTCAGTTCTCTGGGCGCTTATTTGTGCATTTATCATTACTTCCGCAATTTGACGTTCTTTACTTTGGTATTCCTCAAGTTGACTTTGCAGCGTTGCTTGTTTGGCCTCTGACTCCTTTAATTTCTCCTGGGCTTGCACAATTTCTAACTGCAGTGCTTCAACTTTACTCTGGTATTCGGAATTGATCTGCTCTTTTTCAATAACAACTTTTTTAGAATTTTCTCCAAATAACGTCCTAACCATCTCAGAACCCCTCTCCCTTCTTTTAAAATTGTTATGTAATACAGAAAAAACCTGCCATGCAGATTGCATAACAGGCTTAAACTAAACCCGCTTTATTTCCGGCAACCTGGCAATCGTAACCTTACGGCATTAGACCCATGGCTTTGCGTCCCCGCCTTTCGACGAGTTTGCCTTTATCAATATATAAGAATATTAAACCAAATTTTAATTGGTTTGTCTAGCGATTATTTGATTATTAACCCTACCCAAATTTGATAGACAGAAAGAATACACCGTATATTCAAAATATAACGGAGGTATTCAAATGGGTCACTCAAATTTTAATCTTGAATTCAAGGGGCATGCCGTACGAAAAATACTACATGGTGACGCAACAATCACCAAATGGCGCAGTAATTAAAATTACATAATTCAACTGACCGAGACTAGGCCAGACAATACAAAGGCTGATCCTGGGCCGCAGTCAGCCAACAGATTTATTGCCAAACCTTTTTTATTTTTTTCAACATTACACCATATTCAGCCGATCCAACTTCCAGCACTGTGATTTCCAATTCGCATGTCTGACATAGCCATGCTTTCCCCACCCGGATCACCCCTCTTATTCCCAGCTCAGGTACTTGATTGCAAATACTGCATACCGGCAGCACCGCCGCCCCGGCCCTATGATTGTTATCCACACCTTGAGTGTCTTTTTCTGATTGACTCATACTTATCCCTCTTATCTATCCTCATTTTGAAAACGATATCAAATAAGTTTCACCTTACAATATGATAATTATGTCCATTTTGTTCACACCCTAATCAAATAAGCTCGCTGTATAGCCCTAGATGGCCCATCGTAAAATAGATTTATTTATTGGATGGAATAAAAACATCCTACTACTCCGATTATAAGCGGCAGGATGCTATTACCACACCAGGAAATTATTTACCAAAACTAATCATTGATCGTGTAAGCTAAATCCAGGTTAATCGTAGTATTAGATTAAGGAAGCTAATTAAGCAATAGGGGGAGTTAATTTTGAAATTCAAGCGTTTCAGGCAATTCACCGCGCTCATGCTGGTTTTATTACTTGCCAGTAGTTTGGCCGGATGTAACAGCAACATAAATAGCAAAACAACTGAAAAAAATAAAAGTAACCAAAAAACAGCCCAGGCGGCCGAATTTGCCCCGTACACAGAAGTGGTTGTGGACGAACAGCCTTTGTTAAAGACCTACCGTGTAGCCGCCGATCTTAGTAACATTGAAAATCGCAAGCGGTTTATGTTCTCGCCTGCCGCCCAGACAATGCTGGTTGAAAATGGTTTTGTGGTCGTACCCGATACTTACATGGAATTCTACACTCTATATGAAATCAACCGCTACGAAGGGGT
>CAZACF010000104.1:0-8386 GCA_964483565.1 uncultured Syntrophomonas sp. | reverse complement strand
AAAATCCTTAATTTGATATCTAATTATATACAAAAAAAGCAAAAGATAAAGTCACCAATAAAATATATTGGTTGTAGTATGAACCATGGCTGTGGTAGAATTTATTTCGTAGGATGGTTTTATTGGAATTTTTGTTTTAAAAAAGGGTAGCAAGGCAGGACGGAAGCACATATGGATCTGCGGATCGCTGTGTAACCATGGGCTTTGCCATGGTTTTTCTGTTTTTTGCCCAGAATGTAAGGAGGTTATGTAGGATGGTAGTCGTCATGCAAAAAGGAGTCAGTCAGGAACAAATTATCAAAGTACAAAAACACCTGGAGGCGGAAGGTTACAGCGTCCACCTCTCCCAGGGGGCCAAACGCACCATCATGGGCGTTATCGGTGAACCCGGGCAAGTCGACCCGGAGATCCTGGCATCCCTGCCCGGCGTGGACAAAGTGGTGCCCATCATGCAGCCGTTTAAACTGGCTTCGCGGGATTTCAAACATCAGAACAGTGTCGTTGAAGCGGGCGGACAGAAAATCGGCGACGGGCACGTCACCATCATCGCCGGGCCCTGTGCTATTGAAGGCCGGGAAAATTTCCTGGAGGCGGCTCTGGCGGTTAAGCAGGCTGGTGCCGAGATGCTGCGCGGAGGCGCTTTCAAGCCGCGCACTTCTCCCTACTCCTTTCAGGGTTTGGGGGAAAAAGGTTTGCAGATCATGGCGGAAGCCCGCGAGTTAACCGGACTGCCGCTGGTCACTGAAGTCATGGATCAAAAATCCATCCCCATGGTGGCCGAATACGTGGATATGATCCAGGTGGGCGCTCGCAACATGCAGAACTTTTTTCTGCTGCGGGAACTGGGCAAAATCAACAAACCGATTTTATTAAAACGCGGCATGTCAGCCACCATTGAAGAATGGCTGATGGCCGCCGAATATATACTGGGCAGCGGTAATCCCAACGTAATTTTATGCGAAAGAGGGATCCGCACCTTCGAGACCTACACCCGTAATACCTTGGATTTGAGCGCGGTTCCGCTGCTCAAGCAGCTGACCCACCTGCCCGTGCTGGTCGATCCCAGTCACGGTACCGGCAAGCGTGAACTGGTCGAACCCATGTCCCTGGCCTCCGTTGCCTGCGGCGCAGACGGCATCATGGTGGAAGTCCATCCTGATCCGGCCCGGGCCTGGAGTGACGGACCGCAGTCCCTGTTTCCGCAGGATTTTGCCCGGCTGACCGACAAGATTCGACGCCTGGAGAGCCTCAACGCCCCGGAAACGGAATCCGCAGCGAGGGCCAGCCAATGATTGAAAAAATCGGCATTATCGGATTAGGCGTAATCGGCGGCTCGCTGGGCATGGCCCTGCGGAGCAACTGCCCCCAGGTCACCGTAGCGGGACGCGATCTGCACCCGGCCGCAGTGGATCAGGCCATCGAACTGGGGGCCATCGATCAGCCCCTGGACGATCGTTTTCTGGCACAATGCGATCTGGTCATCCTGGCCACCCCGCTGATGGCCATGCCCGCCGTCATGGAGCAGATCAAAGACTGCATCAAACCCGGCACCATCATCAGCGATGCCGGCAGCGTCAAAGGTTGGGTTATGCAACAGCTGGAGGCGCATTTTCCTGAGGACGTGTTTATCATCGGCGGTCATCCCATGGCCGGTTCGGAAAAAAGCGGTTTGTCAGCCGCTGATAAATTTCTGCTGGAAAATGCCGCCTATATTTTGACCCCGCAGCCCGATACGCCCGAAGAAACGGTTCTGGAGATGACGGAACTGCTCAAAACCATCGGCGCCCGGGTGGTGATCATGAATGCGGCGGAACATGACCAGGCCGTAGCCCGGGTCAGTCATCTGCCTCATCTGATGTCGGCGGCCCTGATTAACAATTTATTGACCAAACCGGAATTTATGAACCTGGCCGGAGGAGGTCTGCGCGACAGTACCCGGACGGCTGCCTCCGATCCGGATCTGTGGGAAGATATCCTGATGCTCAATGCGGAGGCCCTCGAGCAGGAACTGGCCGCCATGCAGCAGATGATCAGCCTGTACCGGCACAGCCTGCAGGGCAGGAGTGGAGAACTGCGCACTTTTTTGCAGTCTGCCAGCACAACCCGAAAAAACCTGCCCAACCTGCGGCCTTGTCTGGCGGAAGCCTGCGATGTGATCGCCATCGTCCCTGATCAGCCGGGAGTCATCGGCACGGTAGGGACGTTGCTGGGCCAGGCCGGCATCAACATCCAAAATCTGCAGCTGTTAAACGTTCGCGACGAGGATGAAGGTAGCATCAAGATTACCGTCCACCGCGAAAGCGCTTCAGCAGCCTGTCAGCTATTAAAACAGCACGGTTTTCAATCCTGGCTGCTGGATCAATAATTAACAAGGCAAGACCGCCGCGGGAGGGGGACTCATGCGGCGGTCTTGGGTATAAATTCAGGATTCCTCCTGCTGGATGACATTTCTAAAGTGCCCTATCTGCAGCAGCTACTGAAGTGATCTTTTAATCGAGCTGCATGGCCTTGTACTGGCGGGTAATGCCAATCACCGCTTCTTCGGTGGGGATCCGCTCCCCGCTCGAACCGGATGCATAGCCCACCGCATCGCTGTGCTGAATCGAATACTGGGCGGTGGCAACGTCGGCAAACGGCCCGCCGTGGGTCAATACCAACGCCTGGGGGTCGGCTTGCCGGGCGGCGGCGATCATGTCGCGTACATCCTGGACTGCTTGCTCCAGGGAAATTACTTGCGAAGCCCCTGACATCCCGCCGCTGGTCACCCCGATCATGGCTCCGATCACATCCGCCCCGGCCTCAGCCATTTGATAGGCTTCGTTCGGTGACATGGCCCAGGCCACGGTGAAAATACCTTTATCTCTGGCCCGGCGGATCAATTCGACTTCCCGCGAGAATCCCAGCCCGGCCTGCTCCAGCTGATCGGCAAAATACTGACCGTACAGACCCACAAAAGGCTCATTGGTCACCCCCGAAAAACCGGCCTGCACCACCGTATCCAAGAATGCATCCAAATCCAGCGCCGGATCATGGGCGCCGATACCGGCAATACAAGGGGTGGTCTGCACAATGGGCAGAATCTCCCGGGCCATGTTGAGCAAGTGCTCATTGGCGTTGCTGTAGGGCAGCCAGGCCAAAAGTGACGGCAAACCCCGCATCCGATAGATGGCGGTGGAGTATACGCCAATCAGATCGGCGCCGCCCTTTTCTGCACACTTGGCGGTCAGCCCGGTGCCGGCCCCGAACATCAGCAGGGGATGTCCCGCTTGGATCTGCCTGTGCAGCCGTTCCAAAACCTGTTGACGAGAATATTTCTGTGCCATTTCCCTACCCCCGCTTACAACGAGCGGACATAGGACAGATGACTGCGGGAGTTCTTCTGCCAGTTGCCGTCCAGCATGTCCTTGAGAAGCCCCGACATCAGATCCGCAAAATCATCTTCATTCATATGCTTGTCGACCTCCAGCAATTCAATATTGGGTTTGCTGAGATCGAGAAACTCCTTCATGCCGTCCATAAAGCGCCGGCTTCTAAGTGACCATTCCGGTTTGTCCGGGTCTGCCACCCAGGTTGGTCCGGCCGCAGGACCCGCCCATCCGAGATCTTTATTCGGGACCCCCAGATCACAAGCTCCCCAACCCCGCATCGGTACACAAATTACAGTCGGGCCTTGCGACTGGTTGAGCTTGAGCGCCATATTCTCCGCGATTTTATAGGCTTCATCAGGGAGAATCCCAATACAGTTTACAGCCGGATTATGCTCATACAGGGAGCGACCCGGCAAGTGAGTTTGCTCCATATAGTGCTTAGGTATCGTATCCAGGGGACCGAAGTTAATCAAATCCAGTCCACCCGGAGCCACCACCTGGGGAATGCCTTTGCGGCTTGCCGCCGTTAAACGGTCCGGTCCGGCGCTCAATACTCCGCCCAGCATTTCATCGGCAATTTCATGGGTGGTGATGTCCATAATGCCTTTGATAAAGCCGTCATCAATCAGCTGCTCCATAGACAGTCCGCCGGAACCGATGGCGTGGTTGATCATGACCTCGTAGCCATGATCTTCCATCGATTTGGACGCCCGCAATACGCAGGGGGTGGTTACGCCAAACATCATGCAGCCGATCATGGGTTTGTCATCGCTGGTATCAATCGCCGGAGAGTTGGCCATCCCTACGATAGCGCCGGCGGCGTTGCTCAGAATCCGCTTGGTGAGGGTATTGATGCCGGCTTCGGCAATCGGATACATCATGCAGATATCCTTGGTGCCAACATAAGGCCGCACATCTCCGGAGGTCATGGTGGTGGCCATCAATTTGGGAATGCCGATGGGCATGCTCTGCATGACGGCCGTTGCTATACTTGCGCCCATGGAACCTCCACAGGCAATAATCCCACCGACTTCTCCCTGCTTTACCAGGCGGCCTACATATTGAACGGCCGCCTCGGTAACCCAGGCGGAAGCCTGATGGCGATCTACTTTGTAGAGATCTTCAGGAACTTTACCTATTTCTTGCAGGATTTCACTCAGCCCAATATCCGCCCAGCCGACTTCCTTGCCCACGCTCAACTCCAGAATGGTAGGCTGGGCGCCGGCCGCTGCCACTTGTTGGGCAATATATTTGATTTCTTCGCCTTTGGTATCGAGAATTCCCGCAACCAGAATTTTCGCCTTCATTAGTCCGCCTCCCTCGTTCATCGATTGATTATTTTTTCAGAGACTGGTTTTTAAAGTCTTTGACCGCCTCAGTCAGAGGCACTTCAATGGGAATCCGTTCGATGCTTGATGCACCCAGGAATCCGACGGAATCGGTATGCTGATAAATGTAGGCGGTGTCCTGGGGAGAAGAGATCGGACCGCCATGGGCAAAAATGATCACGTTGGGATTGCCTTTGCGGGCCGCTGCCGACATGCGATTGACCAGCGCGGCGGCATCCTCCAGGGTCACTTTTTCTGAGAATTTGGAACCGATGGCGCCTCCGGTGGTCAGTCCCATGTGGCAGATCATAACATCCATGCCGGCCTGGCCGACCATTTCCGCTTCGGCTTCATTAAAGGCATAGGCAATGGTGAACATGCCCAGCTCGGCGGCCAGCTTGAGGGTGGCAATTTCCTTGCCGTAACCCATGCCGGTGTCTTCCAGTTCCTGACGGAAACGTCCGTCAATCAGGCCGACGGTGGGAAAATTCATCACCGCCGAAAATCCCAGATCCAGCAAATATTTGAGGTAGGGTTTCATTTCCCGGGTTGGATCGGAGCCGCAAATGCCTGCAATCATCGGAGCTTCCTGGATTTGCGGAAAGACCCGGTGAGCCAGATCAATCACGATTTGATTGGCATTGCCGTAAGGCATCAGCCCGGCCAGCGAGCCGTTGCCGTCCATGCGGTACAGACCGGAATTATATACGCCGATCAAATCCGCTCCTCCCCGCTCGGCAAATTTGCCGGAGATGCCGGTGCCAGCCCCGGCAATGATGACCGGCTTGCCGGCCGCAACACTTTGGTTGACACGTTCCAGTACCTGTTCGCGAGTATACTGTTTGGCCATTGTTGAAATACCTCCTATATTTTTTGTATTTTATACAGGGCTTAGCCCTTTAAATCAAAAATTCCGCCTTGGGCTTCGGTATAGATTCCCCAGGCATTGAGGGCAGCGTCCAGTTCAGGATACTTTCGTCCCGCCTCTTCCAGGCTCATGCCCAACATGACACTGTCAATCGCCTGGCGGAAAGCACGTGCGCCGGCCGCCGGTCCCATGGGATGGCCGTGGATGGCACCGCCGGAAGCGATGATCACATCATTGCCGAATTTTTTCATAATGTCTTCCACATGGCCCTGGGTGGTTCCGCCGCCCGGCATGGGAAAGACCGGTTTAATATTGTGCAGCGGCGCCAGCATGGTGTAGCCCAGATTGATGAAGGTATCCATCATAATCGGGAATTTGCCGTAGGGAGACAAGCCGATAACCATGTCCAGCCCCGCCAGGCGCGGCAGCTTGGCCCCGATCAGGGAAGCGCTCATGCCCGACCAGGGAGATTCGTAGACGGCACCGGTAAAATCAGAGTGGGCCAGAATCGGCACGTTGATGTTGGGATCTTCGGTCAGCATGCGGCTGGCATCCAGACCGATGGTGAAATAATTGACCATCAGGCAGTTGGCGCCCGCTTCAATCGCCCGGTAGGCGTTGTCTTTCAGTTTGTCGGTGCGGTCGGTGATGTTAAAGGCAAACAGCGTCTTTTCTCCTTTTGCCTCATCCGCCCTTTTAATGGCGGCCATGACTGCTTTGACCCGGTCCAGCAGCCGGCAGTGGGGGGCATCCGCCACCAGTTCGTCATCCTTGATGATATCCACGCCGCCGATGGCTGATTCATAAGCCAGTTCGGCAGTCGTAGCCGCATCCAGTCCGGTGCAGGGTTTGATCATATTGTTGAGCAGCGGCCGGTCATGCACGCCCAGCAATTCACGGATGCCCTGCACGCCAAACTTGGGTCCCTGAAATTCCGCCAGGAATGCTTTGGGAAATTCCAGATCAATCAGTTTAACCTTGCCCGAGCTGGAGATATTGCCGATCACTGAGCTCAGCATCATGGCAAACTGGGCTCCAAAATTGGCCCAAGGAAAGGCGATTCTGATGATAAAATGTCTTTCCTGCACCTCGGCAGGAATTTCAATCTGATAGGAAGGGGTCTCATACACGCCGACCACCCGGCCGATACAGCGTTCACGCACTTCCGGGGTCTCCGCGGGGACCTTCAGCCAGGTTCCGGTGGTTTGTTCCACCGCCAGGGCGGCAGCGAATTTCAACATGTTGGTACTGGGTTTGGCGGCACAATAATAGGTGGCGATGATAAAACGATCTTCATCCAATGCTTCAGGAAATTGACAGATGATGGGGTCAATATACATTTTCTTTCCTCCATTTTGTTTTAATTAATGGTACCTATACATACATGGTAAACAGGGGAAAAATAGAAGGCGATATTGAAAATATTTTCAATATTACATGAATTTATTCACATTTTATTGGCAGAGGTAAGAGATTTGCACGCCGCCATAAAAAAAGCTGACAGCTAACGCTGCCAGCCCGTGACGTTCGGATCAACCATTTATGTTATGGGTCCTGGAGCAGGGTCAGGACTGCCTGGCCCAGATTATGGTCCACAATCAAGACATCAATCAAGTTGCCGCGCAAAGCCGCCGCCAGGCTTTGCGCCTTTTGCACCCCTGATACGACGGCAATTTTACAGGGGATGCGCTGATAAGCAGCAAGATCAATGGCCAAGGTTCGCTGTCGTACATCACTGTCACATTCACGCCCCTCACGGTCAAAAAACCGCAGCAGCATGTCGCCGTAGACCCCTTTGGCCTGCAGATCAGCCAGTTCAGCGGGTTGAAGATATTGCAGACGGGAAAGGGGCGAGTCCAGTTCCGGATAGAAGGAACCCATCCCGCTGACCGAAATGGTCAGCTGATCAAACAAGGAAAAGACCTGTTTGACATTAGGCTCCTGTTTGATCGCCTGGAGGCTCTCCACATCATGGAATAGACCGGCCGAGGAAAGCGAATAATAGTTCCCGCCCAGCGCCATACTCATGCGGGTAACCAGATTGTGCACATCCAGTTCGTAATCACAGCAGCTCAGGCTGCCGTGCAGGGTGACAAATTTGGTGTCGGTGCGCTGGCAGGGGTTGAGATAATGCACCAGGTAATACATGGTGCCACCCCAGGCAATGCCCAGCACGTCCCGGGCGGTAATCTTGCGCTGCAGATAACGGGCTCCTTCCAGCGCGACTCTCTTTTTATCTTCTTCCGGGTCCTGCCGGTCTGCAGGAGGAGTGACAATGACTTCCTTCAACGCAAACGCATCGTGCAGCTGGTGTTCCAGTTCCAGGCACTGTTTATAGGGATCGCGAATCACAAACTCCACCATTCGTTCCTTTCTGGCCCGACGGATCAGTCTGGAAACGGTTGCTTCGGAAACGTTCAGCAACCGGGCGACCTCTTTGAGGGACATGTTTTGTTCGAAATAATAGCTGGCCGCTTTCAAGGCAATCCAGGTTGATTGATTGTACACTTCGCCTTTCATAAACCAAATCACCCCTTGCTGTTATTTTAAAACAACCGGGAGTGATTAATCCAGCCTCAGTTACAGATCATCCGGCTTTATTTTATACAAGGCCGGAACTCAATCCAAAGTATACTAATGTTGCATAATTTTTTTCGACGATGGTGGGAGAAAGGTACGTTTTCCCTGTTATAATTTGTGAAAGACCGGCTTCATGCGGTCAAAAGTAGCATAGTACTTGACCCCCGCCCGCCTGGCCATGGCGGCCGCATCCTCCAGGCGATAGGCGATAAACTCCGGCGAATGGGCATCCGAACCCAGGG
>CAZACF010000103.1:0-8417 GCA_964483565.1 uncultured Syntrophomonas sp. | reverse complement strand
TTAGTGCGTTAAATACGGCTGTATTTGAGGCCCTGCAGGCGGGCGCCGTAGATTTCGTAGGCAAGCCCGAATCCGGCAGTACCGAGCGAACCATCAAAGCTTTTGTCAATGAACTGATTACAAAAATAAAAATTGCCTCCACCGCCAAGGTGGGAGAAGAAAAAAACGAGTTAAAGCACAGTCATGCCATTGCTTCGGTCGGCGTTGCTGCCAGTCATAAAATCGTTGCCATTGGAGCCTCCACTGGCGGAACCGAAGCGATTAATTATATTATCAGGAATTTACCGGTTGATATGCCTGGCATATTGATCGTTCAACATATGCCGCCCGTTTTTACCCGGATGTTCGCAGAAAGATTAAATGATACCTGTCCCCTGGAGGTGAAAGAAGCCCGGGACGGGGATCGCATCTCCCCAGGTTTGGTACTGATTGCTCCCGGAGATTATCATATGACCGTAATGAAAAACGGCAGCTACTACACGGTGAAGTGCAGATCGGGGGAAAGAGTCAACGGACATTGCCCTTCGGTCGATGTCCTGTTTCATTCGGTCGCCGAGCAGTATAAAGCCAATGCAGTAGGGATTATCCTCACCGGCATGGGATATGACGGAGCCAAGGGGTTGCTGGCCATGCGCCAAAAAGGTGCCCGCACCATTGGTCAGGATGAAAGATCTTCGGTGGTCTACGGAATGCCCAAGGTAGCTCACAGTCTTGGCGCAGTTGAACGGCAATCATCACTGCCCAATATCCCCGGACTGCTCTGTGCCTTGTTGCAGTCAAGATAATATTTTTAGTCTAACCTAAAATGCCATCCTGAACCCTGATGTTGGATGGCATTATGAAATGATATGAAAATGCAAAAAACAATCCCTCCTCCCTAAAATATTTTATAAAACAACCGATATAAAAAACATATGGGAATGTGAACTCCTGAGAAGAGGTGATCGCGATGAAAATAACCAGTAATCCTCCCAACAATATTGCCAAATTGTATCAGACCCAACAAAGCCAATTTGAAAAAACGGGAAAGAAAGCAGAATCAGGTTCGATTGAACAGGATCGGTTGCAGTTGTCCGAAGAAGCCAAAAAAATCCACGAACTCATTACCACTACCAAGGATCTGCCTGATATCAGGGAAGAAAAGATTGCCCGTATAAAAGACCAGATCGCCCATAAGACCTACAGCGTCACGGCGGAGCAATTGGCGGCCAAAATGCTTTCAACTGATAAAGAATAAAGGAGATTGCTAATGATGTTGGAGGTAAGTGGTCTTTTAACCATAATGAATCAACAAAGTAACCTGATCACGGAATTGAAGGATTTGGTTAACCAGCAATTATTGGCCTTGCAGCAGGATGATTTGGATAAAATCACTTTCCTCACCGGCCAGCAGGAGTATATCAGCCGAAAAATAGCCGAACTGGAACAACAGCGCCAGCAACTGATAGAGAATTATGCTGGCCGGCTGGGGATAGAGATAAAACATCTGAGTGATCTTCAGCCCAATGTATCCAGTCGTGACTGGGATCAGATACAATCCCTGAAAGATGCCATCATCGAACGCAGCCAAGCGATCCAACAAACCAATGATTTGAATGCCTTGCTGTTAAAACAAGGTTTGCAATATACAGAGAAAATGTTGCACGTACTCCATCCCAGCCCGCCATCTGTTTATGGAAAATCCGGCGACCTAAGTCCGGGGGGGAAACGTGCAATTGTTGATACCAATGTTTAGGAGGCCTGCGCAATGAGTTTGTTTTTTGGTAACAATATAGCCCTCAAAGGCATGATGGCACAGCAAACGGCTCTGAATGTGGCCTTTAATAATGTTGCCAATGCCAGTACCGAAGGATACTCCCGGCAAAAGGTGGATCTGCAATCCAGCAGTCCTATTTCCGGCATTATATATGGAGAGCAATTAGGCAGCGGGGTGGATGTTGCCAATATAGCGCGGATCAGAGATGAATTCCTGGATTATCAGCTGCGCACCCAGACTTCTGAATTAAATTCTCAGCTGACCGTTCGCGATACGCTCAGTAATGTTGAAATCGTATTTAATGAAACAGCCAGCGACATAGGCTTAAACACAGATTTGGATAATTTTTGGAATGCCTGGCAGGATGTATCAGTTACTCCTGCCAGTCCTGCCGTGCGAACCGTACTAATGGAATCAGCAGTTACCTTGACGGAGCATATGACGCAGATTTACTCACAGTTAAACGGCATCCAGGAAGATATCAACACCCAAATTGACCAATCAAAGACCACAGTTGATGCGATCGCCGCCAGGATCCATACCCTCAACGGACAGATTGCCAAGACAGTGATGAATGGGGAAACCCCCAATGCACTATTGGACAGTCGGGATCGATTGCTGGATCAATTAGCGGAAATCGGAAATATTACCGTAAGCAAACAAGGCACGAGCGGAGCGATAAATGTCAAGCTGGGCGATAACACCATTGTCGATCAAGACGGCGTTCACGCTGGTCAAGCTCCTGTCGGGGTTACCAACGGGTCACTGGGAGCTCTGCTCAAACTGGGCAGCGCCAGCTCGGATAATCCCGGTACAGTGCAATACTACATGGAAAAATTGGACAAACTGGCAGCTAGCCTGGCCCAGAGTGTGAATGATCTGCATTCTCTAGGGTTCAATCTGGAAGGGAAAAGCGGTGTTGATAATCCCGGGGCAGAATTTTTTACCTCCGCTGATGGGGAAAAAATAAGTGCTGCCAATATTACCGTTAATCCTGTCATACAGAGTGATGTCAATAATATCGCTGCTTCCGCCAGCACGACCAACTTGACCGGCAACGGCCAAGCAGCTCTGGCTATTGCCAATCTAAAGACGAAGGCCCAAATGAGTGATGATTTTGGAAAAAAAACCATTGGTGCATTTTATCAGGAGATGGTGACCCAGCTGGGCAGCAAAGTAAACGAATCCGAAAGCAACGTCATTAATCAGCAAACCCTGGTGAATAATCTGAATTTAAAGAAAGATTCAATCTCTGGCGTTTCCCTGGATGAAGAGACCGCCAACATGGTGGTTTACCAGCATGCTTTCGGTGCTTGCGCCAGGATTATCAACATTGTCGACGAAATGCTGGATACGGTTATCAACCGAATGAAGGGCTAGGTGTTATAAATGCGCGTTACCAACCGAATGATGGTTTCCTCTTTAATGGGCAATGTAAATAACAACCTTAACCAGCTGCAAAAATATGAAAACCAGCTGTCCTCCAAGGTGAAAGTGGATAAAATATCTGATGACCCGGTGGCTGCAGCCAAAATACTAAAAGCCAAATCAGAATTGCAGTCCCAAAAACAATACAGTGCCAATATGCAATACGCCAGCGGATGGCTGCGCAGCGCCGATGATGCCTTGGCCAGTGCCAGTGATGTTTTTCAAAGAACCAGAGCAATCGCCGTTTCCGGCTCAAATGGAGCAACTGCCATTGAATCCAGCAAGGCGCTGGGTATCCAGATCGACAGTATTATTGATGAACTGGTACATATTGCCAACACTGACTATAATGGCAGTTATATATTTGCCGGTGGTAAAAGCGACCAGACTCCCTTTACTACCATCCCGGCAAATGGCGCCAATATAACCGCAGTCGAGTTCATAGCCGACAATGAGGCCGCCTTGGATGAAACCTATAACCAAAAGATAGAGATATCCAAAGGAGTAACCATTGATTTAGCCGCCGGACGAATGACTTTTCATACCAGTCAGAACGGCACCGATATCAATTCTGCCTTTCAGACCTTAATCCGCTTAAGGGATCATTTGCTCAATGGAAATCAACAAGCTGTCAACGACCTGATCGCCGATATTGACCGTCTCAACGATCAGGTAATCAACGAAAGGGCGGTAGTCGGCGCCAAGAGTAACCGGGTTGATCAGGCCCAGGACAGGGTGGAGTCTTTCAACACCAGTTTGAATACGCTGGTCAGTAACCTGGGTGACACCGATTATTTTGAAGCTTCCGCTTTGTATAACAGCCAGCTGGCTGTTTACGAAGCCTCCTTGGCGGTGGGAGCCAAGATCATTCAACCCAGTTTGTTGGATTTCTTGAAATAAAAATTAACGGAGTTGATTGAGCATGATAATTAAAACCGCACGATTCGGAGAACTGGTTGTAGCCGAGTCAGACATCGTTGAATTCAATCCCGGTTTGTTGGGCTTTGAGCAACTGAACCGTTATATTTTGATGGATATAGCCCAGAGCACCGATTTCAAATGGCTGCAATCACTGGACCAGCCGGATCTGGCCTTTCTGTTGGTCGATCCTTTCATGATTAAGCCAGGTTATTGCGTGGAATTAAACGATGAGATGGCCGCCCGACTGGCCATAGAAGAACCGGAGCAGGTGCTGGTCTATACGATTGTAACCGTTCCTGCCAGTGGATTTAAGCATGCTACCACCAATCTGGTCGGACCGTTAATAATCAATTGGTTAAAGAAGAAAGGCAAACAAATCATTTTTGAAAGAGACAACAACTCCATTCGCTATCCGCTCATAAATAATGAATTTAAAAAAGTGAATTATGGGGGCTAACCGATGCTAGTGTTAACCAGGAAAATTGATGAGGGGATAATCATCGGCGATAACATCAAGATCAGGGTTATTGCGATTGAAGGCAACAAAGTAAAATTAGGGGTTGTTGCAGAAAAAAATATCCCTATTGTCCGGGAAGAAATCATGGAATCGGTGAAAAATGAAAATCTGTCAGCTGGCCAGGTAGATGAAGCCAGCCTTGATTGGACCGTGCTTATGCCCATTACAGACCAGATCAGGAGGTGAGATCGATGGGAGTTACCGCTGTAAACAACATTCCGGATATCGTTATTAAACCCCGTGCCGATATGGTTTCCGGCCATGCCGATATGACCGATAGACAACCGGTACAGCTACCCGGCCAGGGATTGGACGGAAATAAATACGACGAAAAGTTTAGCGAAGAAAAAATTAACAAAGTTATTGAACAAGCCAATCAATCCTTGGCAGAACTCAACACCAAGCTATCATTTACGATTCATGAACAAACCAAAGAAGTGATGGTTAAAGTCCTGGACGCAGACAGCGGGGAGATTATCAAGGAGATTCCTTCCCAAAAGACCCTGGATAGATTAGCGGCTGTATTGGAAGATATCGGCTGGATCATCGACCGCAAAGTATAAAGGTGGGATAGAAATGGCTGCGATTAATTCTTCATCCGGCTCATCCGGTTCTTCCGGCAAATCGGCAGATTACTCCCGGATTTCCGGACTTTCCAGCGGAATGGATATTGACGCGATTGTCAGCAAACTGATGCGGGCCGAACGCGTACCGCTGGATAAACTGGAACAGAATAAACAGACCCTGGAATGGCAGCAGGCTGACTATAGGAGTCTCAATACCACGCTCAATGAATTCCGAACCAATCTCTCGGATGCGCGTTTGGAGCGGACCTTCCTGGTCAGAAATGCGGATTCGTCCGATACCCGCGCTGCCACCGCCAGCGCTGCCGCCAATGCCATTGACGGAACCTACAGCATTAAAGTAAACCAGCTGGCCACCGGCGTTTCCAAGGCCAGTACTGCCCCCTTGCCCACCGGCAAGAAGGCCGACGGAAGCTCCCTGACCTTGTTTGAACAATTTCCCCAATTTGCTGATCGGGGATACGCTGCCGGGGATACCATTTCCGTTACCATCAATGACCAGGAATTGCAATTCCAGCTGGGCGTGGATAATCTGACCACGGTTGCCTCCACCATCAATCAAGCTGATCTGGGTGTCGTAGCCAGCTATGACAGTAAACTGAACCGCTTCTTCATCAATACTACTACCACCGGCAGTGACGCCAGCATAGCGATTACGGCAGACGCGGCCGGTCTTTTTGCCAACCTGGGTACGGATGATAACACTTCCATGTTGAAGCTCAGTCTGAATCAAGGAGCGGGAGTGAGCTACCACGGGCAAAACGCCTCGGTTGACTTTGGTGATGCGACCGGCTTGGTGTCTGCCAGCAATGCCATTACCATCAATGGCATTACGCTGAACCTAAAAGGCGAGGGTATTACCAATATTACGGTTACCAGAAATATTGAAGGAGTTATAGATTCCATCAGCAAATTTGTGGATTCTTACAATAAAACCTTAAAGACCTTGTATGACAAAGTCCAGGAAGAACGAGATCCGAAGTTTCCGCCCCTGACCACGGCACAAAAAGAAGAAATGAGCGAATCCCAGGTTGCCGATTGGGAGAAAAAAGCCAAAAGCGGTCTGTTGAGATCCGACGGGCAATTAAAAAGTCTGATCAATAGCTTCAGAAGCATGACCAACACAGCCGTCTATGGTCTGGATGGAGCCTATAAGACCCTCAGCTCGATCGGTATAAAAAGTGAAGCCTATGATAAATCAGGCCAGCTGATCGTGGATAAAGATGCGCTGCGCAAGGCGTTAAGCGATGATCCCGATGCGGTCAAGAAATTGTTTACCAATGCCAGCCAGGATGCCAACCAACAAGGCATTGCCGCCAGACTATATCAGAAAACGCTTGATGGGATTACCTATCTGGCTGACCATGCGGGCAGCACCACCACTACCGGCACCGTCGACAGCAGCTTCATCGGCAAGAGAATCAGTAAATTAAGTGACCAAATCGAAAACTGGGAAACCAAACTGGAGAAAAAAGAAGAAAGACATTATGCCAAATTTACCAAGATGGAGCAGGCCATATACAAAATGAACATGCAAAGCTCCTTTGTCTCGATGATGGGACCAAGCAGCTGAGGCCAAGCGACATAAGGAGAGCCCATGCAGTCAAGTGATACACAATGCGTGATCAAATTATACCAACAAAAACAGGAGCTTATGCAAGCTTTTCTGGTTTTGTCCGAGCAGCAGACCCAAGCCATAGAAAGAGAAGATTATGAAGGGCTGACGGCCCTTATTGATCAAAAGCAGGCGATTATCGAAAAAGTCAATTCCCTTCAGCCGCTTCTGCCTGAGCAGACAGCAGTAAACGATGAACGTCTGCAGCCCATAATCGCCCAAACCGATGAGATTATTGCCCGGCTGGCTGTCCTCGACGAAGACAACCTGCAGCTTATCAAAAGCCATCAGGATGGGGTGCTGGCGGAGCTGATCAAGATAAAAAAAAGTCACCAGACCCATGCCCAATATCGGGGTGACAACGTAAAAATAAAAGGCGCGTTTTTGGATATCAAGCAGTAGCGCGGGAGGTGAACGGCTTGACCAGTATCCACGGGGTTGATCCGATCATTGTCAATAATATCAAGGTTAAGACCCAAAAATCAGTGGTGATTGAAACCCACAAAAGCAAAGTCAGTCACAATCAATCCGATAAAAAGGATCAGGGTCAGGATAAGCAGCACCATCCCCAGCCTGCTCTGCAGGATTTGGTAGTTGCTGTGGAAAAACTGAACAAACTGCTGGAACGCAATCAGATAAAGCTTTTTTTCCAGATTGTCAGCGAACCAGGTTGGGTTCGTGTGCAGCTGATGGAAATGGAGAGCGGTAAAATCATTTCAGAAATATTACCGGAAAAGGTACTTGACTTGCTTGACAAATTCAGTACTACCGGATTCACCATAAATGAACTGATTTAGACTGATAAGGAGGATAATTATGAGTCCCACGATGAATGCTTATAAAAAGAACCAGGTGAACACTGCCACCAGCGAACAGTTGGTACTGATGCTGTATGACGGGGCCAGAAAATTTACCAGGCAAGCGATTAAATCCTTGCAGGACGGAGATATGCAAGCAGCCCATCACCATTTAATCCGCGCCCAGGATATTATCGCCGAGCTCATGTGTGGGGTCAATCTGTCCGCCGGCGAGATCGCTGAGAAATACCTGTATTTCTATCGCTATATGCAGGGTCAATTAATCCAGGCCAACCTCAAGAAAGACAGCCAATATGCTAAGGAAGTATTGGCGATGCTGGACGATTTAAGAAACGCTTGGGCGCAGATCATATCAGCAGGTTATTCCCCGGCAGACGACCTGGCCTACGGCAAAAGAATGGCCCAATAAATTTACATAAAATGCTCCTTTATCATTTGAATCATATAACGCAGACAAGTTTAAACTTCGTCTGCGTTATTTATTTTTAATATCGTCATCCTGAGCGTTAGCTAAGCTACCTTAATTGTGAACTTTAGGTACATATGTAGTCCCCGTTGGGGGATCTGTACTGTCATCCTGAGCGCTAGCGGAGGATATCTTAATCCACCGATGCTCAGTCAGCGCTACATTTGACTTATGGAATCGATATGAAAATCCCAAGGATAAAAAAATTTCGAAATTCCGCCTAAAATATCTTTACCGACGACCGATATATAGTATCAAGCTAGAAGAAAAAACCTTTCCCGGGCCCGGAAAGGTTTTAGGCAGACATGGAGG
>CAZACF010000102.1:6307-8484 GCA_964483565.1 uncultured Syntrophomonas sp. | reverse complement strand
GCGCAGCTGCTGGCGGCTGCTTAAATACCTTTCGATCAGCTTGCCCCATTTGTCCCGTTCGCCTTTGGAGACCCGGGCGTAGCCGTAGCCGGGCAGATCGACTATGTAAAAGGCTGAATTGATCAGATAGTAATTCAGGGTGCGAGTCTTGCCTGGGGTGGAGCTTGACTTGGCCAATTTTTTTCGGTTGACCACCTTATTGATCAGGGATGATTTACCCACATTGGATCTGCCTGACAGGGCAATCTCCGGCAGATTGGTATCCGGCAGACTCTTTATATCCACAAATGAACTTACGAATTCAGCTTTCTTGATAACCAGCATTAAAATCATCCCCTTTTTTGTCATTGCCGGTCAGCCCAGAGTATGGGCAAGCGGCCAAAAAGCCCGTGATTGAACGGGCTTTCCATGGTAACCGGTGATGCACCTTTTTCATCAGGTGTGGCCCCTCCGCAGGAGAGGTGTTTATGACCGTTTATTTTTTCCTTTTGGTACCAGGGCTTCGGCCAGCACTTCATCCATGTGACTGACCAGCACAAATTTCATTTCATCTTTGATCTGGGAAGGTACGTCTTCCAGATCTTTTTCATTTTCAGCCGGCAAAATAATGGTATAGATTCCGGCCCGATGGGCAGCCAGGGATTTTTCCTTTAATCCACCGATCGGCAGTACCCTGCCCCGCAAGGTAATCTCCCCGGTCATGGCTACATCACTGCGTACTTTCCTGCTCGACATGGCCGAAGCCAGAGAGGTGGCCATGGTAATCCCGGCCGAAGGCCCGTCTTTGGGGATGGCGCCTTCGGGAACATGGATATGAATATCGTAATTCTCCACTACATCCTGACTGATCCCCAGCTCTTCGGCTTTGGATCTGATATAAGTCAAACCCGCCTGGGCTGATTCTTTCATCACGTCTCCCAGCTTGCCGGTCAGGGTCAGTTTGCCTTTGCCTTTGATCAGGGCTACTTCTATCGATAAAATATCCCCGCCGGTCTCAGTCCAGGCCAGTCCGGTAGTTACACCTACCTGGTTGTCGTTTTCAGCCCGACCGAAGCGAAATTTTTCTGTACCTAAATACTTCTTAATACTATCCGCCTCAATTTTTACACTGAGGTCTTTGTCTTTAACCACTTCGCGGGCTACTTTACGGCAGATGGAAGCAATTTGTCTTTCCAGATTCCTGACCCCTGCCTCACGGGTGTACTCGCGAATGATTTTGCGAACTGCATCCTCGCTAAAGCTGATATTTTTCTTTTTCAGCCCATGTTCTTTAACTTGCTTGGGAATCAGGTAATCCAGGGCAATGGGCATCTTGTCTTCTTCTGTATAACTCGACAGTTCGATCAATTCCATCCGGTCCAGCAGCGGCCGGGGAATATTGTAGATCGAGTTGGCGGTGGTGATGAACATGACCTTGGACAGATCAAAAGGGATCTCCAGGTAATGATCGGTGAAGGTGCTGTTCTGTTCCGGATCCAACACTTCCAACAGCGCCGAAGCCGGATCTCCCCGGAAATCAGCGGTCATTTTATCGATTTCATCCAGCAGAAATACCGGATTCTTTGAGCCTGACTTTTTAATGCTCTGCAAGACCTGGCCGGGCATGGAACCGATATAAGTGCGGCGATGACCGCGGATCTCAGCTTCATCTCTGACTCCGCCCAGTGACATGCGGACGAAATTTCGGCCCAGTGAGCGGGCTACTGATTTGCCCAGCGAGGTTTTGCCCACGCCGGGGGGGCCTACCAGACAAAGGATCGGCCCTTTCATCTTCTTGGCCAGTTTGCGGATGGCCAGATACTCTAAAATACGCTCTTTGGGTTTTTCCAATCCGTAATGATCCTCATCGAGGATTTTCTCCGCCACGTCCAGGTCGAGGCGATCCCGGGTCTCTTTCGACCAGGGCAGAGATAAAACCCAGTCCAGATAATTTCTGACCACGACTCCTTCCGCTGCCATGGCCGGCATCCTTTCCAGGCGTTCCAGTTCTTTGTTGACCTTTTCCAAGGCTTCGGGAGGAAGATTGACTTGTTTGATTCTGGCCCGCAGTTCTTCTACTTCCGCGGCTCGTTCGTCTTTCTCCCCCAACTCTTTTTGGATGGCTTTCATCTGTTCACGCAGATAGTATTCCTTCTGGGTCTTCTCCATCTGCTTGCGTACCCGGATGTTGATCTTGC
>CAZACF010000102.1:0-6297 GCA_964483565.1 uncultured Syntrophomonas sp. | reverse complement strand
TCACGCGCCAGAATATCACAGAGCGCATTCAATCGGGCACTGATATCCAGTGCCTCCAGGATGGCTTGTTTCTCATTGATGCGCAGGGTCAAATGGGAAGCAATTACATCCGCCAGCCGGGCGGGCTCTTCAATGGTTACTACTGTAGCTACGGTTTCGGGCGGAATCTTTTTACTCATGCGCACATACTGCTCAAATTGATACACCAGCGTCCTGGTCAGGGCCTCCAGCTCAGAATTCTTTTCAGATGTTTCGTTGCGGAATTCTTCCAGCAATACTCTGATATAGTCGACATTGTCATGATATTGAACCACCCGCGCCCGGCAGATTCCTTCCACCAACACCCGCATGGTACCGCCGGGCATCTTTAAAATCTGTTTGATTTCGGCAATCGTACCAACGGTATAGATGTCGTCCTCGATCGGATCATCGTTTTGCGCTTCCTTCTGGGTGGCCAGGAATATTTCCTTGCTGCCCAGCATGGCTTCTTCAATGGCATTAATGGATTTTTTACGGCCCACATCCAGATGAATCACGGTATATGGAAAAACCAGCAATCCCCTCAGGGGAAGCATGGGCAATTCGCGATATTCATTAGGTTGGTTCCCAGTCATAATAACACCTCCCAGGCAAATTAATTCTACTATATGTACCGAAGCTGTGCAAGAATGCCCTCCAAAGGGCTGATAAATAAAAAGGAATGAGTGTTTGCATCATTCCAATGACCAACCGGGAAGCGCCCGCGCAACGACGATGCCCAAGATGAACAGCTGCTTAGATTTCATTGATAAAGCTTGGTTCAGCACTACCTGCAAAACTTGCGGCTTTGCCATTACAGCTAAGATGAGATAACTGAATAAAACAAACCATCTTTTCGCACTAAAATCAATGCAATAACAGCGCTTGGGCAAACACTTCTTTGATTTCGCTGACTGCTATGACTTGAATATCAGGGAAATCGTTGAATATATCCAGCATATTGTCTCGAGGAATAAGAACTCTCTTGATACCGGCATTACGCGCTGCCTCTATCTTGCTCATCACCCCGCCTACCGGTTTGATCCGCCCATGGACGGATAACTCCCCGGTCATGGCCAGCAGATTGTCCACCGGCACTTGCTGCAGCGCGGAATAAATAGCAGTTGCCATGGCCGCTCCGGCGGATGGCCCATCCACCGGCACTCCACCGGGAAAATTAATATGAATGTCGTACTCCTTGATTTTTAAACCATATTGCACTTTTAAGATGGTCATGACGTTTTCCACCGCCGCTTTGGCCATACTTTTGCGGCGATAGCTTTTATCTCCGGAACCAATCTGTTCTTCTTCGATGACCCCGGTCACCGTCCATTTGCCGGTGCCCTGTTCGACCGGGACAATGGCGGCCTCTACTTCAATCAGGGTACCAATGTTGGCCCCATGTACGGCCAATCCGTTGACGACTCCAATCAGCGGCTCTTCCCGGGGTTTGATATCCAATCGCGGAACAAATCGTCCATTGTTTAATACTTTTTTAATGACCGGCAGATTGATTGATTGACGCTTTTCCACCTGAGCTATACCGGCTGCCAGCTGTACGATATTGACCGCTTCACGCCCGTTGTCAGCGTATTTGGCGATTTCCTCCAGGGCATCCGGATCGATTGCCATATTGATCTTTTGGGCGGCATTTTTAATAATTTTGAGAATCGAAGCTTTGTCCAAAGGTTTGAAAAAGATCTCCATGCAGCGAGAGCGGATGGCCGGGGACAATTCCTCGGGATTACGAGTGGTAGCCCCGATGAGACGAAAATCAGCCGGCAGACCGTTTTTAAAAATATCATGGATATGAGGAGGAATCACTTTGTCATGCTCGGTATAATAAGCGCTCTCCAGTATCACTTTGCGGTCTTCCAATACCTTCAGGAGCTTGTTGATCTGGGTTGGGTGAAGCTCCCCGATTTCATCGATAAACAGGACGCCTCCGTGGGCTTTGGTGCAAGCGCCCGGTTTGGGCTGGGGAATGCCGGCTGAGCCCATGGCACCGGCCCCCTGATAAATGGGATCATGCACCGAACCGATCAGCGGGTCAGCGATATTACGTTCATCGAAACGGCAAATGGTCGCATCCATTTCCACGAAGCTGGCATTGGGTTTAAAAGGTGACATTGGATTCTCCCGGGCTTCTTCCAGAACCAGCCGGGCGGCGGCGGTCTTGCCTACCCCGGGAGGTCCGAAAATAAGAATGTGCTGGGGATTGGGCCCGCACAAGGCAGAGCGGAGAATATTAATTCCCTCCTCCTGGCCCACCACATCCTGAAATGAACTGGGACGGCTCAAACTGGACAGGGGTTCAGTCAGTTTTATACTGCGCATTTCCCGCAGCCGGTTTCTTTCTTTTTCCGACTCGTGCACCATGACGGTCTTGCCTTTTTGCTGGGTTTTTAAGAGATTCCAAAAATATAAACCGATGACGACCGCGAAAAACAACTGAATGATATAGAGAATGCCCCCGTATTGCATGAAAAAGCTGTTCATGGTTTATTTCCTTTCCCGGTTCATTATATTCTATTATGCCCTTCAATCGTGATTTAGCGTCGCCAGAGAAAGTGTAAAATAAGGCAACTGGCGCTGCCTTTTCCAGAGCGATCAAGGAAGAGCAAATCCACCGAGCGAAATAAAATCGAAGCGCTAGACACACAAAAAGCCCATAACCATGACACGCCGCCAAAAAGAAAGGGACATTCTCCTGCGTGAGAATGTCCCTTTTGTTGGTTGAACAAGCTTTGGTTATAATGCAACTATTTGGTTTTTATCTGCTGCAAAATTAATTTACTTTGCGTTTGGCATCTACTGTCACCAGCAAAGGCTTTTCTTTCTTATCGATCACGTCTTTGGTAATCAGCACCTTGGTCACATCCAGACGGGAGGGAACGTCATACATGACATCCAGCATCACATCTTCGATGATGGCTCTCAAACCACGGGCACCGGTGTTGCGGCGCAAGGCCTCATCAGCGATGGCCAGCAGGGAATCCTCCATGAATTCCAGATCGACTCCGTCCAGTTCAAACAATTTCTTGTATTGTTTGATCAAGGCATTCTTGGGCTCGGTAAGGATTCTGACCAATGATTCCTTATCCAGTGCATCCAGGGTAACGATAATGGGGACGCGGCCCACAAACTCTGGAATCAATCCGTAGCGCAACAGATCCTGGGGCAGGATTTGATTGAGGATATCGCCAATTTTCTTCTCATCGTGCTTTTTAATGTCAGCCCCAAATCCCATCACCTTTTCCCCGACCCGGCTCTGAATGATCTTGTCGATGCCTTCAAAAGCTCCTCCACAGATAAACAGGATATTGCTGGTATCAATCTGAATGAATTCCTGGTGGGGATGCTTGCGTCCACCCTGAGGCGGAACACTGGCCACCGTGCCTTCCAGAATCTTTAATAAAGCTTGTTGCACGCCCTCACCGGAGACATCCCGGGTAATACTGGGGTTATCAGTCTTGCGGGCAATCTTGTCGATTTCATCAATATAAACAATGCCTTTTTCGGCCTTTTCAATATCATAATCCGCTGCCTGGATTAATTTGAGCAAGATATTCTCAACGTCTTCCCCTACGTAGCCGGCTTCCGTTAATGAGGTAGCATCAGCTATGGCAAAAGGCACGTTCAATATGCGCGCCAGGGTTTGGGCCAGCAAGGTTTTTCCGCTGCCAGTCGGCCCGAGCATCATAATATTGCTTTTCTGCAGTTCAACATCATCCAGTTTCATCCCCAGATTGATGCGCTTGTAATGATTGTATACCGCAACTGCCAGTGATTTCTTGGCGGTCTCCTGACCAATCACGTAATCATCCATAATCTCTCTAATATCTTGCGGCTTGGGTATTTCCCCCAATTCAAAACCAATGTCATCGGACAGTTCTTCTTCGATGATTTCATTACATAGCTCGATGCATTCATCGCAAATGTACACACCTGGCCCTGCTACCAGTTTTTTCACCTGTTCCTGGGTCTTTCCGCAAAATGAACATTTTAATTGGCCTTTGTCATCACCATACTTTGGCATATTTGTCACCTCTCTTTTTGGCGGACTTGTGTCGGTTTAACTATTCTTGGGACCGGTTAAAATCCCGTCAATAATACCATATTCCTTGGCATCAGCCGCAGTCATGAAATAGTCTCTCTCCGTGTCCCGACGTACTTTTTCAATATCCTGTCCGGTTCTTTCAGCCAGAATGCGGTTCAGGGTTTCTTTCATATTCAAAATCCGGCGGGTGCGAATTTCAATATCGGTGGCTTGCCCTTCCGATCCTCCCGACGGCTGGTGGATCATAATTTCAGAATTTGGCAAAGCATAACGTTTGCCTTTTTCCCCGGCAGCAAGCAGGAAAGCTCCCATGCTGGCCGCCATGCCGACGCAAATCGTTGATACATTGGGCCGGATCACCTGCATGGTATCAAATATGGCCATCCCTGCGGTAATTGAACCTCCCGGACTGTTGATGTATAAATTGATGTCTTTGTCGGGGTTCTCTGCTTCCAGGAAAAGCAACTGGGCGATGATTAAATTGGCAACCGTATCATCGACTACACTGCCCAGAAAAACAATACGGTCTTTTAACAAGCGCGAATAGATATCGTAGGATCTCTCTCCACGATTGGTCTGTTCTACGACCATGGGCACCAGATATGACATTGGAACTCCCTCCTCTACTTAAAATATTCATTCTTCAATATCTATAGTATTCCTTTTTATGCTTCAGGTTCGTTTTCTGTCTCAGCAGCTGTTTCCATTTCTTCTTCGAGTTCTGTAACGACGGCGTGCTCGACCAGATAATCGATCGCTTTTTGGATCTTGAGACGATAGACAAAATCATCCATAACCCCGGCCAGGTTTTGTCTGGCTTGATCGGGATCAATCCCCATCGAAGTGGACAATTCAACGATATGATTATCTAATTCTTCATCACTGAGCTCAATTCCTTTTTCTTCAGTGATTTTTTCCAGCATGAAATTGGTGCGGGCATTCTTCTCGCCTTCCGGCCACATTTCCTCATTAAATCGGTCAATATTGCGACCGGTCAGCTGGAAGTATTGCTCAATCGATATTCCTTGCATCTTCAACTGTTCAGCAAACTGATTGAGCATGTTTTGCAGCTGCATTTTAACAACCGCGTCGGGGACATCGACCTGGGTGCTCTCCAGGGCTTTGCTGATCACCGCTTCGCGGATAAAGCCGGTTTTGCGATTCTCCAGGGATTCCTGCATGCTCTTGCTGACATCTTCCCGCAGCTCGGCGATGGTCTCAAAATTGCTGACTTCCTGGGCAAATTCATCGTTCAGTTCACGCGACTGTTTGGTCTCTATTTTATGTACGGTTACTTTGAAAACCGCATTTTTCCCGGCTAATTCTTCGGCTTGATAGGTTTCCGGGAATTTGACCAGTACATCGGCTGTGTCGCCTACCTTCAGACCTACGACCTGTTCTTCAAAACCAGGAATAAAGGAATGGGAACCTAATTCCAGCGGATAGTCTTCGCCTTTTCCGCCTTCAAAGGCTACGTCGTCAATGAATCCTTCAAAATCGATGGTTGCCGTGTCACCCATTTCCGCAGGCTCCTCGGTCTTTTCAACTAATTGGGCATAATGATTGGCCATGTCCTCCAGGCGCCGGTCGACATCTGCCTCGTCCATGGTAAGCAGCGGTATGCTGACTTCCAGGCCTTCGAGCTGGCCCAAAGCAACTTCCGGTTTGACCGGAACGGTGGCCTTGAATCGCAGTACATTATCCTCTTGGATCTCGTCTATTTCAAACTCAGGCTGAGCAATCGGCTCTATATTTAATTCTGCCAGCGCCTCTTCAAAGGCTGCCGGTACAACCATTTCAATCGCATCTTCAAAAAGAATCTCCCGTCCAAAATGGGCCTCCAGTAGTTCGCGGGGTACTCTGCCTTTGCGAAAACCCGGAATGGTTACTTGTTTAACTACTTTTTTGTAGGCCTTCTGCAAACCTTCTTCAAAAGTCTGGGCATCTACTTCGATGTTCAGATGGGCTTCGCTTTTTTCTATCTTTTCTAACCTGGCACTCATTTATGCTCCTCCTAACTAAAATTGAAATCTTTTCTCTGCTTCATATTATTACCAAGTTGCTGCCCTAATCAATAATACCAACAAAGTAAAAGCTTCCTAGAGAAATGTACTCTATTTTGGCCAAAAACACAACACCTCGGCAAATGCCGAGGGATTTGTTGCTTATGGAGCGGAAGACGAGATTCGAACTCGCGACCCTCGCCTTGGCAAGGCGAT
>CAZACF010000101.1:8069-8764 GCA_964483565.1 uncultured Syntrophomonas sp. | reverse complement strand
TCCGTCCCCTCAGGATGACAAAACAGGTACTTTTTCAGTGGTCTTGAGCAGTCCCAATTTGCGCAATCATAGGCAAGCAAGAACCGTCCCCGACTTGCGCGGATTACACGTCGAACCAGCTGCCGCCTGTAAACTCGCGCAGAATCGAGTTGGGAGGGATGGGATCAGGGGAGATGGGACGGAAATAGCTGAGGAATTTCAGCAAACGCCGCGCTTCCACATATTCCCGGTTATCTGCACTGATCTCCTTCAACAGCGGCTCGGCCAGCGGTTTGAGGGCGGCCAGTTCATAGACCAGGGAACTGTTGAACATAATATCGGCATTTTCCTGGAAAGGAAAAATGTGTTTCTCCTCTCCCCTTCTGACCGAAGGCCAGCGTTTGATGGTGTTTAAAGCCGAATAGCCCCGGGTACGGCTGTCACGAATGATGCGCCTGAGCAAGCGGCAATCAGTAGTGGGTATACGATTGGCATAATCAATGTTGAGCTGGGTCAGGGCGCTGACATAGATTTTAAACTTCTGTTCACGGGCAATGCTCCAGGTAAGCCGGTCATTCAAGCCGTGAATCCCTTCGATAATGATTGGCTCGCCCGCCGGCACGCTGAGTTTTATGCCCCTTTCCAGGCAACAGCCTTGTTTAAAATCATAAATGGGCATCTCGATCTCTTCCCCCTCGATCAAGCGGGCCAGATGA
>CAZACF010000101.1:0-8059 GCA_964483565.1 uncultured Syntrophomonas sp. | reverse complement strand
CCAGATGATCATTAAACAGATCCAGTTTCAAGGCTTCGATGGCTTCAAAATCATATTCCCCGTTTTCATCCAGGGGGGTCAGCTTTTGATCAACGAAATAATTATCCAATGAAATAGAGACCGGTCTGCGTCCATTGACTCTTAGCTGGATCAACAGTCTCTGGGCAAAAGTGGTTTTCCCGGAGGAAGACGGGCCGGCAATCAGCACCAGTCGAACCGATGGATTGCTGACGATCATGTCGGCGATCTGAGCAATCTTTTTTTCCTGCAGGGCTTCATTGACCCTGATCAAGTCTTCAATACGCCCATCTTCAATAATATCATTCAAGGCCGCCAGGTGGGGGGTGTTGAGCATCCCTGCCCAGGCTTTGGCTTCCTGGTATACCTGAAACAGTTTGCTTTGTTCATGAAAAGGCTGATTGAGATCGGGGTCATTGGGCTCCGGAGTCTGCAAGATCAGACCGGGCGGATAGTAGATCAATTTAGATTTGTGTAGCACTCCGGTATGACTGACCATATAACCATAAAAATATTCGTAAAAGCCGTCCAATTCATAAATGTGGACTTCTTCCTTGTCACGGTACTCCAGGATTTCCACCGTATCCGGTTTGCCTTGGCGAGCCAGCAGTTGCTGGGCTTGCTGTTTGGGCAGTCGTTTTCTTTTGATGGGCAAATCCGCTTCCACAATCTCCTGCATGCGCCTGGCAATCTGCTCAACTTCCACATTATTGATGGCTTCATCCAGAAACTCACAATACGTACCGTTGGAAAGCGTGTGTTTAATCATCAGACGACGCTGCGGGAACAGATCCTTGCAAGCCTTGAGCAGCAAATATGCAGCGCTGCGGCGATAAATCTTCAGGCCGGCATCGGAGTACAAATCAACCCATTCCAGTTGGCAGTCACGATCCAACCCAAAGTTCAAATCCCGCAGACGATTATTGACGATTCCGGCAACCACCGGGTTATTACTTTCCTGTGGCAAGCTGGCACTCAAATCATCCAGCGATATTCCGCTTAAAGCCCGGACGTTTCCCCGGCCTTTGACCATAACATTGATATAGTCAGTTTTTTCTGACGGTTTGGACATTGCTATCTCCTCCCTTCAGAACATTATACACGATTCGCCAAACAGGGGACATAACTGACCGGCAGAATGTCTGAGACCACTGCAGAAAGTCATATTATATGTCATCCTGAACGAAGTGAAGCTTCGCAACCATGGTCTTTAGTTCAAATATGTAGTCCCTGTAGGGGCGATCTCATCAATCATGCTGCATTGATGAGATCCGCTGATACTCAGGCTGCTCTTGGCTTGCCTTCTGATCGTTTTCAGCACTGGATACCATATGGTATCGTCGTTTCGTCGCTTTCAACTCCTCAGGATGATAAAACAGGGGCCTTGTCAGTGGTCTCGAATGTCCTCTTTTCATCATTTGGTCTACTGTTTTGAGCGTACTACTAGCGCAGACTGATATGGAGCTGCTCCTGGAGGGCGGTAATAATGTCCTCCATGACCTGGGTTACTTCGGCTTCGGTCAGGGTACGTTCTGCGGATTGGAAGACCATACGGTAGGCCAGGCTTTTATGCCCTGCTTCCAACCGGTCACCTGTATAGACGTCAAACAGGCTGACCTTCTGCAGGAGCGCTCCGCCACTAGCCTTGATTACCGCGACGATCTGCTCCGACTTGATCTCATCCCGCAGCAACAGGGCAACATCTCTTTCGATGGCGGGATATTTGGTGATGCTTTCCATCATATGTTTGGGGCTGGCCAAGGCAAACAATTTGTCAACGTCCAATTCGAAAGCACAAGCGCGCGGTTTGATATCAAAGTTTTGTCTGACCTGGGGATGGATTTCACCGATGATGCCCAATTCCTGTTGCTGATAAACGATCCGGGCACAGCGGCCGGGATGAAATGCCGACAGGATTACCGCCTCAAATTGGGGGTTTTCAATCCCCAACTGGAGCAGAAAATTTTCCAGTATCCCTTTTAAATAAAAGAAATCCATGTCCACGTTTTGTTTGAGCCAATTGCTTTCCAAATGTCCCGCCACTGCCGCACACAATTTTAATTCCTCGCGGGGTAGCTGATCAGCGGAATGGGGGAAAAACACCTTGCCGGTTTCGAAAAAGCCCAGATGATTGTTTTTGCGGGCCAGATTGCGGCTGACGGTCTCCAGCAGCCCCGGCAAAAGCAAAGTGCGCATTACGCTTTGCTCTTCTGACAAGGGGTTGGCAACTCGCACGGTGTCACGTAGCAGGCTGTCCTGGGACAGATCCAACATATCAAAATAGCGGGGGCTTATAAAGCTGTAATTAATAGCTTCATAAAAGGTTCGGGCCATTAGATCTTGGACTTTTTCCCTAAAGTTCTGGTACGGGGTAAGTCCTCCCCGGGAAGATGCACCGGGAAAAGTAGCCGGGATGTTCTCGTAACCATGCAATCTGGCTACCTCTTCGATTAAATCGGCTTCCAATTCAATGTCGGGACGATAGGTCGGCACCTCGACTTTCAGCTGGCTATTCTCCTCCTGCATGGGGAATTTCAAATCACTAATATATGTCTTGATTTCATCAAGTGTAAGGCTAATTCCCAGCAATTCATTGACCCGCTGGGGACGCAGTAAAACGGTCCGGGGTACTGCAGGAGCAGGATAGCAGTCACAAATGCCCTGCACCACTTCGCCCTGGGCCAGTTGCTGGATCAGATCGGCGGCCCGGTTCAATGCATAAATCAGTCCGTTGACATCCGAGCCTTTCTCGAAGCGCATAGACGAATCGCTGCGCAGCGCTAGTTTGCGGGAGGTTTTGCGAACTCCCACTCCGTAAAAACAGGCTGACTCCAGTAATACATTCACAGTATGATTGCTGATTTCGGTGTTCTGCCCGCCCATGATGCCAGCCAGCGCCACCGGTCGGCCGTCATCGGTAATGAGCAGCATATCCTGGTCCAGAGTGCGTTCAACATCATCCAGGGTCACAATCTTTTCCCTGTCTCCGGCCCGGCGCACCAGAATCCGTTTGGCGCTGCTGAGCAGATCGTAGTCAAAGGCATGTAAGGGCTGATTGGTTTCCAGCATGACATAATTGGTGATATCGACTACGTTATTGATGGGGCGGATGCCGCTATTGATCAAACAAGTCTGCAGCCACTGGGGAGAAGGTTGGATGCTAACGTTTTTAATCACTCGGGCTGCATAACGCAGACACAAATCAGGATCAGCAATTTCTACTTTGATATAATCGTCTATCTTTTCTCCGTTTTCCTTGATGCTTAACGGCGGGATTTTGATGTCCTGGTGCTGCAGCGCGGCAACTTCCCGTGCCAAATTGATCATCCCCAGGCAATCACCGCGATTGGGGGTCAGATCCAGGTCCATGACACTGTCACCGTTCACTTCTTCTACTCCTTCAATGGCGATGCCGGCCATGGTCAGGCGATGAGCCAATTCTTGTGGAGTCCAGGGGATTTCTACATATTCTTTCAGCCAATTGATTGATACTGCCATCATGCCACCTCCTAAAACTGGGTAAGAAATCTTTTATCGTTGTCAAAGAACAGGCGCAGATCATTAATGCCGTGTTTCAGCATGGCAATCCTTTCAATGCCCATCCCGAAGGCAAATCCTGATACTATCTGCGGATCATAGCCACCGTTGCTTAACACCCGCGGATGCACCATGCCGGCGCCCAGTATTTCCAGCCACCCGGTATGGGAGCAAACCCGACAGCCTTGGCCTTGGCAGATGACACAGGAAATATCCATTTCCGCACTGGGCTCGGTGAAGGGAAAAAAGCTGGGCCGGTAACGCACCCTTACCTCTTCGCCGAAAACTTGTTGGGCAAAGGTCATCAGGGTTCCTTTTAAATCGCCGAAGGTAATCCCCTGGTCAACGACCAGGCCTTCAATCTGATTGAACATGGGAGAATGGGTAGCATCATCGTCTTTCCGATAGACCTTGCCGGGAACAATGATTTTGACCGGCAGTTGAGGTGCTATTTTTTCCATGGTTCTGATCTGGCACGGGGAAGTATGGGTACGCAGCAGGATATCCTCAGTAATATAAAAGGTATCCTGCATGTCCCGGGCAGGATGATCCTTGGGAACATTCAAGGCAGCAAAGTTATAATAATCGCTTTCAATCTCCGGTCCTTCGGCAACGCTAAAGCCCATGCCGATAAAAATATGTTGGATTTCACGGATCACCTGACTGATGGGATGAAGTCCGCCGGTCTGCAGCGGCAATCCGGGCAGAGTAACATCGATTTTCTCCAACAACAGTTTGCGTTCCATTTCGCGGTTTTTAATTTCTCCGCTTTTTTCTTCGATCAAGTTCTCGAGAATATTTTTAATTTCATTGGCAGTTTTACCAGCCTCCGCCTTGGATTCGCCGCTTAAATCTTTCAGGCCGCGCAGCAGATTGGTCAATTCGCCTTTCCGGCCCAGTACTTTTACCTTGATTTCGTTCAAGGCTTCGATATCAGCGACTTTTTTTACGGCTTCCTCGGTGGTTTGCCTGAGCTGTAAAAGTCTGTCTATCATGTGACCCAGCCTCCTATGTAATTTTGATATTAAAAAAAAATAAGCCTTCGTCGCTAGGGACGAAAGCCTGGTTCCGCGGTACCACCCTGATTAACCAATACGTGTGTATCAGTTCACTTCAGGCCATTAACGCCGGCCGGCGGGCAGACCTACTACTTTATTCAACCTGCCGCTCCCAGGTGAATTCATTTGCTTTCCCCCGGCCGTACTCGCAGTCTATGATACAGCCTCCCTTAAGGTTTTCCGCAAATTACTGATCCTGATCATCGCGTTATAATTTATTGAGTTGCAAACATTTTATACAGAAGATAGTAAATAATACAACCGGAAGTTTCAAAAAGGCTCCACAAACTGTCAGTTTGTTCTCTCATAACCACTCAATCCTCCGATTCTTAACGGCAGGCCATCACGCCTGTCATCCTCTCTCTCCGGGAAGATCTTTATCAATGCTTGATTTTCTCTGTCGCCAAGCTTCCGCTGTTATTATAGCACAGGCAGCAGCTACATTCAAAGAATCAACTTTGGGATTGATTGGTATCCGACTGGTTTGTCGGCATCTTTTTTTTATGCCAGCATTTACGCCGTGGGCTTCACTGCCCAATACCAGGATTTTTTTTCCTCGCATATCAATGTCATAGTAATCTACCGCATTTTCCAATCCGGTAGCAATCAACTCAAAACCTTGTGCCTGAAAATCATCAAGTTCCCGGTCAGATACCGCTTCCACCAGAGGCAGATGAAAGATTGCTCCCATAGTAGAGCGAACTACTTTGGGACTGAAGGGATCAGCGCAATCTGCCGTCAAAAGCAGTCCGTCCACACCCAGCGCCCAGCCAGTACGCATAATGCTGCCCAGATTGCCGGGATCAGACAAACCATCCAGCAACAGCAAAAAATGATTATTATCGGCCAGGCTGGCCAACTCCCAGACCGGCTTGCGCACGATGGCAGCCATACCTTGCTGGGATTCGGTAGTGCTGATGTGCTTGAAAAGACGATCGTCAATGATATAACAGTCAAAATCCAGTTGGTCCGCCAACTCACCCGCCAAATCCGGCTTGATAAAAAGCACTTCGATCATCTCTGGCCTGGCCAGAGCCTCTTGCACCAGGCGGCGGCCTTCCGCCAGGAATAAATTTTCTTGCTCTCGGTATTTCTTATGGTGCAAACTGCGCGCTAATTTAATCACCCGGTTGTCAATGGAGCTGATTGATTTCATTTCATCACCTGTCCTGTTGAATGATCCTGCGATTTTATAATCTTAGCCCGTTAAGGATAAACTGAAGAATCTTTTCCTCATCAGTTATGATGCAGGCTATGCTATATTATTTGTCCACTTCTCCAATAAAGTATAATACAGCTTGGGTAAATTTAACCAGCATTCAATTAATCGGGTGGTAAAAATAAATAACTTGGAATAACTTGGGGTCTGACCCCAAGTTATTGACCCCAAGTTATTTTGCCAAAGATCGTGGCACTCCCGCTGGTAGGATAGATCAAAGCCAGCAACGTCCTGATCGTGGTTGACTTGCCCGCCCCGTTGGGCCCGATAAAGCCAAAGATCTCCCCTTCTCCGACATTGAAACTGACATCGATGATTCCCCTAACCCGGCCGTAGTATTTGGTAAGCTTATTTATTTCAATGAAATTCACTGCTGCTGCCTCCCATATATGATCTGCTGCCTTAGTTTCTGCTATTGCCGCTGTATTTATTTAAATCACTTTCGACACAATGGTATAGCTTCAGGCTGTCCGTCCACCGGCCGTTTTCAGAACTGTCCATTACCACACAAAGGTACAGCGAATCCTTTATATAGGCAGTAGAAACGAGGCAGCATCCTGCCTCACCGCTGGTTCCGGTTTTTATTCCGGTCGCGTATTGATAGTAATATGGACTGGACGGATTGATTAATTCGTTGGAATTGTAATAGGTTACCTCCTGATTGCTCAGCCAGGTATCAGATATGCGATAGGTGGCAGAAATATCACGCAACAGATCTGAATCCTGGAACGCTTTGGCGATGCAGGCCAGATCGTGCGCGGTTGTATGTTGCCCGGCGGCATCATAGCCGTCAGGATTCACAAAATTGGAATCATTGGCCCCAATATCGGCAGCCTTTTCATTCATTTTGCGGAGAAAAACTATTAAGGCTTTATCTATGGAAATATCGTCGTCCCCGCAAATTTTTCTCCCTGCAAAAACGGCCAGTGCATAAGCAGCATCGTTTCCTGACGGCAGCAATAGAGCGTTCAGCAATTGATGGACGGTTAGGATGTTGCCGGTGTGCAGTCCGGCAGTTGAAGAATCTTTGGCGATAAGGTTGATTTCCTGCCCAACCGATACTGCCTCTTCCTCATCGCAGTAATCCAACACAGTCAGGGCTGTCAGCATTTTGGCCGTGCTGGCCGGGACGATGCGTTGATTGCTGTTCTTTTCGAACAGTACAGTATCCGTGTCAACATTATAGAAATAAACATTTTTCGCAATGATCTCTGATGCGATTTCTGCTTCAAGAAGATTTTCGGTAGACCCTGATACAACCGGATTGATTTGGGGTGTATTTACGAGCAGCTTAACTTCATGATTGACTTTTGAAAAACCCGCGATGAAAACAAAAATCAAAACAAATATGGTAAGAACTCTTATACTTCCCGGGCAAAAACGTTTACGGCGCCCTATTGCCCAAACAAATAAAGCAACTGCCAGTCCGGGAATCAGGTAAGGCATAGATGCATTTATATTAGTCATAAATAAACCTCCCAAAAACTAGTCACTTTCGCTGTCCTTAGCTTATCGCTCAGGGACAGGACACAAGTTAATGAAAGGTTGTAAATTTATTAAGAAAAAGTTGAGAAATTATTGAGATTAAACAAAAGGGGCAGTTTTTTCATCGGGTGCTAAGACGTTTTGGGCAGTGTTACCATAAAACTGGTATGGAGCCTATCACTTTTGGCCTCGATTGACCCTCCGTGCAGTGTGATGATATCTCTGGCAATAGCCAGACCTAAACCTGCTCCACCGGTGGAAGTGGAACGGGAATCGTCCAGACGATAAAACTTTTCAAAAATAGAGTCCAGTTTTTCCTGTGGAATCGATCCTTCATTCTCAAATCGGATCATGGTTGCATGATTCTGCTGTTCTGCGGTGATATTGATCGTGCTGCGATCCGTGCTGTAAGCAATCGCATTTTTTAAAATATTGTTGAACACCCTGGCCAGTTTGTCCGGATCACCAAAAGTGGTTATATCTTCTGCAGCATGAATGATCACTTGCTTGCCTTTGGCTGTGAGCTGAGGATAGGCCTCATCGGCCATCTGTATCAGCATATAATACAAGTCAATGTTTTCTTTTTTCAGCGGCACGGTTTGCAGGTTATAGCGGGTGATTTCGAAAAACTCATTGATCAGGTTTTCCAGCCGATAGGCCTTTTCCAGCGTGATATGGACATACTTGGCTTTTTGCTCCACAGGCATATCGGGCGTTTCATCCATTAAACTCAAATAACCAA
>CAZACF010000100.1:0-8804 GCA_964483565.1 uncultured Syntrophomonas sp. | reverse complement strand
ATCTTCTCTCTCCCTTGAAACCATCCGGAAGCGGCATGGTGTTTTTACGCATCAGCACCCGATGATCCTTGGCTACCTCCACATTGGAAGGAGCAAACAGGAAAATATTGCGCCCCAGTTGCTGGCTCTGTCCGTCCAGGGCATAGGTGGCTCCGCTGATAAAATCGATCACCCGTTGGGAAACCTCCGGAGCAGTGTTTTCAAAATTCAAAATCACCTGTTTGCGGTTTTTTAAATGCTCCGCCAAGGTCTGCACCTCATCAAATTTTTCCGGTTCGCACACCATCACTTTAAGATTTTTCCCGCTATGGATACTGACCAGATTGGCGGTTTTATTTTCTTTTTCGTAATTGCCGCCGGGCGGCAGTTCCATAAATGTCTGTTCTTCTTCTTCGCGTACTCCCAGCCATCCCCAAAAACGATCCATCAATCCCATGCTGTTGCCTCCTCAAATTAGTCTTTGGTTATTTAATTGCGTCAAACATCTTGGTTTGGATGAGCGATTCAGGCCTCAAATAAAGCACTGCCGATGCGCACCAAGTTGGCTCCTTCCTCTACTGCGACTTCGTAATCCTGTGACATCCCCATGGAAAGATATTTTAAATCAACATTGGTAAATGTTTTTTGCCGATGCTTATCTCTGAGGTTGCTTAACTCTGCAAAAATAGGCCTACTTTCCTCCCCCACAGAAGAAAGCGGAGCCATGGTCATAAAACCATATAGTCGCAGCGCCGTCAGCTGGCCCAGAGAATCAAGCATAGACTCTACCTCTGCCGGTTCCACTCCGGCTTTCTGCCCTTCGCCGGAAATATTTATTTGTAGTAAAACGGCCGCCTCGGTTTGCAATATCAGGGCTCTTTTATTAATTTCCTCGGCCAGATGCCAGCTATCCATGGAATGGATTAAATGGACCTTGCCAATAATATCTTTTATTTTATTGGACTGCAGTCTCCCAATCATATGCCAGCGTGCCTGGGGGATGGCGGCCTGTTTGCGGTTTAATTCCTGGGTACGGTTTTCACCAAAATCGCCAATGCCCAATTCAAAAGCATGCCGAGCCACAGCGATGTCGACCGTCTTGGTCACCGCCAACAAGGTTATCTCCTGGGGATTGCGTCCGACTTTAAGGGCTGCCCGTTCGATATTTTTCTGAATGCCAGTTAGTTTTACCTTCAGTGCTTGCATGGCTTTCTCCTGTTTTTATACAAATTATTATAATTTTATTTTGTCTGGTTTTACAATCACCATGTCATTGGGCTGCAGTCCCTCGACCACCGCCGTCCCATTACCGATGACTACAATTTGCACCGGTTTGAAGATTATTTCTTCGCCATCCATACAATATATCCCTTTTTCCTGGCCCTTGACCAGCAAAGAATTCTCCGGCACCAGATAACCACGGGGCGATTTTACGATTAACTCTGCCCCCACCTTCCGGATATTTAGCAAATCTTCCCTGAATTCTGGCGTTTCCACCATTACCACCAGTTGGCCATAATCATTTTTAAAATCAATAACCTTGCACTCGCCCATTCCTTTGTCATTGACACTCAGGCTGACAAGCTGGCCTTTAGCCAGTTGGGGATCATCCTGGGTTGTTGGAAATTGCAACAGCAATCGGGTCGGGTGAAGGTTGTCCACAATTTTATATAAGCCCTGACCCGGTTTGAATTCTGCTTGTGGATCATGTTGTTGGGGGCGATAACGAAACGTTTCCGGGCCGGTCGCCGGCAGGCTAGTCTCGGCCAGAACCTCTTCCAGTCCGTCGATTTTGCGGGTAAACAAGCCACTGCTGGCAGCCCGCAGAGTAGTCTTTTTATGGTTGTGCAGGTAATAGCCCAGTAGTGTATTGATACTAACCTTGCTGCCGTCACTGACCATATTTTCAAGGAAACCGGCTGATGGGGCCGAAAAAACGATTTCACGGCGCAGAACCAAACCTTCCCCCTGCAGTTTTTGTTCAATACTTCCGTAGGGAGCTAGAATGATATCCCGCTGATGTTTATGGTAAGCAAATATCAAGTTGCGCCCGGCTAAATATACCAGGCTACCGGCCAACCCTATCATTATTATCAGGATAACCATCCACAGAATCATTTGCCTGCTTCTGAGATGATCGATTCTGGTCATTCTTTTGGACATGTTTTCCTCCCTGCTTGCGGGAGTCATATCGCTGACAGATTCATATAAGCTTGGTTGCCTGGTCACATTAAAGCCGCGTTTAAAGCGCGATAAAACTCACTCCAAAGGTTGAGCCTTTGCCGACTTCGCTTTCTACAAATACTTCCCCGCCATGAGATTCAACGATGTGTTTGACGATCGATAAACCCAACCCGGTGCCTCCCTGGCGCCGGGTACGGGCTTTGTCGACCCGGTAAAAACGTTCAAAGATTCGGGGCAAACTATCGCGGGGAATGCCTACTCCGGTATCAGTTATGGTTAGGATCAAACGGCTGTCTTGTTTTTTACAACGAATAACAATGCTGCCGTTTTCAGACGTAAATTTGATCGCATTGTCGAGCAGGTTAATAAAAACCTGGTTAAGCAGATCTTCATCGGCTTGAATATAGGAATGATCATTGCGGTAGATGAGATCCACCCGCAAAGACTTTTCGCTGATCTGCGGCCCCAAAATATTCAAAACGTTGCGCATTGAGGTCAGCATGCAGACCGGTTTGGGTCTCATTATCCTCTCCTTGGATTCGATGGCCGATAAACTCAGCATGTCCTCGATGAGACGGCTCAACCGATAGGTTTCCGCATCAATGATAGATAAAAAGCGACGACACTGGTCGCTGTTCTCCATGGCACCGTCCAGCAGGGTTTCCACAAAACCTTTAATGGAGGTCAGCGGGGTACGCAGTTCATGGGATACATTGCCCAAAAACTCAGAACGCATCTGTTGAAAATTGCGGGCATCGGTCACATCGTGAAAAACTGCCACCACTCCATTGATCTGATTCTGCTCACCTTTCAAGGCGCCGATATGAATACGGTGGGTTTGGGCACTGGGCAAAAGCATGGTTTCAGTGAATACTTCTTTGCCTGTCCGTAAAACATCCTTCACCATGCAGATTATGTCCTGGTTGTCACTGATGTGATCGATACTCTGTCCAATCAGCACACCGTCTCGTATCATGAACAAATTCTCGGCTGCCCGGTTGGCCAGCACCACCTTGGCATCATGGTTCAACACCAGGACGGCTTCGGCCATGTTGCTCAAGATTTCATTCATCACCGTATTTTCCTGTAAAGTCGAAAGCATATTCATCACCTTTTAGATACGGGACCGTCTTTTTCCACAAATTTATAGCCTACCCCGCGTACGGTTTCAATATATTGCGGATAATTGGAATCATCATTTAACTTTTGCCGTAGATGGCGAACGTGTACATCCACGGTACGGGTATCACCGGAAAATTCATAACCCCATACTTTGGCCAGCAATAATTCACGGGTAAAGACCCGCCCCTGGTTGGAAGTCAATAATCTCAGCAGTTCGAATTCCTTGGGGGTCAGTTCCATTTTTACCTCGCCCATGAAGGCTTCATGCTTGTCCGCAACCAAAGTAAGATCCTTAAAAACATAAGCCTTGGCCCCTATCGCCTTTTCATCAGCCAGAATTTTCACCGCCCGCAGCCGGGCATTGACGCGGGCGATTAATTCCCGCGGACTAAAAGGTTTGGTGATATAATCATCGGCACCTGTTTCCAGACCCAAGATGGTATCAAACTCCTCCCCCTTGGCGGTCAGCATAATTATGGGGATAATTTTACAGACATTATCCTGTTTTAAATGGCGGCATACGTCCAATCCGTCCATTTTGGGCAGCATGATATCGAGAATGATCAGATCGGGTAATTCTGCCTGGGCCTTTTTCAAAGCACTCAAACCGTCATAGGCAACCATTACCTCATAGCCTTCTTTTTCCAGGTTAAAACTGACCAATTCAACAATATAAGTTTCATCATCCACCACTAAAATTTTTTCTCCGGACAATTTCTCACCTCAGTATCGCAGGTTAAGGAGTGCACCCATACGCCCGGTTATTCCCTGGTCACGGCGATAGGAATAAAACAGTTCCGGGTGACAGGCTGTACACAACGGACATACATTGATATTTTCTGCTGCAACACCTGCTTGCAACAGCATCTGACGGATCGTCTCTCCCAGATCCCAGCAGATGCGCTCACCTTCTGTCCGCAAAAGGTTCTCATAACCGGGAAATTTAAGTTTAACTTCCTCTGCCAGCAACGGACTGATGGCAAAGCAACACCCACCGATTCCCGGCCCAATCGCCGCCCATAAACCTCCAGCCTGACTTCCATATTCACTTTGCAGGGAATCAATCGCCTTGACCGCAATCTGTTGCATGGTTCCTTTCCAACCGCTGTGTACCATGCCAATCGCCCTGTGCTGGGGGTCAAACAAATAGACCGGCAGACAATCAGCATAAAAAGTAAGCAAGCTGATCTGTGGAACGTTGGTTACCATGGCATCACAATCCGGCAGAGAGGTATCATATACATAGGTTCCTCTTCCCTGTTGTTGCTGATCTACCCGCACAATTCGATCGCCATGAATCTGCTGGCAGGTTACCGCCTGTCCCAACTGCAGCTGAAAATTGGCCAGGTATTTTTCTCGATTTAAGATGACCGGTTGCAGATCATCTTGCACATGCAGGCCGAGATTGGCTGAATCATAGGCACCTTGGCTAAAACCTCCCCGACGGGTGGAAAAAGCCATATCAACCCCCGCTTGCAACCATGCTTCCAGCGTATAAAAGGCCATCCCATTGCCCTCTTTTAAAATCCATGCAGACATTTTCTTTCCATCACTTTTGTTTCATTTGATCGATGGTATTAATAAAACTGTTTAAATCAGTAAACTGGCGATAAACAGAGGCGAACCTTACATAGGCAACTTCATCCAAATCACGCAGCTTGTCCATGACCATTTCTCCAATCACCACGCTGCTGACTTCGCGTTCGTTTTTATCACGCAGTTCCGCTTCAATCTGGGTTGCCGTTTGTTCTATCTGTTCAATGCTGACCGGACGCTTCTCACAAGCCCGGCCAATACCGTTCAATAGCTTGTTGCGGTCGAATTGCTCTCTCGTACCATTCTTTTTGACCACCAGCAAGGGACGCTCCTCGACTCTTTCGTAACTGGTGAATCTTCTTCTGCAGGCAATGCATTCCCGTCGCCTTCTGATGGAAGAACCGTCCTCACAGGAGCGACTGTCAATGACTCGGCTGTCTGCCGCTTGGCAAAATGGACAACGCACATTCACTACCTCCATCTACAAATAGCCTCTATGCCCTTATTATGAACAAATTCGCATCTTTATTCAACTGTCCTGGCCGAATTAATAGCGTTCTTCCTCGGGCAGGTACTTTTTGGAGTACGACGAGTCTATCTCGCTAAAGGTTGGTACTTCCACCAAAATAACGTCCCGGCCGATCCTGACGATCTTGTCCCAGGGAACAATGACTTCTTCTCGACGGGAAAAAATACTCCAGCCCCGCAATCTCCCCGGCAGCACAAAAGCCACTACCTTGCCTCTTTCCATATCCAGATCAATATCAATAATATTGCCGAGTTTTTTGCCATCCAGTACATTTACGACTTCGCGCGCCCGCAAATCCGATATTTTCACCATTTTATCAGCTCCTCCACATAAAGCAGAATGTGTCTGTTGCTAATATATGAAAAGAGTGGACAAAAGTTGCCTGCTGCTTAAATCGGCTGACATAGGCAACAAAATTAATTTTGCAAATCTATTCCGTTGCTGTATAGTATTTTGTCGTGTTTTACTTTACAATGATATGGAAAAGAATTTTTATTTTGCATGCTAATTTGCCACATAATGGAATGCCCCAGGAAATCAAATTGTTTACTCAGCATTATTTACCCTAGAGGCAGCATCGGAACTATCAGCGGAAAGGAGTTGAAACTTATGTCACATGGAGCACATCCGGTAGAGGAGAAAAGCAAAGGCGCTTTAATGGTTTATAATCTGATGGGTATTTTGCTGGCAGCAGTGATCGGCGGCGGACTGCTGTATGCCTTGATTTATCTGCTCAACGCTTAATTGAAATTTAAAGCATAACCCAAGAATTTAAATCTGAGCCCGCGATTACATCATTACGGGCTCAGATTTATTGTCTCTGACTATTTCTTCAATCACTTTCGGTACCAGCTTCCATATGGCACTGTCGCTTCACTTACGCTCAGGGTAACATCTTACATGTTTTTTTGAATTATGCAAAATCCTCATATTATTGTCATTCATTTGTGTTATTATTTATTTTAAATAATATTGATGCACCCGTTTGGGTTTTTGCCATGCTTAAAATAAAATAATCAAAAGGAGTGACCCCCATGTCAATGCAGATCAGCTATCAAAAAACAACCCACCCCAAAGAAAAGCCTGCACCATCAGAACTCGGTTTCGGCAACTATTTCAGTGATCACATGTTTATTTTGGACTACACCGAAGGCCGCGGCTGGTATGATCCCCGTATCGTTCCTTATGGTCCGCTACCCATGGACCCCTCGGTAATGATATTTCATTACGGGCAGGCTACCTTTGAAGGGTTGAAGGCATATCATACAGCTGATGGCAAGATTTTGTTGTTCAGACCAGATGCTAATATGGCAAGAATGAACGTCTCCAATGAACGTCTCTGTATTCCTCAACTGGATGAGGCATTTGCTGTCGAAGCGATCAAGGCATTGGTCAGCTATGACAAGGACTGGATCCCGGATGGAGATGGTAATTCCCTTTATATCAGACCGTTTGTCATCGCTACTGACCCCTACCTGGGCGTCAGACCAGCTCATAATTATAAATTTATGGTGGTTCTGTCACCCGTCGGAGCCTATTATCCGGAAGGTATCAATCCGGTCAGGATCTATGTAGAAAATAATTATGTCCGCGCCGTCAAAGGTGGTTTGGGCTATACCAAAACCCCCGGCAAGTATGCGGCCAGCCTGAAAGCGCAGGAGGAAGCCCAGGAAAAAGGTTATACCCAGGTCCTCTGGTTGGATGGGGTGGAGAAAAAATTTATCGAAGAAGTCGGCACCATGAACGTCTTCTTTAAGATCAACGGCGAAGTAATTACCCCTTCCCTGGAAGGCAGTATCCTGGCCGGCATTACCCGTGATTCCACCATCAAATTACTGCAAAGTTGGAATATTCCGGTGGCAGAGAGAAAAATCAGTATCGATGAGCTGTATGATGCCCATGCCAACGGTCAATTTGAAGAAGCCTTCGGCACCGGCACCGCAGCCGTAATCTCTCCCATTGGTGAATTAAGTTATAATGGCAGCACCATCACTATCAACAACGGCACCATTGGCCCGATATCGCAAAAGATCTATGATTCCATTACCGGCATTCAGAGCGGTGTGTTGGAAGACAAATTCGGCTGGACGGTTGAAGTAAAATAATCAGCAGCGTGCAAAGTCGGGAACGATTATTGACTTGCGCGGTTTTTGTCAATCGTATCTGATGTTTATGCTGTACCCGGGGCCCGGTCTTTGAGCTGGGAAGAGTATTCTTTTCTCTCGTTTGAATCGTGAAATACGTAAGCACACACCTTTACAGAAATATTAACTTATTGATTAAAACGTAAAGGGGACGATCACTTCGTCCCCTCTTATGTTTATTTAATTTGATAATAGCAGCGTTTGGGTGAGTCCAGTTGATCCGCATCCTTTAGTTTCTTGATGATCTTGTCAACATCTTTCTTGTCCACTCCGGATAATTCCGCTGCTTCTTTGGCACTGAGTGCTTTGCCCGCCTTTTGAAAAGCATCCAAAACTATTTTTTCATTATCCATGTATATGCAGCTCCTTTCATGTCTATTGTTTTATTATATAATGTAATTTATGCAAACTTGCTTCTCCGGCCCCATGAACAATTGTTTATTCAGGCTGCCCTGGCAAGAGTTATTTGTATGGACCCATCCCAAAACCAGGGTTCGCAGTAGCATCCAGCTTGCCGGGGTACATTCTCATCGATTATTAATCTCCATCCAGTAGATTGCCGATGGTCCCCAGCAATGACCCTTCATCTTTGCGCTGTGCAGTCGGTCCGGCCTGGCTGATAATGCGGTCAGCCAAACGGCTGAAGGGCAAGGACTGCAGCCATACTGTACCTGGACCCTGCAAAGTCGCGAAAAACAGTCCTTCTCCGCCAAACAATACCGATTTTACGCCCTTAACCATTTGGATATCATATTTGACTGTCTGAGTGAGCGCTACCAAACAACCGGTATCAACCTTCAATACTTCTCCGGAAGTCAGTTCCTTTTTGCAAATGGTGCCACCCGCATGGACAAAAGCCCATCCGTCGCCCTCCAACTTCTGCATAATGAAGCCTTCACCGCCGAAAAAACCCACTCCCAGTTTGCGTTTGAAATCAATTCCCAGTGACACTCCTTTGGCTGCACATAAAAATGCATCCTTCTGGCAGATCACCTTGCCGTTGTATTGTTTGAGATCCATGGCCACAATTTTGCCGGGATAGGGAGCAGCAAAAGATACTTTCTTTTTCCCCTGGGATTGGTTAGTAAAGACCGTCATGAAAAGACTCTCTCCCGTAATAAGCCGTTTACCAGCTGAAAATAATTTGCCGGTCAAACCGCCGCCTGATTCTTTCTCTGAGCCATCACCAAAAATAGTTTCCATATAGATTCCTGAATCCATGTACATCATTCCGCCCGCTTCAGCAATCACACTTTCCCCGGGATCCAGTTCGATCTCCACAAACTGCATTTCCTCACCATAAACAATAT
>CAZACF010000099.1:3526-8841 GCA_964483565.1 uncultured Syntrophomonas sp. | reverse complement strand
ATTTGCACAACGCCCATGGTCAGGCCCTCATAGCTGACCAGTATCGGTCCAATGGGGAAAAAGGGCAAAGGCTTTCCCGGTGTAAAAAACAGGTAGAGCAAAAACAGACCAAGAAAAAATGGCACCGCCGGTTTTAAGGTGGCTAACACCTGCGTCAGCGGCAGACGGGCCAGGATTATTAAACTCAGCAGCACAGCACTGACTCCTATTAACATCAGACCTGGTTTGTTTACCTGTAAAATAATTATACTGAGGGCAATAACGGCAATGAGTTTGACTCGCGGATCGAATTTATGAATCAATGAGGCACGGGGAATGTATAGTCCAAGCTCATACATGGGCAGAACTCCTTACCCGCTGCTGCAAAGTTACAATCTCCCGGGCAGCCGTTTCCACCGAAAATAGATTGCTCGGCAAATCCAGGCCATGCTGCTGCAAAGTCCATATTAATTCGGTGATACGGGGAGGAGCCAGTCCCAGCGATTGCAGCCATTCCACCCGGCTCAAAACCATGGAACTGCTCCCGTCGGCAATAATTTCACCCTTTTTCATTACCAGCACCCGATCTGCCCGGGAGGCCTCCTCCAAATTATGAGTAACATGAATGATGGTCATGCCCCGGCTATTTAAATCCTTGATCAATCCCAGGACTTTGGTGCTGCCCTCCCAGTCCAACGAAGCGGTAGGTTCGTCAAGAATGATCAATTTAGGTTGCATCGCCAACAGCCCTGCTATGGCCAGCAGTTGCTTTTCCCCGCCCGAAAGGGTATGCGGTGCTCTTTTCTCCATTCCAGACAGACCTGTCATTTTCAAGGCAGAATCTACCCTCCTGCGCAGCTCCGCCGAAGAATATCCCATATTGCCTGGTCCAAAAGCCACATCTTCCTCTACGCTCATGCCCACGATCTGATTCTCAGGGTTCTGAAAAATCATCCCCACCAAACGCCGAATTTCTTTTTTATTCTTGGCATGGCGGGAATTTAACCCGCCCACCACCACATCACCTGAAGAAGGCTGCAGCAAGGCATTAAAATGCCGGATCAGGGTTGTCTTGCCACAGCCGTTGGGGCCAATCAGAGCAATATACTCTCCCTCGTGGATGGTGAGGTTTATTTGGTGCAGGATCGTTGCATGATCTGCACAATTGTACGTAAGATCTTTGACCTTGATTAATTCTTTCATAAAGCACCTATCGTTTTATCTGCGATCTTAATTTAATCCCCAGTAAAGCAGCGGCAGCCATTTTAAGCAAATCACCCGGCAAGAAAGGTACAACTCCCACCAGAATGCTTTTTATAATTGACAGATTGGCCACCAAGGACAGCTGTATACTGCCCAATATGTATATCACCAGGTTACCCACTAGAAGAGCAGCCCCGATCCATACAACACCAGCTTCCCGTCTGTGTTCAACCATTTTGCCAATCACAAAGGCAGCGGCAATAAATCCTATCAAATAGCCCCCTGTAGGGCCGAAAAGCGTACCCAGCCCGGCTTTGCCACCAGCAAAAACCGGTAATCCGATTACCCCTAGAAGAATATAAACGACTTGACTCAATGCCCCCGTACGTGCCCCCAGAAATACGCCCGCCAAGCCGCAAAAAAGGGATTGAAGGCTGATTGGAACAGGCTGTAAAGGAATAATGATAAATGCGCCAATGGCTGTCAATGCACCAAACATAGCTGCATATACCATGTTTCGCAAGGGGCTGTTTGTTTCATTCATAAATGATCCTCCCATGTTAAATAAAAATGATCCATATCATTATTATATGGATCATTTTTATTGTCAACTCGAAATTATGTTTCGGTTTACAATGTGTTTGTCTATTGGCCCGGCAAGACCTCGATCTCCCCGGAAATAACTGTATGCACGCCACCCGCTCCGTCATGAACCAGTAAATATCCATTCTCATCAATATCCACTGCCTGACCAGTCACCCAACCCCGGCTGGTTTCCAGATTAACCTGCTGTCCGATCACCATGGACAAACGTTTACCAGCGGTGAGCGTAATCGAGAAATCTCCATTCTGCAACAAATTGTAATGATGCTCCAACTTAGCCAGTAAACTTTGTAAAATTTTCACCCGCGACACCGGCTGCTTGGTTTCAGCCAGAATGGAAGTGGGTACCGTACGGAAATCATCTGGAAAATCACTGGTTGAATTATTAATGTTTAATCCCATGCCAATCACCACAAACTCGACCCCGTCCATATCAGTCACGGCTTCGGACAATACTCCGGCGATTTTTTTATGGTTTATTAGTATATCATTAGGCCATTTGATGCGGGCGTCCAGACCCAATTCCTCCTGCAGGGTTTCCGCCAACGCAACAGCAGGAATTAAGGAAATTCGTGATATTTCCTTTAATGATATACGCGGCCTCAGGATCAGCGAGATGTAAATCCCCTGCCCGGCCGGGGAATACCAACTGCGTCCTCTCCGACCTCGGCCATCGGTCTGCATGTCAGCCACCACCACCGTGCCCTCTGAATAACCCTGAGAAGCCAGCATTCGTGCCTGTTGGTTGGTCGAATCGATGCTCGGATAATAAAAGTAATCTCGCTGGCCGAAAACTTCCGTTATGAGGCCGGGACACACTTCATCGGCTGACAGGATATCCGGACAGGAAACCAATCGATAACCTTTTTTGGAGGATGATTCCACAACGTAACCTTCCGTCTTTAGTTGCTTAATCTGTTTCCAGATCATGGTGCGAGATAAATCCAAACTTGTACTTAAAACTTCTCCGGAAAGCCAATCCCCGCTCTTTTCTTTTAAAGCCAGTAAAACTGATTCACGTAGTGTCATCGGCTATTCATCCTCCAGTATTCAATTACCTACACAAAGAATAAGAGCAAATAAATATTAGCAATCACAATCGATACCAGCATCAACGGAAAGGCTATTTTCATATAACCAAGAAACGTTATGGGGTGACCTTCGCGAGCCGCAATACCAGATACGATAACATTGGCCGATGCTCCGATGATGGTACCGTTGCCGCCCAAACAAGCCCCCAGGGACAAGGCCCACCACAGCGGTGTGATATTCATTTGCCCAATCTGCCCCATTTCCTGGATTAAGGGAATAAAGGTGGCGACAAAAGGTATGTTGTCAATGAAGGCAGAAGCGATAGCGGAAAACCAGAGGATAAAAACCATTGATAGCTTCACATCTCCCTCGGTCAGAGCCACTGCCTGGCGGGCCATATTTTCAATAATACCGACTTTTTCCAGCCCGCCTACCAGGATAAAAAGACCAACAAAAAAGAATAAAGTTGCCCATTCAACCGTAACCAGTGCTTCTTCCGGATCCACCCGGGTAATCAGCATCAGCAGTGCGGCTCCGGTAATGGCTATCGTCGCCGATTCCAAACCCAGATACTGATGGGTAATAAAACCGACAATAACAACCGCAATAACCAGCAATGATTTTTTCATAAGTTTGGTGTCTATTATGGCTTCCGATGGATCCATCTCCATTAAACGGGCCTTGTTTTCTTCGGTCGTAACCAAGCTTTTTTGATAAATAATTTTTAAAATAATGACGGTGACAATAAAAATGACAATAATAACCGGGGCCAGATTTTTAACAAAGTCCATAAACCCCAGTCCGGCAGCGCTGCCGATCATGATGTTGGGGGGGTCACCGATCAGCGTCGCTGTTCCGCCGATATTGGAAGCCAAGATCTCGGCAATAAAAATCGGCACCGGGTTTATCTCCAAAGCCGCACAGATTGATATGGTAACCGGCACCACCAGCAAAACCGTGGTAACATTGTCGAGAAAAGCCGAGGCAACTGCGGCAACAATACTTAAGGCGATCATGATCCTGACCGGATCACCGCCGGTTGAGTGTGCCGCTTTGATCGCCACATATTCAAAAACACCGCTTTTCCTGGTAATCCCTACGATAACCATCATGCCGAACAAGAGCCCGATCGTATTAAAATCAATATAATTTACAGCCTCATGCTGACTGATGACCCCCAGAACAATCAGCAATGCCGCACCAAAAAGAGCAATTATTGTACGGTGGATCTTTTCAGAAATGATGATCCCATATACGATCAGAAACAAAATCCCCGCAAACCATATTTGCCATTCCATAATTGTTCACTCCTCTTGCGCTGTTAAGTTTGATTCGCTTGCCATAAACATGTTTGGGGTAGCTTGGCCACTATGAATAGCGTTTAAATCCTGCCTGTATCACTTGTTATTGTAGCCCCAATATTAACAAAACGTCTGTTCGCAAGGAATCAATTTTTATCATATTGGATTTCCCCTGTGAAAACCAGCATCGTATGTTAATCATTTCTTTTTTTCGTAGCAATTGTCCGGTATCGTTTTGAATTTTCTGCTCTTGCGTCCTTCTTCGCCAAAATATGTATTGAATCTGCCCAGTTGTTCTTCCGGCATAAACGGGAACCAGCCTTGTTGGCAAGCCAAACATATACATTCGGTGCGGCGGTAACCAACCAAGCCAAATACCGGCCCCAGCGGCCCCAAAATACAGGTTGCCAGCAAACCTCTGAGCAGAGCATAGCCGTATTGATGATAGACATAGTTTTCTCCGTGACAATTGGGACAGCGGCTATAGATGCCGGGAGCTCCTGTTCCGCAAGCCGAACATTGGTGCGCTTCCTCGGTTACCGTACTTCCGCAGCTTCGGCAAACAACTTCTTTATTGCTGACTCGGTCTTGTTTTGCCATAACTGATTGTACACCTCAAATATGGATAATCGTAAAGATTTGATTGTTAAAACCTTGTTATTGAATTATTTAGCCACTATGAATAGCGATTAACTCCTGGCTGTTATAACTAAATATTGTAGCACCAATATGAATAAATAGCTTATTGCTGTGGAATCAACGATTTACATAAAGTTGGAAGTTGAATCAATATCCAACTTCCAATCTTTAAAGCTATATGATTGTTATTCCAATTCTGCGATTACATCGCCTTCAGCAATTTGCTGGCCAACCTTGACCTTTATCTCCTTTACAACTCCACCTTCGGGGGCGTAAATGGGGTTTTCCATTTTCATTGCCTCCAGGATGATGACTTCATCATCTTCGACAATACTCTTGCCAACTTCCACCATAATCTCAAGTACTTTTCCTGCCATGGGGCTTTCAATTGCTGCCATTGCCAATACCTCCTTATAATAATGTTTTTTTCATATTATATACAGCCTACACCATTTGACTCAAAAATTCCCTTGTCTCCGCACTAGTTTACTTCAAAACACTGATAAACATACCGGCCGCGATGGCCGTTCCGATTACCCCGGCTACATTGGGCCCCAT
>CAZACF010000099.1:0-3516 GCA_964483565.1 uncultured Syntrophomonas sp. | reverse complement strand
CCATGGCATGCATGAGCAAATAGTTTTTCTTGTCTGCTTCCTGGCCAATCTTGTGAGCCACCCGAGCCGCCATTGGAACGGCAGAAACTCCCGCTGCACCGATGATAGGATTGATCTTTTCCTTAAGGAACAAATTCATAAACTTGGCTAGCAGTACACCACAAGCGGTAGCCGTAGCGAATGCAACCACACCCAGCACAAATACATATAAAACCTTCGGACTAAGAAATACCTCGGCCGGCATGGTGGCCCCGACTGAGATACCCAGAAAAATAACCATGATATTCATTAGTTCATTTTGGGCGGTATTGCTCAGCCGATCAACCACGCCCGATTCCCTGAGCAGATTACCAAAGCAGAACATGCCTATTAGCGCAGCCGCGTCGGGCACCAGCAAACAAATGATAATGCAAGTAACGATGGGGAAAAATATTTTTTCCAGTTTGGATACTTTACGCATGGACTTCATGCGGATCTTGCGTTCTTCTTCAGTCGTAAGCAGTTTTATGATCGGCGGTTGAATAATCGGTACCAGCGCCATATAGGAATAGGCTGCCACCGCGCAGACCCCCATCATGTGGGGAGCCAGCTTGGCCGCCAAAAAAATCGTAGTGGGTCCGTCGGCGCCGCCGATGATCCCTATGGTCGCCGCCTCGTATATTGTAAATCCTGCCGCCAGCGCCCCAAAGAAAGTAACATATACTCCACCCTGGGATCCGGCACCCAGCAATAGGGTTTTAGGATTGGCAATTACCGGGCCGAAATCAGTCATTGCCCCAATTCCCAAAAAAATCAAGGGTGGAATAACAGCCCATTCCTCACCATAGTGATAAAATATCCATAACAATCCTTCCCCGGGGGCCATAATTTCAGAAGGCAAATTCACCAATAAAATGCCAAAGGCAATAGGAAGCAGCAGCAACGGCTCATACTCTTTCTTGATAGCCAAATAGATAAATATAAAGGCGATCCCCCACATGACAAAATTGCCCCAGTAGAGATCATTAAATGCCATGCTGGACCACATGTTTAGTAACGCATCCATCTGTCTGTAACCCCTTTGCTTTCGTTATTTTTCTTTGGCTTCCCCTTTACTATCAATATAAATAGCTAATTTGGAACTAAGTGTAACGAATATCTGCAGTAGGATCATACTGATAAGTACTCCGGAAATACCGGCAACGAAAGTATATAACGGTAATGACATGGCGTGTCCCCCTTTCTTATTACCTTCGATTAAGAGCGACTTTCCTTTTCCAGACAGCTATTGGGATCAATTTTGTAGGTAAATTTACCGGCATCTTTATCCGGATTAGCCAATAAACCGTGCATAATAAAATCAATATGGGTAGCGATAATGTATTCCATATCGCATGATCCGTCCGGTGTATACCAATTCCCCAGCCAGTTCAGCATTCCACCAATCCCTCTTACGACCAGTTTGCTGTCAAGCGGGCGAAAAACGCCCATGCTGATCGCATGGTCGACATGGTTGCAGATAAATGCTTCATACAATTTAAGCGTATCACTGGCAAACTTGCGCCTTTCTAACGAAAGATGAGCGGCTTCCCGCAAATAAGTTTCCGCTCGGTCTCTTTGCAGGTGAAACTGCATCATGTGATTCGTCAATAATTGTGCAATCTTTTCGACAATATCCAAGTCAGATGCAGCAATTGCTTTGGCTTGATTATGCAACTGGTTGATATGGGTCATGCAGATTTCAAACAGGATATCTTCCTTGGCTTCGAAGTAATAATAGACCGCAGGCTTGCTAATGCCGATTTCGTTGGTTATATCATCGAGACTGGCCGAAATATATCCTTTTTCCCTAAAATACCTGGCTGCTACCGCTAAAATCTCCGTTCTTCGATCGATAACAATCGCCCCTCCCCTCATTATTAAAAATTAGATTCTTTCTTGTACAAAACCTATTTCATTGCTATACTTACTGTTAAGTAAGCACAGTCTTTGCTTACTTAACAGTAAGTAAAGGTCTTTGGTTTGTCAAGCATCATTTGGAAATAACAATCATAATTCAGAGTGAGGCATCATGTCTATTTGCATTTAATACAGAATGCAAATAGTAGGTTGAACAATAATATCTGTTATTAAAAATCCTGGTAATAAAAATTAAGAAAGAGGGTGAATCAACAGTTCCTGCGGCTACTGATTCAACGTTTAAAAAATGAGGAGTGAAATGTTTATGGAAAAAATCTGGATGAAACATTGGCCCCCGGATATGGCAAAAGAAGTTGTATTAACCGAAGGAAAAATACCTATCTTTGAATATCTCAGGATAAATGCTAAACGCACTCCCGAAAAACCGGCCATAATAAATTACGGAAGAGAAATTTCCTACAAGGAATTGGATGAAGCATCAGATCAATTTGCCAACTACCTGCTGGACCTGGGTCTGGTAAAAGGTGACCGGGTAGGATTGTTCCTTGGCAACAGCCCTCAATACATCATTGCCCATTTCGGCATTCAAAAAATAGGCGGGATCGTATGTCCATGCTCCCCTCTTTTCAAAGAAATGGAGCTCACCTACGAAGTGAATGATGCCGGCATGAAATGTTTGGTAACGGTTGATTTATTCATGCCTATTGTGGCCAAGGCACTGCCTAATATGCCTTCTCTGTTACAGGTGGTTACCACCAACTTCCACGATTACCTACCTGCTGAACCTACTTTACCGCTGGTGGATTATATGCAGATCCCCAAACAAAAAATTGAGGGAACCATGGATTTCCTGAAGATCATGGCAAAATTCAGCAAGACTCCGCCTCAGGTTGAGATAGATATGGACAATGATATCGCCTTGTTCGAATACACTGGTGGCACCACCGGACTTCCCAAGGGTGCCATGCTAAGTCATTATGCCCATCTGTTCAAACCCTCCGCTGCCTGTGATATAATGGGCATCGATGTAGACAGCCGGGTTTTAACCACCATGCCGTATTTCAACATCGCAGGTATGTTGTTCCTGGTCGGACCAGTATTGCGCGGAGCAACCAACGTACTGCTGACCCAATTTGATCCTCTGAGTGTCCTGCAAGCCATTGACAAATACAAAGTAACTGAATGGTACAGTGCGGTTCCGATGAATTTAGCTGTCATGGCACATCCAGATGCAGGCAAGTATGACTTAAGTAGCTTGAAATTAAATATGACTACATCTTTTGTAGTTGCCCTGGACGAGAAAATCTCGAAAAAGTGGCAGGAGTTTACCGACGGCTGCCTGCTCCTGGAAGGTGCTTACGGCCTCAGTGAAACCCATACCCTGGATACATTCTGCCCCCGGCAGAAAATCAAATACGGCAGCATGGGAATTCCCAGCTATGAGGAAGAATTTAAGATCGTCGACTTTGATAACAAGAGCAGAGAACTTCCCATTGGCGAGGAAGGCGAAATTGTGCTGCGTAATCCCGGTTCCATGAAAGGATACTGGAATAAACCCGAAGCAACCGCCAGTACTCTAGTAGACGGTTGGGTATATACCGGAGATGTGGGACGTTT
>CAZACF010000098.1:6475-8880 GCA_964483565.1 uncultured Syntrophomonas sp. | reverse complement strand
GCTGTCCTGACTATGTGGAAGGAATTAATCTGCCCGGATGGCATATGCACTATTTGTCAAAAGACAAAAACAAAGGTGGTCATTTGCTGGACGCTGATCTGATCAAAGGTACGGTCCAAATTGATTTTATAAATGATTTTCAATTGCGCATTCCTGATACGGAAGCCTTCGCCGATCTGAAATTGACGAAGGATTTAAACAAGGATACCAAACAAGTTGAAGGAAAAAAATAAAACGGAGAGGAAGGCAATTCTTCTTACCCGTATTCTTAGAATGATATTAGAATGAGTAGGTGTAGCTATCCTGAAGCTGTTGATAGATTATATTTTTAATATTGCAAACTGCACTCCGAGTGAGGTCAACGATAAAACGACCCAGCAGATAAGTCCCAGTAGAATCGGCTTGCCGCCGCTTTTCACAAGTTTTACTATATTGGTGTTCAGACCGATGGAAGCCATCGCCATGACGATGACGAACTTTCCTATCTGAGCAAGAAAGCTGCCCGCGCCCTGCGGCATGGGTACGAAGGTGTTAACAACGGAGGCCCCTACAAACCCAAGCACAAACCAGGGGAATATTTTCGCGATACTGTAGCTGCTCCCGGTTTTACCGCCAGTTAATTTTCTCGAGGTATAAAATGCAAGGACAAGCGTTATTGGAACAATCATTAGCGTTCTTGTCAGTTTCACGATAACCGCGAGATTACCTGCCGCATTGCTGAACGTATAACCTGCCGCAACCACCGAAGACGTATCGTTCACTGCGGTTCCGGTCCACAGGCCGAAGCTGTAGTCGCTCATGCCCAGTACATGTCCGAGAAAAGGAAATAAAAACGCTGCAATGATGTTGAATAAAAAGATTGTTGAAATGGAGTGCACAACTTCCTCATCGTTGGCCTTTATAACCGGAGCAGTCGCCGCAATTGCCGAACCGCCGCAGATGGATGTGCCGACTCCGATCAGGGTGGCGGTTTTACCGTCAACTTTCAACAGTTTGCCCGTTATAAAGGCAGTCACTAAAGCCGCAGTCAGAGTAAAACACATTAATACGAGTGTCTGACTGCCGACTTCAAAAACATTAAAAAGGTTCATCTCGAAGCCAAGCAATATAATGGAGTATTGCAGCAGTATTTTTGACGTATATTTTACTCCGTCGTCAAATATATCCGGCCGTTTCCAGAAAGCCAGTATCATTCCGAACAGGATACCCAGTATCGGGCTGCCGATGATGGGAAACGATTTTCCAAGCGTCCATGCCGGAATTGCTATGATGATCGCAATCAGAATTCCTGGTAATTTGTTTACAATAGTTTTCATAAGAGAGTCCCCGTTCTACCGCCATGATAAAGTTTTATGGAAACAAAGCTTCATTTTGACGGCAGAATGATCTTTGTGCAACAAAAGTGCGGTTTTAAGCCGTAAGGCGGATCGGACTTATTCGACAACCTTCCCTATGCCGTATATCATACTCCTTGACATATAATAAGTATAATATTATTATCTTATAGATATAATAAGTATATGCTTATATATAGGAGTATGTTATGACACTTAGACATTTCAAAATATTTGTGAAAGTCTGTGATGCCATGAACATGACAGTGGCCGCAGAATCACTTTATATGTCCCAATCCGCTGTCAGCCAGGCAATTGCTGAACTCGAGAAATATTACGATATCCGGCTGTTTGAACGGCTTTCACGCAAACTTTACCTGACGCAAGCTGGGGAAAAGCTGCTCGGTTATGCTCGGCATATGATCCGGATGAATGCCGATATTGAGAAGGATATGAAAAGCATGCATGAGACCGGCTTAATCAGGCTCGGAGCCAGTGTCACGATCGGGGCGACCTTGCTTCCGGAGCTTGTCTCCTCGTTCAGGCTAACAAACCCATCTACCAATGTCGAAGTTTTTGAAGACAATACCGAGCAGATTCAAAAACGTTTACTGACGGATAAGACCGACATCGGCCTGGTAGAAGGAGAAATTACTTCTCCGGATATCATTAGCACATCTTTTATGGACGATGAGCTGGTGCTCATCTGCGGCAATCAACATTGTTTTGCAGGCTTATCGTTAATTAATCCTCATGAACTGGAAAAAGAAAATTTCATTATCAGGGAGTACGGCAGTGGAACACGCAAAACGTTTGAGGATGTGATGAAGGCGCAAAAGCTATCGTGGGAAGTTACCTGGACATGTAATAATGCCGATACCATAAAAGCCGCGGTGATTGCCGAGCTGGGTGTTTCTGTCATATCTAGACGCGCAGTAGAAAAAGAAGCGGAATCCGGCGAATTATTAATAAAGCCCGTTGAGGGGGTTAGCTTTTTACGGACATTCAAGATCGCTTATCATAAAAACAAGTATTTTACCGTGCAAATGAAGAATTTCATTGATTTATGTA